>CAJTJP010000004.1 GCA_910576855.1 Erysipelotrichales bacterium
TTGGATCACATAGCAATAGTTTTTTAAAGTATGATGCTGTTTTAGGTAATTATACATAAAGTGTATTGACACATAAGGATATTTTAGATAATATTTCATAGTGAACTAACGCATGAAGGATAACTATTAATTATACTCTTATTACATGTGATAACAACTACTATTTTCATATAAATAGGCCATTAAAAAAAGGAAGTGATTAAATGGATTATAAGTACGAAGTTGTTCTGTCTTTTGCAGGAGAGCAAAGAGATTATGTTGAAAAAGTTGCTGTTAGATTGAAAGAATTAAATATCAAGTATTTTTATGATTTAGATGAAACTGTAAATCTTTGGGGAAAAAATTTAAGCCAATATTTAGATCAAATATACTATAAAGATGCACTATACTTTATACCTTTTATTTCGAAAGATTATGTCGACAAAATTTGGACGAAACTTGAGTTTTCATCAGCATTAGATCGTAACATGAATACTAAATTGAATGAATTCCAACAATATATTTTACCAGTACGTTTTGAAAACATCAGAGTGCCTGGCTTACAAGATAGCATAGGATATATAGAGGCCAATAATTATTCTCCTATACAATTAGCAGAACTTATATACGCTAAAGTAAGAGGGATGAATGAAAAAAAAGATTACAAGTCAGATGACAAGAGAAATAATACTATAAGAATTAAAAATATATTTGATAATATCAATATCACTGAATATCGACAATTGAAAAATTTATTTGAAAATATGCTAGAATCCAAAGCCGTCCTAATTTATGGAGAGCAGGGAATGGGAAAAAAAACAGTAATCGAACGTTTTTTATTAGATTGCGGCAGAGAAATTGTCAGAATTAAATCTTTTGGCAAATCAAGTTTTATATATGAGCCTCTTCTTAAGGCATTTTCTATTAAAAATTCATATTCCGATGAAATACTACAAATAGATTTTACTGAATTTCTAAAAAAAGAAATACTTAAATGCTGTCAACATAAAATAATATTATATTTTCAAAACATTGAGTCTTATGAACATGAGTTATTATTACTATGCCAAGATATTGTTATGAATTGTTTACTCTGCTTTCCAGAAAAACAAATTTTTATTATATTTGAATATGATAGTGACGATAAACCAGAATTGATAAACTTATTTTATCAATTTCCACCGCAATCTTTTGAAATCATTTCATTCAAAAGCTTAAACACGAATGAAGTAGATAGTTATCTAAAACATGTCTTTGGTAATATTAAAATCAATCGCGATGATATAAACTATATAAGAGATGCATCTTTCGGCAATATAATGTACATAAACATTATTGTTAATCATTTAAAAAACAAAAATATAATATATGCAATTGATAATAAATTTTATTGTAAAAAAATTAAGAAAGGGATATTAAAAAACGTTCTTAAAAACCATATTCTTGATAGATATAATAGATTAGATGAGTGCCTAAAGGAAGTCTTATTAAAATCTACAGTTATCGGCGAAAAATTTAGCAGTTTATTTTTGTCGGAATCTTTCGATATTCAAAATGCAAATGAAATTCTATCTGAAATAGAGGAAATCTCGGTGTTGATTAAACATGAAGAAGAAAATCTTTATTTATTTGAAAATAATGAATCATATAAAATCATCAAAGAAAAAATTAATCAAGGTAAGCAAATTGAGTGGCATAACATTTTAGCTAAATATTTTCAAAAAAGGCTGCGCACAAAGTCGAATAAACATACCAAAAATAATATAGAAGAGATAATTGAAGATACTTTTCCAGTATTCTATCATTTTAAAGAATCTGGTAACATGAATGAAGCCATTCCATACGCTGTAACTTTAATGCGGTTGTATCAGGAAATATCAGATTTTATACGTGAAGAAGAAATGATCAATTATATACTAACTAATTTAGAGCGTTGTTCTTTTTTGAAAACAAACAAAAGAGATATCATCTACGAAATTACTAAATCTAAAGCTATTATCAAGCAAATGTGTTCTCATTATTCAGATGCTATTACAATTTATAAGCAATGCGTTAAGTTATTAGAAGAAGATGGTAAATTTAATGATATTCCTGCTATCAAATTAAATTGTGCATACTGCTGTTATATGCACGGAGATTATCAAGAAGCTATGAATATAGTTAAGAATTTAAAGGGAGAAATAGAGAATAAAGAACATTTTAATTATTTATATTGTCAAGTACTTTCGTTACTTGCTTCTTTGTATGACCTTTTAAGAGATACTGAGAAAAAGAATTTATATTTCACGAATGCATTAACAATAGCTAAAGAAAACAAATATGAAGACATTTATTATTCATTGTTAAAAAAAGCAAGTCTTGTTTTTTATGAAGAAATATCAATACCTATGTATGAAGAAGCGGAACGATACTTTTATAAAACAAGACAATTGGTAAAACAGGCTGAAGTATTGCATAACATTGCAACTGACTCACTTTATTTGAATCGTTCAGACAATATTTTAAAAAATGCGAAGAAGAGTATTAAGCTTTTTGACTCAATTGGCAATAATCATGCTCATTATCCCTATAATACATGTGGATTATATGAATTATTATTTACAAATAATTATGAAAAAGCTCATACGTTTTTTAAAAAAGGATTGAAATATAAAAATGAGCCCTTCTCTGAAGTCACATTATATATTAACGATGCGATATGTTATATTAAAGAGGAAAATATAGATAAGGCAGAAGAATTATTGGAAGCTGTTGATGAAATCATGAATAAGCCGATAAATGCAGGTATAACAGTCTTTTATGTATATCATATTTTGAATTGGGCAATAGTGTATTATCATAGAGGTGAATTTGAAAGATGCTTGGAGAAATTAAGTCCGTTATGGAACTATAGTTACTTGGAACAGCGTCACGAATATATAGCAAAGCATTTGAAATATAATGCTTTGCTTAAACTAAATAAAAAAGTTAGATCTCCAATTATAACCGCACCTTTGCCAATTCTAATCAAGGCTATGAAAGACAATATATACTTTTGTACGATTAGATTTTTTGAATAAACTTAACCAATTAATGGCAACACATAAATGGTTATGCAAGCCTTTAAAAGCTGCATAATACAAAATATGAAATTGGAGGTTTTTCTAATGAACAAAAGAAAGGAATTAATAAAGGAACTGATTAAAGAATTTGATTTAAAGGATACAAATGATATTTCAAGCATGTTTCGTGAACTAATGGGTGACACTATTCAAGAAATGGCTTCTCTGAAAAAAGTATGAGGAGTGAACATGGTGATGTAACAATCAAGATTCCAAGAGATCGTAAGGGTGAATTTGAGCCACAGGTCGTTAAAAAATATCAGAAGGATCTAGGTTCAATCGAACATCAAATCATCACATTATATGCCAAAGGTATGAGTAACAGAGAAATTGAGGATTTCATAAAAAACATGTATGGCGCAGAGGTATCACCTTCCTTGATATCACGTATTACCGATCGTATACTGCCGGAAATCAGAGAATGGCAAAACAGACCGTTAAAGCGCTTGTATGCGATGGTATTCATGGATGCGATACATTATCATGTACGCAAGGAAGGAAGTGTAGTAAACAAAGCAGTATATATCGCTATCGGCATTGACATGAGTGGATGTAAAGATGTATTGGGGCTGTATATCGGCGAAGCTGAAACCAGTAAATTCTGGTTAAGTGTAATGAATGAAATCAAAAACAGAGGGACAGAAGATATTCTGATCTGTTCTGTAGACGGCTTGAATGGCTTTTCACAAGCGATTACAGCGGTATATCCACAGACGATCGTACAACGTTGTATCGTCCATCAAATACGCAACAGCACACGTTATGTGAGCTATAAAGACATCAGAGAATTCATGAAGGATTTGAAAAGCGTATATCAAGCAGCATCAAATCATGGCGAGAGAATTGGGCAGAATTAAGTGCATATTTTGTTTATCCGCAAGCGATGATGCCTTATTAAAATCATTGTACTTGGCAATCTTGGATATCACTAAAAAGTGGAATGGAACACCGCATAACTGGATGAGTATCGCAAATCAGCTAATGATTTATTTCGAGGGGAGGATTGTCAATGATGACCTAATTGTTTAAAATAATGAAAAAGCGGCTACTTCCGCTTCTACCTGATATCACGGTTTGCACAAAGAATGAGACACTCTTAGCATCTCATTCTTTGTGCAAACCATGATGATCCAAATATAAATAATAGGCATCGTATCTTTCTTTTAATTGATAACCTAACTTATTAGCTATATGTAATGAATGCGTACTAGTGGCATCCCAATTGCATTCAAATCCTTTTTCAAGATTATCCGAGATTAGTAAACTGGCACAATAAGTAGCTAGCCCTTTATTCTGATAAATAGCTTTAGTAGCTATAGCAACTTCTATCCCCTTTTTATAAGTAAAGTAAGATATGGCACAACTGATTATTTCATTATTTATACAAGCGACGTATCCTGATCCTAGCACTCTAAATTTATTATAATCCTTATATAATAAACATAAGGTTCTACTCCACTCATTTCTTTTCAATTCATAGAATATATACTCATCAATTTTTATAAATTTATATTGAGCCTTTATTTCTTTAACATTTGTTGTATTTTTAAATTGAACTAATTTACTTCTATATCTAAACTTATGTAGAATAAAATCTAATTTTATGCCTTTTAAATATGCCTCCCATAAATCATTTAATGCAATCAAAGTAACTCTTTCCAATTTTTCTGATGATAATTTGCTTTGGCATACCTTTAGAATATAATTGTCAGGCATTCCTGTTAAATATATAAAAGCGCCCGACATTAACATATGAGATTTCTTATTATTTACGGAATAACAACTGTATTCTCCAAAATTATAATCAACATATGCCTTAAAAGCAGGTAAATCGATACATTTGATTATTTCATTTATAGTAGTAGTGTCTTTTTTGATATACATTTTGTTTCTCCTTATAACGATAATATGCATTCAAGATTATTCTGAATAAAACTTCATCGAATTCCATTGTTCCAAACTCACAGCATTTGACAAAACCACTTCCAGGACCTATACTTGGTAAAGGTGTTATCTCCAGAAAATATATGTTATTATTTTTGTCAACTCTAAAGTCAGTTCTGCTATAGTCATAACAACCTAAAAATTTGTGTAATTTTATACTAGCGTTATACATGGTATTCAAAATTTGTTCCGGAAGATTAACTCTAATTTTTTGACATGTGTCAGTAAATTTATCTTTTGAGTCATATATACCAATTGGTTGTCCATCTTTTCGAACTACTTCTGCTGCCCCTATAATCTGTGTATTTTCGAAATCAAGCATTTGAGAAACTACAATTTCCTTGCCATCAATATATTCTTGACACAAGATAGGTTGATTATATTCTTGTAATAAACGCAACGCTGCTTCAAGCATATCATTTTCATTATATGCTATATTTACACCTGAACTGCTACCCTCATAATTTGGCTTTAAGATCCAAGGTCCTTTTACCGTTTTTAGAGCTTCTTGAAAATCAGACTCTTTATTAATCAAATAAAATTGTGGAACCTTAATGTCAAGATATTGTGCTAGAATGCTTGTATGTGCTTTATTCAAAGCAAGATTGGTGCAATACGCATCCGATCCAGTAAAAGGTATACCATTTAGCTCTAAAAAAGACGGAATAAGTCCTTCTCGATTTCTACTTGACAAGCCTTCAACAGTATTAAATATTATATCATATTTCACTAGCTCATTGCTCATAAACATTTTATTTAAATTTTTAAAATTACCGATTAGTGAAGCATTAAATCCCATGGATTGCATAATTTCTTTTACATATGTAATATCAGCAAGCGTACTAAAGTCAGAATGCTTCCAATCATTTGCCTCGATATTATAATTCTCTTTTGTATCAAAAGTAATTCCTACGTTAAGATTTTTATTCATTTTTATTCTCTCCTCTTATTAATAACCTTAATATTAGATAATTAATAGTTATCCTTCATGCGTTAGTTCACTATGAAATATTATCTAAAATATCCTTATGTGTCAATACACTTTATGTATAATTACCTAAAACAGCATCATACTTTAAAAAACTATTGCTATGTGATCCAAATAAGTGCTAAATCAGTAATTTACTCACCCTTCGGTAACAGTAGACAAAACACATCTCCGCTATCATAATAGTAACATAAACAATAGGAGGATTATCAAATGCTTGACATTAAAAAAGAACAAGAAAAATTTATCGAAAGATGTAAAAACCTTAAGGGACTCAGCGATTTAACGATAAAAGCCTATCGTATTGACCTTAATCAGTTCAGCCACTTTATGCGCGACAGAAACTACTTAAATAAAAACGACATCAGTGAATACCTTTCCATGCTATATAGAAACTACAAGCCCAAGAGCGCCAAACGCAAGACGGCCTGCATAAAAACATTCTATAAGTATATGGAAACAGAAGAAATTATAGTAAACAATCCGTTTCACAAAATAACGATCAAACACAAAGAGCCGCTTATGTTACCGAGAACCATACCATTAAGCTGCATCCACAATATCCTACGCTATGCGTATGAGAAATATCAAACAGCGCAAACGATGTATCAAAAAGAAGCGGCACTGCGAAACATTATTACCATTGAGTTGCTGTTTTCAACCGGCATGCGTGTATCCGAGGTGACACAGCTAAACATACAAAACATCGATTTGGACGAAGGTACTATTCACATTATGGGCAAAGGAAATAAAGAAAGAATTATGTGTATCAGCGACAAAAAAATTTGTGATATGATTCATCTGTACCTCGTAATGCGAATAAAAACACGCCCCTACTTACTCGTAAATAAGCTCGGAAATCGATTGTCACAGCAATCTATACGCAATATGCTAAATGAGTATGCGGAAGCGACCCGGGCACCGATGCATATCACTCCGCATATGTTTCGTCATACCTTTGCTACTGAATTGCACAACGAAGATATTGATATACGCTATATCCAGCAATTCTTGGGGCATAGTTCAATAACGACTACACAAATATACACGCACATAAGTACCGGAAAAGCCAAAGCAATTCTCAAGGCCAAGCATCCGAGAAATAAGATGCTGCTTCCGATAAGTGAAATCCTCACCTCGAATCTATAGCTTCCCAAGCCCAAGTGAGCGTGCTTTTCGCTGACACCCAATCCGTCCCTACCCTACCTCGCAAAGCTGCTGAAATGCACTGCGAACCTGCTTTGAATACGCCTTTGAAATCGGTATGCACGCCCCGTTGCGCAGCGTAATCTCATAGCGCTTCAGCGAATAAATATAATTCATATTAACGATAAAGCTCTGATGACAGCGCTGAAAGCATTTATCATTCAGCCGCATCGACAGCTCCCTGAGCTGCATGCGAAATCGCAGTGTCCCTTTTGCCGTATGCACATACGCATACATTTTATCCGACTCAATATATATGATATCCTGCTTCAAAATCCGCAGCTGCTCGCATCCCCTTTTCAACAACACCATATGATGATCTACGCCCTGCCTCAAGGCCAGCTCATGCGGTAAAATATCCTGCAGCCGATAAAACTGCCACTCACGACAGCGCTGCTCATAAAAACCGATCGGAATCCGCAAAGACTGCGCCAAATGAATAAACACCGACAAATTCAGCGCATAAAGCGGCACCAACAGACAACGGCAATGCGAATCACAATACATCATCAGCTGATCGTAAGAATAAAAAAATACCGGTTTATCGAAATGCGCCTGAAAAAAAGCCAAGTCCGTACCGTTTTGCTCAATTAAAAGGATACCTACATAACTACAACTACTCATAAGCAATCTCCTACAGAGAAAAAAAGCCGATGCCATCGCAGACAATCAATCATCCAACCGTTCAATCGTTCAGCTGTTCGACTGCCGCTCTGCCGCCGTTATAAATGAAAGCCCACGTGATGAAGCAACAAACAATATTGTAATAAAAACAAGACATACGAACAAACAAACGATAAGAATGGAACAGATATCGAGAAAAACAGAACGATAAAAAAAGAAAAAACAATAAAATTTTTTGGGGAAAGCCAAATGCCTTTGTATAACTAATAAGAGAGCATAAAAGCCGAATACAAAGGAGGAACTATATGGAATGTAAACGCTGCGGAAATAAAGAAAAGACACTGTTCGCATACGATCCCTATCAAAAGAAATACTACTGCAGAAAGTGTATTGCGTTTGGGAGAATCAATGCAGATGAAGCGATAAAGCCGGTTACATATAAAACCAAAAAGCACCAATGCCGATATGAATTAAAATATCCGTTGACCTATGCACAAGAACTGGCAGTAGCGGAAATAAAAATGAATCAACAAAGGGGAAAGGATATTCTTATTTATGCGGCATGCGGAGCAGGGAAAACTGAGCTTGTGATGGACAGTATCATGCGTTATCTTAACGAAGGAAAAAAGGTCGGCTTTGCGATTTCGAGAAGGCAGGTAGTGCTTGAAATCAGAGAGCGTATGGCAAAGGCCTTTCCGACATTAGAAGTAATTGCGGTATGCGAAGGCTGTCATGAAAAAACCGATGGGGATTTAATTATATGTACGATGCATCAGCTGTATCGCTATCCGAATGTATTTGATTTATTGATCATGGATGAAATAGATGCATTTCCTTATCGCGGTAATGAGCTGTTGGAAACGATAGCGGGGCATGCCTGTAAAGGACAGCGACTGTACTTGAGTGCGACGCCGGATGAAGCAATGCTGAAGCAGGCAAGTCGAGGAGAGCTGGCGATCGTTGAGCTGTTTCAGCGCCCGCATGGTTATCCGCTTGTTGTGCCGCGAGTCATACATACCTATGAAGCGATACAATTATTGCTTGTGATTCGCTTCTTAAAGCGCTGTAAAAAAGCCGGAATTCAAGTCCTGTTATTTGTACCGACGATTCTTGAAGCCAAACGCTATGCAAAGTCTCTGCGACTCTTGTTTCGCTGTACACACTTGACCTCGCAAAGTGACAATAAAGACAAAACGATAGCCGATTTTCATGCCAAGCGCTACGATCTGTTGGTAACAACGACCGTATTGGAACGCGGTATTACGATCAAGGGTATCTATGTGGCGGTGCTCCATGCCGATCATATCGTATTCAACGAAGCAAGCCTGATTCAAATAATCGGACGTGTCGGCAGAAGCATCGAAATGCCGCAGGGAGAGGCGCTGTTACTATGTCGTAGGATCACCACCGATATCAAACGCTGTATCCGTGCAATCCAAAAAATGAACGAAACGGCACCGCAGCAGCAGACGGTAAAGCTGGCGGTGAACGCATGAAGCGCTGTCTTGTGTGCGGACAAAGCATCAACGCACAACAGGATTTTTATCACTGGCTGAAATGTGATTCTTTATTATGCGGTGAATGCTTAAGCAAGCTGATGCCGCTTCGAAAAAGCTATCAGATCGATCGGCTTAAGGTGCATGTACTCTATGAATACAATGATTTTATAGAAGGAATGCTGTTTCAATATAAGGAAGGGCTAGATGTCGTACTTCGAAGCTGCTTCCTTTATGAGAACAAACGCTATATCGAAAAACGCTACAGAAAGCATACACTGCTTCTGATGCCGTCAAGTAAAGAAAAGACACAGGAGCGCGGCTTTCACGCATTAAAGGAAATGAGCGATATATTAAAACTAAAAAAGCTGCAGCCGTTTTATAAAAGCGAAAATCGTAAGCAGTCTGCCTTGAACTATGAGCAGCGATTAAGTATCGGTGATATTATACAGCTTGATCGAACGATACCCCTGCCCAAGCGAAGACTGCTTCTGTTTGATGATGTATGCACAAGCGGTTCAACCCTTACATGTGCTTATCACCTGCTGCAGCAGCAGAATCAAACAGCAGAAGCATTGGTGTTGTGTGCACATCCGTTATTTATTGAGCGCAATCCCTGTGTGAAATGACAGCGATATGCCTTAGGCTTCAAGTACATCGGCATCTACAAGCTACATTAATCCTATAATAATCAACATAAACACAGCGATTCGCACATACAATAGAATGTGCCGCTATATACGGCCTTGTTTTACCGCAGCGATACATAAAAAATTGTTTCAACGGACAATATCTTTCTGATTTATTACACACCCTTTCTTTGACGAGGGCAGTATCAAATCTTCGCCTGCGAAATGAAGGGACTTTACCTGCCTGCACATACTGTGAAATTATTTTCAAGGTAATAAATTATGAAAAGAATAGGAAAAGGCTTCCTTTTCCGAAAAAAATATCGTATAATATAAGATATAAGTAAGCGTTTACACAGAGAGGGCGACGCATGGAACAATTAAAAAAAATAATCAAGGGGAAAGATGTGCACATTATGTTTACCGAAGGCTGGGATTTGCGCGTAATAAAGGCCGCAGCCGCATTGGCAAAGGAGCATATCTTAATACCGGTTTTAAACGGTCCTCGCGATAAAATAGTCCAAAAGGCAAAGGAAAACAATATTGACCTGTCCGCTGTCGAAATCAGCGATCGAAATGAATATCGACGGATGGATGAAATGATACTGAAAATGGTAGAGCTTCGCAAAGGCAAACTGAGTGCACTTGAGTGCTGCGATTTGTTGGCAAAGGAGCAATACTTTGCGACGATGTGCTTGGCGATGGATGAGGTTGACGGTTTAGTCGGCGGTGCAACCATTTCGACAAGAGAAACCCTTCGCGCTGCGCTACAATTAATAAAGACCAAACAGGGATGTGATATCGTATCCAGCAGCTTTTTAATGACAAAGGGCTCAACCAAATACATATTCGGCGATTGTTCACTGAATATCAATCCGAGCGTTGATGAGCTGGTCGATATCACGATGCAGTGTGCGAAAACGGCACAGGTATTCGGAATTGAGCCGCGAGTCGGACTGTTGTCGTACAGTACCTTCGGCAGCGGTGCCGGAGAAAGCGTAGAAAAGGTCAAGGAAGCAATTAAGCGATTACGGCGATTGCCGTTGGCATATGAGGTAGACGGAGAAATGCAGCTGGATGCTGCAGTGGCGCAGGAGGTGGCGGAATTAAAAGCGCCCAACAGCCCGATCGCAGGAAGGGTAAACACGTTTATCTTTCCGACATTGGATGCCGGAAACATCGGCTATAAGCTGATGGCGAGATTCGGAGGCTTTGAAGCAGTCGGCCCGATACTTCAGGGGATGCGAAAGCCGTTAAACGATCTCAGCCGCGGCGCCAATGAAGATGAAATCTATAAAATGGCAATTGTGACCGCAGCACAAAAACTGCTTGCCGAATAGAAAAAGCTTCACGAGAAAACATCAGAAACAGGATAAGAACAAAAAACAGCGAGCTGTCGCTGCAGCAAAACCTTCGTTTGGAATATTCAGTGTTTTTACATAAGCAAGATTGAAAACGCATACAAAAATCGGTAAAACGATAAGAATATTCGTAAAACGATGGCATTTCAGTTGAAAAAACAGTATAATTAGCTTACGAAATCCTTGAAAGGGGGATTTGTGAATGAGACAAAATAACATGTTAGCTATGATTTTAGCCGGTGGGCGCGGTACCAGACTGGAGGCACTCACGAAAAAAATCGCAAAACCAGCAGTATACTACGGCGGCAAATACCGTATTATCGACTTCCCGCTTAGTAACTGTGCCAATTCCAACATCAATGTAGTTGGTGTATTAACACAATATGAAAGTGTCCTGTTGAATTCTTATGCGGCGGCAGGCTCCCGATGGGGTCTGGATGCACGCGACAGCGGTGTATACGTATTGCCGCCTCGTGAAAAAGACGGTGCAGCATTTGATGTATATCGCGGTACTGCGGACGCAATCTCGCAAAATATTGACTTTATTGACAGTCATTCACCCGATTATGTGCTGATACTTTCAGGCGACCATATTTATAAAATGGATTATTCAAAAATGCTGTCCTATCATCGTCAAAGCGACGCCGATGCAACGATTGCTGTGTTGCCGGTGCCGATGAAGGAAGCAAGCCGCTTCGGTATTATGAATACCGATGAAGAAGGACGTATCGTTGAATTTGAAGAAAAGCCGAAGCATCCGAAAAGCAATTTGGCTTCCATGGGTATTTATATCTTTGATTGGAAGCAGCTCAGAAAAATGCTTGTGGCAGATATGGACGATCCGCAGTCGAATCATGACTTCGGTAAGGATATCATTCCGAAGATGCTGGAGGAAGGAAAACGTCTGTTTGCCTATCAATTCAAGGGCTATTGGAAGGATGTCGGCACAATCGACTCACTTTGGGAAGCCAACATGGACTTGTTGAATAAAAACAACGAATTGGATTTGAATGATTCCACATGGAAAATCTATACCGAGGATATGGCGACGGTGCCGCAATATATCGGCAAGGATGCGACTGTGGAAAACTCTTATATTAATCAAGGCTGTATTGTGAACGGCAATGTAAAAAATTCCGTGCTGTTTACAAGCGTAAGGGTCGCAAAGGACGCATGTATTGAGGATGCTGTGCTGATGCCGAATGTCGTTGTCGGCGAGGGTGCGGTAATTCATCGTGCCATTATTGCGCAGGGTGTAAAGATTGATCCGGGTGCAGTTGTCGGCGATCCGAACAGTGAACATATCGAGTTGATCTCGAAGCGAGTGAGGTGATTGAAATGTGCAACGCATTTGGAATAGTAAATTTTGAAGGATTAAATGTACAGATCAAAGGACTTACGGATTATCGTCCGGCAGGTGCCATATCGTTTCTCGGCCGCTATCGCCTGATTGATTTTCCGATTTCCAATCTCAGCAACAGCGGTGTAAACCATATTCAGGTGCATATCAAAAATAAACCGCGTTCATTGATTGAACACTTAGGTACGGGACGTCATTATAATATCAACTCTAAGCGCGGTAAGCTGCATATTTTACCGGCACGCAGTGATGTGGAATCCGATTTCTACAATCATGATATTGCTTGTTACATGTATAATATGCACGCGATCGAACAAGTGAATTATCCGTATGTGATTTTAGTGCCGAGCCATATGATTTATCGTATGGACTATGCCGATCTGTTAGAGAAGCATGTGGAAAGCGGTGCCGATATCACGATGGTATATCAAAGTGTAGACAACGCCAAGGAAGCATATATGGAATGTGATGTATTAAATCTGAATAAGCAAAAGGGAGTGCTGGGAATCGAGAAAAACCGCGGTAACTATAAATCACGCAACATTTCTTTAGAAACCTATGTGCTTGCGAAGGACTTATTTATCGATTTGGTATGTAAAGCAGCGAATACAAGCTCCTTATATTGGTTCAGAGATATTATCAATGACCAGTGCAGCGAATTAGATATCCGTGCGGTAGCACATCGCGGCTTCTTCGCATGCATCAATGATTTTAAGAGTTATTTCGAAGCCAATATGAGCCTTTTGGATATCGATAAGGCAATGGATCTGTTTGATGATGAATGGCTGATGTATACAAGGACCAATGATTCCTGTCCAACGCAATATTATCCGGCAAGCAGTGTAAATAACAGCTTTGTTTCTAACGGCTGTACGATTGAAGGCAGTGTAGAAAACTGTGTGATCGGACGTGGATGTACGGTAAAGAAGGGCAGTGTCGTGAAAAACTGTGTAATTTCACCGGGTGTAACGATCGGTGAGGACGTACACATTGAAAATGTCGTAGTCGATAAAAACGCAAGAATCGTACGTAAAAAGGAGCTGATCGGTGAGGCAGGCAATCCTTTATATGTGAAAAGAGACGATCGCATCTAATGGCCAGAATATTAATGGCTGCATCCGAAGGGCTTCCCTTCATTAAAAGCGGCGGCTTAGCAGATGTAATCGGATCACTTCCCTTTGAGCTCACCAAAAAGGGACACGAAGTAAGAGTAGTCATTCCGCTGTATTTAAAAATAGCACAGAAATACCATGATGAATTTACTCATGAGGTATCCTACAGTGTCAATATCAATTACCATGAAGTGCCGGTCAACGTATGGTCGAAAATGGTCAAGGATGTAAAATATTACTTTATTGAGCATCAGGGCTATTTTGAACGTGACGGCCTATATGGATATATGGATGACGGCGAGCGCTTTGCGTATTTCCAAAAGGCAGTAATTGAAATGCTGAACCAATTGAATTATTGGCCGGAAATCATTCATTCTCATGATTGGCACACCGGCATGATCCCGGTATTATGTAAGGAAGGACATAGCTTTGATGAACGCTATCGCAGCATCAAGCATGTTTATACGATACACAATTTAGCCTTCCAAGGCAATTTCGGCGTTGAGATGCTGGACAGCTGCTTAGGGCTTGATTATCGCTTGTTTGACAACGGAAATGTGCGTTATGACGGCGGCATCAGCTTTATGAAATCCGGTATTTTGTATGCAGATAAAGTAACGACGGTCTCACCGACCTATTCTCAAGAGATATTGACACCGCAGTTCGGTGAGCATTTAGAAATGGTCTTAAATATGCGCAAATACGATTTATGGGGTATCGTCAACGGTATCGATGTGGAATACTGGAATCCGAAAACCGATCCGGAAATTCCTTATAAATACAATCGCGTCAATGTGGAAAAGGCCAAGAAGCAAAACAAAACAGCGCTTCAAAAAGAGATGGGACTCAACGAGGATGAAAATGTCATGTTGGTAGGCGTGGTATCACGTATGACATGGCAAAAGGGCTTCTATTTACTGTTGGAGCAGTTGGACGCCTTATGCTCATTACCGATTCAGCTGGTAGTGCTCGGTTCGGGCGAAGCGGCAATCGAAGAAAAAATGGAACAGCTGCAGAACGGCAATCGCGGTAAAATCGCGTTCTATTGCGGTTATAATGAATCATTGGCACATCGTATTTATGCGGCATGTGACTTGTTCTTTATGCCGAGCCTATTTGAACCGTGCGGTTTATCACAGCTTATCAGTATGCGCTACGGAACCCTGCCGCTTGTGCGTGAGACAGGAGGTTTGAAGGATACGGTAGAGCCTTATAATGAATTTGAAAAGAAAGGTACCGGCTTCAGCTTCTATAATTACAATTCCAATGAGATGATGGATGTTTTACGCATGGCAGTAAGTGTTTATTATGATCGCAAGGATGATTGGAAACTGATGGTGAGAAACGCAATGAGTCTCGATGTCAGCTGGGAAAAGAGCGCTTATACGTATTGTTTATTGTATAAGGAGCTTCATTTATAAAAATCAAACCGTAGAGTATGTAAGCTCTATGGTTTTTTCTATAGTAAATAGGCAGAAATATAATCGAATGATATGAAAAATCGAGCTTAATCATAGGGACATTAAGAGATTAATCGATAAAATAAACGGTAGAATTGGATTTAGAATTCTATTGCGAGCAGAAAGATGAAAAAATTTTCATAAGTCCTTGATTTTTTATAATGAAATCCTTATAATAAATAAAACTATTCAAATAGTTCCAGAAAACAGGGAAAAGAAAAGGAGATGGAAAAGCATGGCATTTATATTTGAAGAACCTTCACGCACCTTCAGTGAATATTTGTTGGTGCCCGGATATTCCTCTGCAGATGCGACACCGCAAAACGTATCATTAAAGACCCCGTTGGTAAAATATCGCAAGGGTGAGGAGGAATGCCCTCTGTCTTTACATATTCCGATGGTATCGGCGATTATGCAGTCGGTATCAGGCGAGCAAATGGCATGTGCTTTGGCAAGAGAAGGCGGAGTATCCTTTATTTACGGCTCACAAAGCATTGAAAATGAAGCGGAAATGGTGCGCCGTGTAAAGGCAACAAAGGCAGGCTTCGTATTCAGTGATTCCAATGTAAAACCCGATGCGACCTTATCGGATATTATGGCAATCAGAGAGATGAGCGGTCACTCAACGATGGCGGTAACTGAGGACGGTACTGCCAACGGCAAGTTGATCGGAATCGTCACAAGCCGAGATTATCGTGTGTCACGTATGGACCCTAACACCAAGGTTTCTGAATTCATGACTCCGTTTGAGAAAATGGTCTGCGGAAAAGAAGGAATGAGCCTAAGTGAATGCAACGACTTGATTTGGGATCATAAATTAAATCAGCTGCCGATCGTTGACGACAATCAGCATTTGATCGCTTTCGTATTCCGAAAGGACTACGATTCACATAAAGAAAATCCAAATGAGTTGTTGGATCAAGATAAACGCTACATTGTAGGTGCCGGAATCAATACAAGAGACTATGAACAGCGTGTGCCGGCGCTTGTAGAAGCGGGTGTTGACGTGCTATGTATTGACTCCAGCGAAGGTTATAGTGAGTGGCAGTTGAGAACGCTGCAATGGATTCGCGAGAAATACGGCGACAGTGTTAAGGTAGGCGCAGGTAATGTCGTTGATGCGGACGGCTTCCGTTTCCTTGCCGAAGCCGGCGCGGACTTTATTAAAATCGGTATCGGCGGCGGTTCCATTTGTATCACCAGAGAACAAAAGGGTATCGGGCGCGGACAGGCAACCGCAACCATTGACGTAGCGAAAGCACGCGATGCATATTATAAGGAAACAGGAATCTATATTCCGATTTGTTCAGACGGCGGAATTGTCCATGATTATCATATTACATTGGCTTTAGCTATGGGTGCTGATTTCGTGATGCTGGGAAGATATTTCTCTCGTTTCGATGAATCACCGACTAAGAAAGTAACGATCAACGGAACCTATATGAAGGAATACTGGGGCGAAGGAAGTGCCAGAGCACGTAACTGGCAGCGCTATGACATGGGCGGTTCCAACAAGCTTTCCTTCGTTGAAGGCGTGGATTCCTATGTGCCGTATGCAGGCTCATTAAAAGACAATGTTCAAATGACATTGAGCAAGGTCAAGCATACAATGTGCAACTGCGGCTGTTTAACGATTGAGGAACTGCAGCAAAATGCCAAGCTGACCTTGGTTTCATCTACAAGTATCGTAGAAGGCGGCGCTCATGATGTTGTCGTAAAGGATGAAACGATTGACGCAAAAGTAAAATAATAATACATAGGGTTTTAATCTCTTGAGTGTTAAGCGGTAAGCGAATCGAGATAGGAAATAAAAAGATTGATTATCACCGATTCACTGTTAAGAGAAAATCAAACATAATAAACATCCACCAGCCTAGCTGGTGGTTTTTACGTAATCGCCCCAAGGGGCTCAATTTCTTGCTGCGCTTACCAGCGCAACAATACGGTCCGACTTCCGCATTCTACTGCTTTTTACCCGTAAACGGGTCTTCTATATCCATTGTTAACTGTTCGCTTATTTGGTCTTCTTTTAATTGGTTTTCTATATATTTTTTTATCACCACATCGTTCTTTCCTGCTGTATCTACATAGTATCCTCTACACCAAAACGACCTATTCCTATATTTATATTTCATATTCCCCCATTTTTGGTATATTATTATGCTGCTTTTTCCTTTCAAAAATCCCATAAAGCTTGATACAGACATTTTGGGTGGTATTTCTATCAACATATGCACATGATTCGGGCATACTTCCGCTGTTATTATTTTTACTCCCTTCCATTCACATAATTCTCTCAGTATTGCTCCTATTTCCAGCCTCTTTTCTCCATAGAATACTTTCCTTCTATATTTCGGTGCAAATACTATATGATATTTGCAATTCCATGTTGTGTGTGATAAAGTATGTACGTCATTTAATGGGTTATTATTCATTATTTGTCCTCCTTTTGATTTTCTTATGCAGTTGTCGGACCGCATCTTTATTCTATCAAAAGGAGTTTTTATTTCATAGACTCATCGCTAAAGCTCTTTTGAACCCCCAGACTATCTGGGGGTTTTCTCATACAAAAAAACACGTATCTTAAGATGATTAGATACGTGTTTTTAGCTTAAACAGATATAGAATAAATACCAAATTACCGTTGATACTAAAACTTCATTTGGCTGCTTTTTACATGCTCGTCAATAACGACCTCAACGACCTTATCGGCTGCGTGATAATCATAGGTGATTTTAGCTAAAGCAGTATCCTCTAAATGCTTCAGCATTACTCTTGTGATATTTTCCTGAATCTTTTTGGCGTCTGCTTCCGATTCACAATGAAAATCAACCTTTGTTGTCATCACCTTATAGGCATTGACATCCTTTGAAATCTCATCAACGATATGAAATACACGATTCATAGCTTCGCTGCCTCCTTTTTTATTGCTTCTGCATATCATTACCGCTACAATCATATCATGAAATCGATATTTTTTATATAGCGACGGCATAAAAATTCGGTATGAGACAGAGAAAATGAAAATGACGAGTGATGAAATTACATAGTGAGCGCTATGTCTTTCATGTTATGTATGACATGTAGTCAGCACTTGATAGAAAACAAACAGAAAATGGCTGTTTTTACTATTTCAATAGCTTTAAAGCAGTCATAAACACATGAGTCAAAACATTAATAGTCGCAAAGTGCGTCAAATGATTAAAAATGGTAATAATTTCCAATATAATTAGAGGTATATTTACATTGGAGGATTACTATGATAACATTTGGTGGAATAATGAAGCTTCAGATGGAAAAGATGGGAATTAAACAAGAGGTATTGGCAAAGGATTTAAATATTGCCAGAACTACAGTAACATCTTACTGTAATGACAAACGACAGCCTGATTTTGATACGATGATCAAGATATGTCATAAGCTTAAGATTAATCTGTCGCAGGTTTTGGATTTATCGAAATATAATAACGAGGACATGATTTTGCATAACGACTTTGAATACAAGGTGAATAAAGTAGCCCGTACGGTAAAGAAGGAAAACTATGCGAAATTTTTGAAGGGTGTAGAGTATTTGGCAGACCTGTTAAAGGATGAAAATAAAAAGCAATGATTCATACTTTGGTGTTGTTTACATGTTCATTTTTCTCTGATATTATTGCAGCATTAAAGGGAGGTTTGAACTATGGACGACATATGGAATGATGCGGTAAAGAAGGCTATCGAGGAAAAGGGGCTGACAGTCAAGGAACTTGCGGAAAAGCTTGATAAGAGTGAGGCAGAGGTTGAAAAGCTGATCAGCAAAGAAGGGCGAGCTACTATAGAGGAGCTCTATGAGCTCAGTGATGTACTGGAGCTTGATATCAATGAACTGTTTCATTTGTCGACAGAGGATATTCAAATATTGTTGACAGATGAACTGCAGGCAAGGGTGAATGGGATAGCCAGGACGATACCTGAAGCGAAAAGGCCGTACTTTTTACGAGCATTGCTTTATTTGGCACAGTGCTTTCGTGAGTTGTAGGATGGCTTGTGCTGTCCGGCAGTTACAGGGCAGAGAATGGACTTGTTTTATGCAGGCAGTGGATCGCTGCCTTTTCTTTTGGCGTTAAGCCGGTATATAATGCCGGCTTCCTGCAAGCACTCTGTTTTTGTTTTATAAACTATTGCGATTTGTCAAAGAGCGGCCTTAACAATATTACAATATATATGAAAAGCGCGAAGGGATGAATGAGGATAATATTATGATGAGAGGTAATAAGAGGGGAGGGCGATGCGGTAATAAAAATAGATTGTGGTTATCATCGGTACTCCGTCAACGCAAAATGATGGCATTTTGATAAAAAGTGCAGTAGATAGTAATGGTGTATTTAACGATATTGTAGGTCTTGTTTTAAAGGTTATTAGGATATGAGACGGATTATAACAAAAAAATCCTGAATTGCAAGTAGAAAGTGGAATAAGATAAGAGATCAAACATAGAAGCAAGAATCATCATAGAAACCAATGTTAGTTAATTCATGTAAGAAAGATTGTTCGGCGGAAATGTAGCCAAGAATCTTTCTTTTCTTATTGTTAATCTGCCGATTAATGGAACGAGAAACAGCTATATCGATGGTGTTGATATCAGTACCTTTTTTGATGAATCTACGAATAAGTCCATTGCAGTTTTCGTTGCTTGCACAATCACAAGAATGGTAAGGTCTGCCGAAGTATACAGACGTCCTTTTTTCTTTGCTGCCGGGCTTACGTTCAATATCAGCATATCTGCGGAAGCAGATAATTCCTTATGAGTGATAAGATCAGAATCCAATATAGAGATGGAAGCATCCTTAATGATGGAATAAACATTAGAAACGGAAGTACCAACATCAGAAGCAAGAGAGCGGATCAAAGCAGTTCTGCCGGTATTCCGCTTTTTACCATGATGGAAAGCATCGTGTTTAGTGATTTCACGAATGATGTATTCATAATGTTGAAAAGAAAGATGTTTAAATTTTGAAGAAGGTGTGATAATATTGTAGTTGTCCATAGAAATGTATCCTTTCTGTTGTGGTGACATAATGATACTATTTCTACGGACTTTTTTCATCTTTTCTTAATTCCACTTTCATTTTACAATGAGCATATAACAAAAAAATTAAAAAAGTTGTGTCAAGCGAAAATGAAAATGTCCCAAAAAAAGTTAAACATTAGCACCAAGATTACGGTGCTTTTGTTTCGCAATATAAGCTTGAAAAGAAGCGTGTTTCCAAGGATGAGACATTGGAGGGATATAGACCTTATTAGGCTTATCATCTTTGGTGATAGGATCAAATGTTTTAGACTTAGCTTCACGAAGGGGGATTTCCTCCAAGGCAAAAATATGATCCAAAATATTCACATATAAGCCTCCATCAAAGGCTTCAATCACCATGGCTGTCATCCCTTTCTTCATGTATGCCTTATTTGCATTACGTGTGATAGGCATGTAATACTTATTCTTATAGCGGATACAGTTGCCTCCGTCCAGCTTCCTACAAGAGAGTACAGAGAGAATATGATTAATTTCTCGATCAGAGGGTTGCTTTTCAAACACACTTCTTGTATGATTAACAGGTAGAGAGAACAAAGCGTTGAATTCCTTCAAATAAGTCGGTAGGAATTGATTTGCTTCCTCTATGGTGGTAATGCCCGCAAGTCTGAGTTCAATGACCAAACGTGATTGTAAGGNATAATTAATAGTTATCCTTCATTGGATGCCGGGAAATTACTAATTTAATCAAGTCTCTTTACTATTGTACAATAATTAGATTCACTTCAACTATAAAGATATTCTCGATACAAAAAAAGACAATGCCGTCCATAAGCATTGCCTGATTGAAATTGATTTAAAATAAGCCCTTGATATGTCCTGCTTCATCAATATCCATATTCAAGGCTGCCGGCTGCTTGGGAAGTCCCGGCATTGTCAGCACATTACCGGTCAACGCAACGATAAAGCCTGCGCCTAAAGAGGGACGAAGTTCTCTTACGGTAATCGTGAAATCCTTAGGAGCTCCGTACAGCTTATCCTGATCGCTTAATGAGGTCGGAGTCTTTGCCATACAGATCGGCATATGATCCCATCCCTGTTTTTCATAAAGCGCGATTTGTGCCTGTGCCTCGTCACTGAATGCGACATCCTTTGCGCCGTAACAGGTTTGCGCAATCTTGGTGATTTTATCCTTGATTGATTCATTGACATCATAAATAGGAGCGTAAGTATTCGGCTGTTCACAAAGCGCAACGACCTTTTGCGCTAAATCAAGCGCACCCTTTCCGCCCTTTGCCCAAACCTGCGATAAGGACATTTCATGATGGTTTTCTTTACACCAATTCTGCAGTGCTTCTACCTCGGCCTGTGTATCGGTTGCGAATTCATTGATCGCTACGATATAAGGAAGTCCGAAGGCTTTGATCGTTTCAATATGCTTCGCAAGATTGGCACAGCCCGCAAGCATAGCCTCTGTATTTTCATTCTTCAGCTCCTCAAACGCAACGCCGCCATGCTGCTTTAGGGCACGAATCGTAGCCACGATCACAACGGCATTCGGCTTCAGATTACCGAAACGGCATTTGATATCAAGAAATTTTTCAGCACCCAAATCTGCGCCGAAGCCTGCCTCGGTAACGACATAATCGGCCAGCTTTAAGCAGGTCTTGGTTGCCATAACGGAGTTACAGCCATGCGCGATATTTGCGAACGGACCGCCGTGAACGATAACCGGGTTATGCTCCAGCGTTTGAACCAAATTCGGTTTGATTGCATCCTTCATGACCATTGCCAGTGCACCTTCAATTTTTAAATCCCTGACATAAATCGGTTCTTGTTTGGTATTATACGCAATCAGCATATCTCCCAGACGCTTTTTCAGATCCATCAAAGAATCTGCCAAACAAAGCACTGCCATAACCTCAGAGGCAACAGTGATATTAAAGCCGTCCTTGCGCTCGGTACCGTTTGTTTTTGCGCCCTGTCCGATCGTAATGCTGCGTAAATTGCGGTCATTCATATCAAGACAGCGTTTCCATGTGATATTTTCAATATCGATATCTAATTCATTCCCTTGATGGATATGGTTATCGATACATGCGGAAATCAAATTATTTGCGGTTGTGATTGCATGCATATCACCGGTAAAATGCAGATTCAAATCCTCCATCGGAACGACCTGTGCATAGCCGCCGCCCGCTGCGCCGCCCTTTAAGCCGAATACCGGGCCTAAGGAAGGTTCACGAAGCGCAATCATCGCTTTTTTGCCGATTTGGTTCAATCCGTCACCCAAGCCGACAGTCGTTGTTGATTTTCCTTCACCGGCCTTTGTCGGATTGATTGCTGTTACCAAAATCAGCTTGCCATCCTTTTGATGCTGTCGCTCCTTCAGTACCTCTAAGGACAGCTTTGCCTTGTATTTTCCGTAATATTCAAGCTCTGCTTCGCTAATGCCGACCTTTTGTGCTACCTGTTGGATCGGCTGCATAACGCATTCCTGTGCAATCTCTAAATCTGTTTTTGCCATTATTTGTCCTCCTGCATATCTTTTTTCCCGATATCGTGACGATAGAATAACGCATCACATTGTATGTTGGCAACATCCTGATAAGCAAGCCTGTAGGCTTCTTCCAGTGTGTCTGCTTTGGCGCTGACTAATAGCACACGTCCGCCGTCAGTTACGATTTCACCGTCTTTTTCAGCAGTGCCCATATGGAAAACTAGGCCGCTGCATGTATCCAAGCCTTGAATCAATGCTCCCTTGGTGGAAGAAGCGGGATAGCCTTCGGATGCCATTACGACACCGAGCGTTACTTGTTTGTCCCATGTAAGCTCACATTTTTTATGATTCATAACGCTTTCGATCACATCGATAAAATCACTCTGCAGGCGCGGCAATACTACCTCTGCCTCAGGATCGCCCAAGCGTGCATTGAACTCTATTGTTTTCACACCCTGCTCTGTCAGCATCAGACCGCCGTACAGGAAGCCGGTAAACGGATGTCCTTCCTTTACCATGGCCGCCGCCATCGGTTCCATAACCTTTGTCATTGCTTCCGCTATGATTTCATCAGTGATTTTACGTACCGGAGAATATACACCCATGCCGCCGGTGTTCGGGCCCTTGTCACCGTCATATGCACATTTATGATCCTGCGCAATCTGCATCGGTACTACGGTTTCATCGCTGACGAAACAAATCAAGGAGAATTCAAAACCGACCAAGCATTCCTCAATAACGACCTTGTTGTCCTTCACCGCGAAGGCTGCCTGTAATGCCGCAAGTGCCTCTTCCGGCGTGTATGCGACAACAACGCCCTTGCCTGCCTTTAAGCCGTCCTCTTTAATTACGATCGGAACGCCTTGTTTATTTACATAATCACAGGCTTCCTCATAATTGTCAAAAGTCTGATAAGCAGCAGTCGGAATATCGTATTTCATCATGATCTGCTTCGCAAAATCCTTGCTGGATTCAATCTGCGCCGCATCCTTGCTCGGCCCGAATATTTTTAGGCCTGCCTCCTGAAACACATCGACGATTCCCAAAGCCAAGGTAGCCTCAGGTCCGACAATCGTCAAATCGATTGCTTCATCCTTTGCGAATTTCAATAATCCGCTAACATCACTGTCCGCAATTTTAACACATTCGGCCAATGCCGCCATACCCGGATTACCCGGTGCTGCATAAATTTTTGATACTCGCTTACTGCGGCTTACCGCATGCACGATCGCATGCTCACGACCGCCCTTTCCAATCACAAGAACCTTCATATTTTTCCTCCTGTATATCGCTGCTTATTTTCAAGCGACTGTTTTTAACACTGTTTTTTTTCTATGTACTACCGTATATTTTACTTTATTTTTGCCTTCTTTACAATAAGCAGTGAGGCCATTTTACGATAATTCACACCCGTATAAGGGGGAGTATGCGATATGGTGCATTACTTCAGTTTTACATCTTGCACAAGAAAAGGACAGCCCTTTTTGTATCGGGTACCGTCCTTCCTTAATTATGTATCGTTTTAAGCTTTTCAACATCTTTTTTTGCGAAGCATTTACGATCGCCGATTTATCGCTCATTGGTCAATGACTCAGTGCGTACTCGCAACCGATTGCTTATCACTGCTGATCAGCTCAAGCATCAGCGAACGATATTCAGCTCTTGCGCATTCTTCCTTTAATGCAGCACTTAAGCGCTCCAGCTTTTTCTCTAATTCTGCCTTTTCAATTCCCATAACATTATTTCTGAATATCAAATCATTTTTTGTCTTTGTTCTTGTTTCACCGCTCAGATGCAGCTCCTCATACATCTTTTCACCCGGCCGCAGTCCGATTTCAATGATATCGATATCCTCATACGGCTTATAGCCCGATAAGCGTATCATCTTTTCCGCCAAATCAAGAATTTTAACCGGCTCGCCCATATCCAAGACAAAGATTTCTCCCTTATCTGCATAATAGCCGGCCTGTAATACAAGCTGTGCCGCCTCAGGAATCGTCATAAAATAACGAACGATATTCTTATCGGTGATCGTTACCGGCCCGCCCTCCGCAATCTGCTGCTTAAAGATCGGAATTACCGAGCCGTTAGATCCGAGTACATTTCCAAAGCGCACCGCCGCCATTTTAGTAACGCCGTTATCGCCGTTTGCCTGCAGCAGCATCTCGGTCATACGCTTTGTCGCTCCCATAACATTGGTTGGATTGACTGCCTTATCCGTACTGATCATAATAAAGCGAGAAACCTTGTTTTTAATACAAGCCTGAATCACATTATTTGTCCCAAACACATTGTTTTTGATTGCCTCTTGCGGGCGTGTTTCCATTAACGGCACATGCTTATGTGCTGCCGCATGAAATACGACCTCCGGCTGATATTGCTTAAACACCTGATTCATGGCCGCATAATCGCGTATCGATACGATCAAGGATAATATCTCAATCTCTTTGCTCATTACATCGTGCACCTTATTGCGATTAAATTCCTGCTCCAGCATATACAAGGAATTCTCATTGATATCGATCATCACCAGCTGCTTCGGCTTAAAGCGAACGATCTGTCGACACAATTCAGAGCCGATCGAGCCGCCGGCTCCCGTAACCGCAATAACACGATTACCGATATAGGAACCGATTTCCTCTTGCTGCAGCTTGATTTCTCCTCGTCCCAATAAATCCTCGATTGATATATCCGCAATCGGATGCTTGACGGAAGTTCCTTCATCCTCTAGCAGCGTATCTGCTTCCTTCATTATCTTTGTTTTCAGCTTTAAGGATTGACAAATATCATTGATCCGACGAATCTCCGCCTTTGTCGCACTCGGTATCGCAATATATGCAGTATTGATTTGATATTTTGTTACAAGCTCCGGTAAATCGTAAGTACTGCCCAATACCCGCTGTCCGTTGATCACCTTATTGACTCGCTTATCGTCCGCAAAACCAACGACATTCACATTCATTTTCTCATTTTGTGCAATTTCTTTTGATAAGATATAGCCGCCGTCTCCGGCTCCGACAATGATTACATTTTCCTTCGGCCCCTCATTGCTCATCTTTGCTGTATACTTTCTCAGCAGACGATATACCAAGCGCACATTGAACATCAACAGTATCGTCAACAGTCCCGCAATAAAAATCACACTGATATAAAAACCGTTCAATGAAGAAAACAGCACTGCCAACGTCAGCACCAGGCTTGCACAAAAAACCGACAGTCCAATCCTGAAGGCTTCTACAAGACCGATATATTTCCATAGGCTTTTATGAATGCGAAATATGAGAAAGCTCAGTGTATAGACAATCAAAACCACAATCAGCACAACTGCGATACTGAGTGCATCAATTGTTCCCAAGCGATATAAATTAAAATCAACCTTAGAAAAATAGGCTAAAAAGAATGAAACTAAAACAATACTTAAATCTATGGTACAAAGTATACCCTCACGACATTTCTTATAAATAGGATTAGCGAAAAACGCATCCAGCATACACTCACTCCCTTTAATATATAAAGCAATTCCTCTGATATAAACAATCAATGTTTGAGACAGCGTAATCAATCACGATCTGTCTCGCTTTCTTTTCTTACACACGCATTTATATAAAATTCTTATTTCCCAATACATTCATAGCTTATGTAAGCTATCCGTTATAACTATAATACTTTAGCCGCTAAATTGCAATATAAATAAGCCTGTAAATCCTGTAAATGCCTTTATTACTCGAATATTTAACAATTATGTAACGCTTGAGAAATTGTTTCTGGCGAATGCTTCTTATAAACAATCACTTTGACTTAAGGTTATCTTCTCAAGCTATCGACTTTGTGCAGTTTTAGTTTTTCTTAATAAGTGTAAAAGAAAAGCATCCTGTTGCCAAGATGCCTTTGCTTATTTGCCCATTCCGTATTTCTTGTTAAACTTCTCGATTCTACCCTGAGCAGCAGCGAAACGCTGACGTCCGGTATAGAAAGGATGACAGTTTGAACAAGTATCCACACGCAATTCGGTTGATGTAGAGCCTGTTTCAAATTCATGACCACAGGAAGTACATTTTACCATAATACGGTGATATTCAGGATGAATACCTTTTTTCATATTTTTCGTCTCCTTCCGCCTTAGATTTCATGTGAATCTAAAGTAAGTGCTTAAGTATTATAGCATATGTTTTATTATTCGCAAAGGGAAATTTTATTTTTTTAATCGGAAATTGATGACCGGGGTGTATGTCGGTTTTTTTGATTGAACGCTGTATGTCAGAACACGATCAAAACATAAGTTTTATTCCCACTCAAAAACAATTTCTTTATCGTGAACACATCAGTTCACATTTGATATAAGGTTTGGGCTTCATTATATGTATTATATCGTTTAATCCCGAAGATATTTGCTCATGTTATCAGCGTGGTATCTAACCAAAACGTGAATGATACCATTCTGATAACAAATAATCTAATAATAATTTTAATCTTTTCACATTATTAATTCCGTTCTTTAAGTTTGCTTTTTTAAAACTTTTCACAATTCTTCATAAAATCAATTATATTAATATGCTTAATACCATTACGTTTTTGTAACAAGTAATCAGTTGTAGCAACATACTTTGGATAATTATCTTTGATTAGCTCTAACGATTTATATTCTCTGTCTTCTGTCTCTTTGCTTGCTAAAATTGTATATGCCACTTGTACATAAGAATAATTTAAGTCATGATCCCGTAATATAAAATCACATTCTAATTTACCGATTCTTCCGATACTCACCGTATAATCATGACTTCTTGCATAAATATAAACGACATTTTCTAAACTAGGTCCATAATTCATTTGATTATCTGCATTTAGTGCATAGCAGAAACTTAAATCGGCCAGATAATACTTCTTTTCACCTTTCATAGATTTCTTGGATTTCATATCATATCTGGAACAGTCGTAAATAATCTTTGCATCCAATAAAGCCTGAATATATTTAATTACTGTCGGCTTAGTTATTTTATTACCGTTTTTTCTTAATGAATCTACAATATTATTAATACTTATCGGAGAAGCATAATTGTTTATAACAAAGTTTTTAACTACTTCAAAAGCATCTCTATCTTTAACTTTAATTCTTCTTCTAATGTCCTTCTCAAAGATTTCTTTGATTACATTTTGAGCATATGTTCTTCTATCTGCCACACTGTCAAATTGAATAGAACGCGGAAATCCACCATCTATAATATAAGAACTTAATTCCTCTAAAGGATTAGAACTGATTGTTTTTTTATAGAATAATTTCATTGATTCATATTCTTCAAAATTAAGTGTATAAATCTCGAATTCAATATAACGTCCTGTTAATTTAGTTACTAATTCACCACTTAATAAATATGAATTTGATCCGGTCACAAAGATAGAATAATCGTCTTCTGATCTAAATCCATTTAATACTTCTTCAAATCCGTCTACATTTTGAACCTCATCAATAAATAGGTATTTTGTACCTTTGATTTTCATTGTTTTTTCTTCAATCAAAGCATCCAATTGATCTGTGCTTTTAAGGTTTCTATATCCACGTTTATCTAAATCAATATAGATAATATTATCTTCAGAAACACCTCTGTCAACTAATTCTTCAGCAATTGTTAACATTAATGATGATTTACCGCATCTGCGAACCCCGGTAATGACTTTGATAAGATCAGTCGCATCATAAAAGCCACGAATCTTCTTTAAATAATTTTCTCTTTTGAAAAGTTTCATATTTATCACCATACATATTTTACTACGATAACAAAGATATATGCAAGTTATCAATACCATTTTTTCAATTTTATCTTTTTTGGTATTCATAAAAGCAGTTTAACCATCTATTTATAAAGTAACTTAGTATAGAATGCACTTTATTAATTTGATAACAGTCATCCTTCATATTATATAGCAAAATGTTGACCAAAATTTAAAAATATACATTTTTGGTCAATAGAATTATCACATATTATAAATTCATTATATGGTCACTTCATTTTTGTATAATGCATATAAATAAGCATAAACAATATACGAAACAGAAAAAATTGCTATGAAGCCGTTAACAACAAATATAATTTTGGGCTGTTTCCACTCTATAATACAAAAAAGCAGTATGCCCTCAACACGGAACACATACCGCAACCCTATCCATGCTTCTTACAACCAATAAAGCCCTACTCGTCAATCTTCGCCTTCAGCTTTTCAATACACCAGTTAGCCCATTTGATTTCATTCTTATAATACATTAAGCCATAGGTGATCGTCATACCCCAATAGAACGCTCCCTCATTTGTTTGGAATTCCTCCTCATACGCAGAAATATTATGCGTATCCTCATTCATTGATTCAATGATTGCTTCACACTCTGTGATATATTTCTCCAACAAACGCATCGTAGCGCCCAGATCGATATTGCCTGAAAAGAAAATCTTGATCAACAGCGGATTTTTATACTTCATGATTTCGGTGATATCCGCATCACCCAACCAACGTGTCAGCTCAATTCTGCCTTCATCGGTAATTGAAAAAACCTTTTTATTCGGCTTTCCGCTTTGTACCTCAACTCTGCTTTCGACCCATTTATTTTTGGCAATCACATTCAGCTCCTTATAGACCTGTGAAGTCTGTGCGTGCCAAAAGAACGCAATCGGCTTTTGAAGCCAACGATCGATATCGTATCCTGTCATATCATGATAATTTAAAATCCCTAGTATCGCATGTTTTAACGGCATTGTTTCATCTCCTCCTCAATGTATCCTTTATCTGCTTGAACCTTGTCAACGATGTTGAATGTACTGCATTACAGCTTCGCATATACGCTGATAGGCAATTCAAGATCAAGACTGTAAGCTTTTATTCTATGAATAGAATACTATAAAATATGAACTTTGACAAGGGCAGGAGTTAAAATCCTTTTATAAAACGCCGCTTCCGACCCTTCCTGTTTGATTATTCCATCCTTTTCCTTGCTTTGTCTGCGACTGTAGGCCTGTCGTTATAATCACTTAATCACTCAATCGATCAATGATTTCGTTACCCTTTTACCAAACGCATGAAGTTAATTATATAAGAAAGAAATTATAAAAATTATCAATGATAGGTTTCATTCAACCGCATTTTCATGTAAAATAGATACAGAGGTAAATATGGCACAGAAAACAAGATCGACAAGAAAAAAGAAACCAAATTATTCCAAACGGGCAAAGCGACTGCAACGAGAGCTGTTGTATTCCTTTTTTCTGTTGATGGCTGTAATCATATTATTGGCGCAATTTCATTCGGCGCCGGCACATTATCGACTTGTCGTATTTCAAGAGGACGGAGAAACGGATACCGTTCAATATTACACAAGCTTTAAAACAGCACAGCGGGAGATGAACAAGCTGATCGAGCGCGGTGAGTTTAATCCTGCGGTATTAGATGAACAGGACAATATAATCGCAATCAAATACGGAATTGTGAATTTTCGAACGAAAACATGCGGCGAAAACACTTCATTTAAAAATGATTATAACGGAAGAAAGGGCTATACCAACGGCTGTTACGGCGCAGACGGTGCCTATCTGGAAACCGATGATAAGGGCAAACAGGTCAAATTTAAACAAAGCGGTGTTGTCGGATGGGTAAATCGCAGTGATGTTGAAATCTACAATTATTTCGATCAAAGTAAAGTAAAATCTGTCAATCACTATACCTTGGAACAGAAAAGCTTGGTTCATCATATATCGACGAATCTGAAAAAGAACAGCTATGCATCAGCGATAGATATCGGAGAGCCGAGCGCAAAATTTAAGGAAAAGATGTATTACAGCTATGACGGAAATTACTTCTATCGCTCCTATACACAGATGATTGATGATTATCGAAGCGGTACATATGAAAACAGTGAGAATGATAAGGAGCCGTATTTCAACTATTATCAATATTTATCTCATCGAGCGAAAACCTCTTATGTATCTAAGGATATCAATGCTTATATCAGCCAAACGCTCGGCTTTTCGGCCAAGCCGTCAAGCTATCCCTGCGCACAAAATGAAAGTCAGCTTTTTAACGAGGGGTATTCCTTTATTGAGGCACAGAACACTTACGGGGTAAATGCGATGATGATGCTTTCACTGGCAATCAATGAAAGCGGCTTTGGGAAAAGTCAAATTGCGATTGAAAAAAATAATTTATTCGGACATGCGGCCTATGACAATGCGCCTAATGCGAGTGCAAACGGTTATAAGGACATTGCGGCGGGAATTGCGACACATGCGTCAATATTTTTGAATCAAGGCTATTTGAATCCGTGCGACCAAAGCGATCCTAACGAGACAGGAAGTCCGTCTGGCTGCTTCAATCAATCGGGCAATCGTTATTTAGGCGGTTATTTCGGAGATAAGGGCAGCGGTATGAATGTGAAATATGCTTCCGATCCTTATTGGGGGGAAAAGGCCGCGCTGTATTATCGCACGATGGATGAATTACTGGGTGAAAAGGATAAAACAAGATATACGATAAAGGTGCTTTCCGATCAACCGGAAACACCTTGCTACGCACAGCCGGATACCGGCAGTAAGACACTGTTTTATACACCGCCGAGTGAGCATTATGCCGTTGTTGTACTTGGTGAGGTCAGCGGTGAGGAAGTAGACGGCAACAATTTGTGGTATAAAATTCAAAGCGACGCTGTTTTAACAAATGCACGAAATGCTGTTGTTACCGCACCGAAGAATTATAATCACAACAGTGATATCATTTATCTGCCTGCGGCTTATTTTAAATAAGGTTTAATGATAGCTCTTTTATATCCTTTACCATGCTTCATTGTAATATAATAAGCCGGCTCCGCTATTCGTAGGTTTCGTACCATAAGCGAGGCCGGCTGCAATTATACAAATCAGAAATTACTTTAATAAATATTTTTCAAACGCTTTATGATTATCAAAGTGAACCTCTTTAAAAAACAGAACTAACCAAACAATATAGCTCGGTATAGCCATATATGGGGTTAAAACATAGGATAATAATGCTCCTGCCAACATTATAATAGTCCATATAAAGCACTGATTTCTTATATCACGAGAAATATGCGTTTTATTATACAATGTCTGTTCTTCTTTAGAAAACGAATTAAATCCTGAAACAAATTTTGCTGCTTTTTCTTTAAAAATTGCGAATATCAACCCTATAATCGCGAATAGTATAACCAAAATTATACATGCCCAAAATCCTATATTCATGATAGATCTCCCTTCCTCAAATCCCGATTTGTCATTGCCTATTATGTATTCGCATTCAGCACCTTCATAAATTCATCACCGGTAATTGTTTCTTTTTCATACAGATACTTCGCCAGCTCATGCAGCTTGTCCTTATTTTCCTGTAATATCGTATATGCCTGTTCATGTGCTTCCTTAATCATACGCATCATTGCGCCATCAACCTTAGCCGCTGTAGCCGAGGAACACATCAGTGAGGTGTCCTGTCCTAAATACTGATTGTTCAGCGTTTCAAGCGCAACCATTCCGAATTCCTCACTCATGCCTAGGCGAGTAATCATTGCCCGAGCGATCTTCGTTGCCTGTTCGATATCGTTAGAGGCTCCGCTTGTGATACTGCTGAAAATCAACTCCTCTGCCGCACGTCCGCCGCAATAGGTAACGATGCGCTCAAACGCTTCCTCTTTTGACATCAGATTGCTTTCCTGTTCCTCTACCTGCATCGTATAACCCAATGCTCCCGAGGTTCTCGGGATAATTGTAATTTTATGCACCGGCGCAGTATTTTTCAGTTTTGCGGCAACAAGCGCATGACCGATTTCATGATAGGAAACAATCAGCTTTTCCCTTGTCGAAATGACTGCACCCTTGCGCTGATATCCGGCAATTACCGTTTCCACCGCCTCATCAAAATCAGTCTGTGAAACAACACTGCGATCGTCCTTGACCGCCAACAGTGCCGCTTCATTGACAATATTCGCAAGCTCGGCACCGCTGGCTCCCGCAGTCGCTCTTGCTACCGCATTAAAATCAATATTGGAACCGATTTTTACATCCTTCGCATGGACTCTTAAAATGGCCTCACGGCCTTTTAAATCCGGCAGCTCCACAGGGATTCGACGATCAAAGCGTCCGGGCCTCAACAAGGCTGCGTCCAAAGATTCCGGACGATTTGTTGCCGCTAAAATAACAACACCTTTAGAACCGTCAAAGCCGTCCATTTCTGCCAACAACTGATTTAATGTTTGTTCTCTTTCATCATTTCCGCTGAAGCCGCCGCCGTCTCGCTTTTTGCCGATCGTATCAATTTCATCGATAAATACGATACAAGGCGCTTTTTCTCGAGCCTGTTTAAACAGATCGCGCACTCTGGCAGCGCCTCTGCCGACAAACATTTCTACAAATTCAGAACCTGAAATGGAAAAGAACGGCACTCCTGCTTCCCCGGCCACTGCCTTTGCCAACAAGGTTTTACCGGTACCGGGAGGCCCTACCAAAAGCGCACCCTTCGGCATCTGTGCACCTATTTTCTCATATTTTTTCGGATTCTTTAAAAAATCGACCATCTCCAATAAGGCTTCCTTTGCCTCATCCTGTCCTGCCACATCGGAAAACCGCTTCCCGCTTTGCGGCTCCACATAAACCTGTGCATTTGCCTTTCCGAAGCTTCCCAAGCCTCCCCCGGTTCCAAAGGTCATCCCATCATTGCCCATTTTCTTTTGAATCCGTTTAAACATAAAGTTTCCTAAGCCCCACAGCAACAATAACGGCAACAAAAATGTTAATAATGCGCTGAAAAGCGGATTGATTTCCTGCGGATAAATACGATTGAACCTTGCCTTTGCCTCAATCAGCTGTGAGGTCAAGCTTGGATCCTGCATGTTCCCTGTATAATATTGACGTTTATTTTCATCATTCTTTAAGGTATAAGTAATCGTTTCATTTTCAACCTGTACCTCATCAATCTTTTTTTCCTTTAATGCACTTTGAAATTCATTATAGCTTACCTCCTGCTGTCTTGCATGATACAAAAAGCCGGAAAAGAAACTGTTTATCAACACCATTACGATCATAATTATAAAATAGTAATAGTAAAGCGGTTTTTTCTTTTTATTCATAAGCATCAAGCCTTTCCTTTTATCTGAATGTATCAGATAATCATCGGGTAATTTGATAGATCATTTGCTTAAAGGGTGAAGTATTTCCCCGTAAGCTCATATACCATTTCCTGTTGATTTGTTTCCTATCTTCAAGATATCAGGGTATATCATATACCTGTTAATTATGTTGTTCAAGTGATTTTCGTAAATACCATAATTTTACACATTCCCGTTGATATCTGTTACAGTGCTTTCATTAATTCATATTAAAACCATTTGTAAAAGAGTATTACAGGTCAATATCATTGTTTCATCGCTGATTTATCCAGCACATTAGCCATTTTAGATAATTTAATAAAATTTTTTCGTAAAAATGGTTGATTTTTCATTCGATATTAGCTATAATATAAAATGTCAATGGTTATCCTTGTATTTCCACCTCCATTGACGATTCATAGGTGGAAATCTATTTCTAATTATCCCAGGTGAAAGGCCCGATACCATTCTCGGGCTTTTCATTTTGTCATTCAGTCTTTAAATCCTTTATTATATAGTATTTATAATGATGAATACATCAGAGCGCATTTTCGATGACACGGCACTGATAAAAAAAACAAGGAAACCTACGGTAACGTAAGTAATTCCTTGTGCTTGTCAGCTCAACGCTGTTTTTTAATGCTCAGTATCGAAATAAACATCTTGACGGATATTTACACTGCCCTGAAGTACTGCGCCCTTTTGGATTTCAATATCGCGCGCCGTCAAATTGCCGACCAATGCGGCCTTGTCCTCAAAGGTTGCGGATTCTGCAGCGTTGACATCACCCTTGATCCGTCCGCCGCATACGACATTCATCGCCTCGCAGTTTCCTGCGACAGTAGCTGTAACGCTCAGATGTAAATCACCGGTACAATTAATATCGCCGGTTACGATTGCGTTATCTAAATCAACATCGCAGGTCGTGATATTTCCGTCTACCACACCGGTAACCTTGATTTTATTTTGGCAGGTGATATCACCCTGCACCTCACCCTGTATTACTAAATCACCGGCTACCTCAACCGTTCCGACAATTCTTGCGCCCTTACCGATTACCGTTGGCTCCAACGCTTCCTGCTGATTCATTTGCGGTTCATAGCGATGCTGTTCATTGTTTACCACATTGCGCATACGCTCATTGGGATTGTTATAGCCTTGATTGCGATTGTAATATTCTCTGTCATCATTGTAGTTCATGTTTCTACCTCCGGATCTAATTCCTAACCCTTAGTAGTATTATTATACATGTATTTTATAGGTTATTCAATCTTACGAGGGCAATTTCTTTTAAAAAGCGCTTCTATACGCCTATTTTTATCGTTTATCACAGCTGTCAGGCTGATTTTTTCTTTACCATCGTGATACACTGTGCCAAAACTCCCTCTTCACGGCCGACAAAGCCCAGTCCCTCGCCTCGTGTTGCCTTCACGCTTACCTGTGAAATATCACAGCTTAAGCAGTCTGCGATATTTTTGCGCATCGCTTCGATGTGCGGTGCCATTTTCGGCTTTTCAATCATAATCAGTGCATCAAGATTGTTTATGACATAACCGGCCTCAAGCATCAATCCTGCGACTTCCTTCAGCAACAGCATGGAATTGATTCCGGCATACTTCGGATCGGTATCGGGAAAATGCTTTCCCAAATCCCCCAAAGCCAATGCCCCCAAAATACTTTCCGCAACCGCATGAAGCAGCACATCTGCATCACTGTGCCCCAAGCATCCTTTATCATGTGCTATTTTCACTCCGCCAAGTATCAGCTCTCTGCCCTGTGCCAATTGATGAATATCACTTGATTGCCCGATTCGATACATACTCTCACTCCTTTTCCCTGTCAATGATTTCTATCTTACCTTATTGTATCATATTATAAGCATTCTATCGCAATGATATTATGAAATCTTGTGGCAGCACATTCAACAAAGAAAAAAGCGCTTGTATACTCACATTATCAGTACAGCAGCATAGATTGATACGAACACTATAAAAATCACAAAGGAATATCGTTTATTTTCGGATATCGTATAGTTATTTTCAATCATTTGTGTTATATTGTATATAAGAAATTGTCATAGGGAGGAAAATTTATGAAAAAACTGTTTCAATTATTCTTATGTGTCGGTGTAATAGTCACCATGTTCGGATGCTCAAAATCAAAGGTTGATGACGAAGCAATCGATCGCATCGTTCCGGCAATCCAAAAGTTTGCGGAGCTTGATTCATTTGATTATGAGATCGGCTTTGAGGCACCTGCCGCAAACGGTAAGCTTTACGGTTCTTGTCTGTTGGAGAAAATGCAGCTTTCCCTGTTGCTGGATTTAAATGCACAGGGCATGAAAATTGAAAAATTCGCTGAGCTGTATATCAAAGATGAAATGCTTTATGTGAGCGCATTGGGTCAAAAGGAGAAACAAAATTTCGAGATTCCGGAAACATTAAACGTATCGTTTGATCCTGAAACGGTAAGTATTGATAAGAAAAGCTTAAAGGAAAATCTGGAAGTTGCGTCTATTGATTCCGACAAGCTGCATTTTGAAGTGAAAGAAAAAACGATAAAAGAGGCAATCAAGAGCGGTGAGCTTAATGTAAGTGATGCCGGTATTGACGAAGTTGAAAGCGTTGTGTTTGATATTGAATTGGAAAATGACTTTATCAAGGCCATGTCGTTAACGATCGGCGGTAAGACAGATAAGGAGGATGTAAGTGTTACTGCTTATCTGAAGCTTGACAGCATCAATCAAAAGAAAGCAATCGATTTCCCTAAGGGTATGGAAAAATGGCCGTCAGCGGAAAGCAATAAATAAATTGTATTTATAAGGAAAAGGGGATACAGACATGAAAAGGTTCTTACTTGTAACAGTACTTGTGATTGCTTGTCTGTCAGGCTGTTCCAATCGTTATGATGATGATGCGATTCAAGTATATTTAGATGCAACAGAGGAATTAAAGAATTCAGAAAGCCTTCACCTTGATGTATCGGGCGGAATATTCGCTGATGAAAAAAAGGAAATGCGCAGTGCGAAGATCAATCTAAGCTCTGATATGATACTCACTGATAAGCCGCAGATCGCTGTTGATATCGATGTATCTGCGGTCGGTGTTGCTTTGGGCGAGATTGCATTTTATGTAAAAGACAATACCTTCTATATGAATTTTTTAGATAATAAATCTAAGATTTCATTTCAAAACTATTTAGATCAGATAGGTGCATTAGACATTGAGAAAAATTCTGTTTTCGATGCAAAGGCGGACGCGGAATCCGTAAAAAAGGTTTTCAAGGAATTTAAGTTTGAAGATAAGGATGCAGGTATTATTGCGTTTACGTTTGACTTAAGCATATTCGACAGTCTGTACGAAACTATGGGAAACAGTGCTCAGACGAAGTATGTCATCAAAAGCTATACAGGTACTATGAAAGTTAAAAACAATCAAATTACAGAGTTGAATTTTGATTTGACTATTGATTATGAAGGAAAGAGTTATCCGATTGTGTTTACGATTTCATTATCTGAACAAAATCAGGTCAAGGATATCAAGTTCCCGAGCTTTAAGGATTATAAGGAACAAAGCACGCAGCCAGATGCAACGGCAGATTTATTAGGTGATGAAGAATTTGGCTTGTAGGCTAAAGCGCGTGTCGCATTAAAATGCTTAACAAACAATCAAATCGACTTTAGAAAAAGAATCCTACTCCTCATTTATTGAGCGGTAGGATTTTATTTGTTTGAATGCACTTTTTATTGAGCAATCCTCCCTGCGGTATGTAAACATAATACGGTATATATGATGTTGTTAGACAGACAGAAAGCGAATAAGCTTCTGTCTTTTATTACAAATAATTATTTTTCAGTTTACTTTTTGTCATGTTGTGATATAATTGGCTTATACATAAGCGAGGTATTTCTATGGCTACAATATTCAGTAAAAATCTGCGTTTTTTGCGGAAACAAAAGGGCTGGGGTCAGGACGAACTGGCAAAACGGACGAATCGCTCTCAGCCTACCATACAGCTTTGGGAAAGTGATAAACGCTCACCGACAATGGAAATGGTAACAGAGCTGGCGGATATTTTTAATGTTGATGTCAACACCTTGATCTACAAGGATATAGAGTCGGGAAACTGCAGTAAAAACGGCTATACCGCAGACAACAATTTAATTCCTTCCGACATCACCTCTTTAGAGGAAGCGATGCAGGTTATTGTGAATAATCCAAGTGTTGCTTTTTACGGAGGATACGATATCAATAAGCTGTCTGATGAGGAAAAAATTGAATTTGCGAACTGGATCGCCGACAGCATTAAGCTGTATGCACGAAAGTTTGGTAAGTAAAGCTTTACGTTTTCATATTGATGTTGCTTTTCCACCAATAACGGAGCAATAACTACATATATACAGTCAATTAAATATGTCCGTTATAGCTTATATCATTCAGTCTGTTCGCATCCGTTTTTGTGATTCATTGACATCAATAGTATTTCTATCCATGATAAAAGTATAAGAAAAAAAGGCGCTAACGCCATAGCAATCACTATGTCCGTTATAGCCTCTTTTTTCTTGTATCAATCAATTATTCAGAAATGCGATCCATCTTTCTGAAGAATACGAACATCGCACCCAATAACAGATAAATAACAATATTGCTTCCTGATTCCCGTGCACCGGTATTGGTGATCGGATTATTTTTATCTTGCTGTGTTGTTCCGTCATTACCCTGATTATTGTCTGTTTCATCTTTCGGAGGTTTGTTTTGATTGTTATCATCTTTTTTGTTGCTTACCAATGCTTTGATTGCCTGATTCAACAGATCCACCTGATGATTAATTTCAGCTTGAGTAACGTTCATATCCGACAACAGCGCTTCGGCCTTTTCCACTTCAGCCATGAGCAACTCATAACTTTCAGCAGTATAATCATCAGCAGAAATTGCCTTTGCCTCTTTTATTTTGTTTTTCAATACATCAAAGTCTAATGTTTTGGAATGATAGGTCAGACCATATCCGCGTTTATACACAATTTGATCGGAATAGCTTGTACCTTCTAATTTCGGTATGCTGACCGGAAGTTTTCCGCTTGCTCCAAATACACCGAGAGTAACTTCAATACCTGCAATGATATTCGGACCATAGGCAGCTTCAGAACCTGTAACACCGCCCACTATAGCCTCTGTTACATCAACAGAAGATCCTTTACAGCCATACACCGCCATAATTGCGTCAGCTTTGTCATAAAATTGAACATCGTATGGTTTATCCACAGAAATTACGATTGCAGTTTTACCATTTTCTTTAGCATAGTTTACAAATGTATCCGGACCTGCATAGAGCCAATGATTGTCTGTTACTCTGGAAACCTTTGATATTTCTGAATGGACAATGATTGTATCCGCCCAATCAATATCAGCCTGCACAGCTGCCAGATCTGCACTTGAGAAGCAAACAACCTTTACTTCTGCACCTGCCGGAATCAAGCCGGCTTCTTTTGCTCTGTTCCATCCCATGATCATTTGTGCTTTTTCATTATCATAAGGACACATCATCAATACTTTGCTATTTTCTGTAACATTTAAAGGAAGTACTTCATTTTCATTTTTTACAACTGTAACTGCCTTTGCTGCGATTTCTCTTTCCAGCTCACGATTTGCTGAACTTCCGACAACAGCTTTTGCTTGATCAAGAGAATAGTTCTTTTCATTCCAATCAAGAATGCCGCGATTTTCTTTTACAGTTAAGATTCTCCTTACCGCGTCATTCAAACGATCTACAGAGATTTCGCCGTCGTTCACTGCTTTTTCTACACCGTCAATAATCGCATCCAAATCCTGCAAATCGTCTAAATCATACAATACGCAAGGCATACAAATCATATCCACACCTGCGTTGATTGCCAATTTTACAGCCTGTACCTGATCATATGTAGCGGATACGCCCGCCATATTCATCGCATCGGTACATACGATACCCTCAAAGCCCATTTCACCTTTCAGTAAGTCGGTAATAATTGCTTTGGACATCGTTGCCGGCAGTTTTTCCTGATTTCCTGTTTTATCAGATAACACAGTACTGTTATCTAACTGCGGGTATAGAATATGAGCGGTCATAATCATTTCAATTCCTTGATCGATCGCAACTTCATATGGCTTCAATTCGTTCTGCAGTAAAACCGCTTTTGATTTATCTACAGAAGGAAGTCCATAATGAGAATCTGTGGCAGTATCGCCATGTCCGGGGAAATGCTTTGCACATCCGATAACATTATATTCTGCAAGACCCTGAATAGTCTTAGATGCCATTTCACCGACCATGGCAGCATCATCACCATAAGATCTCAAACCAATCACCGGATTATTCGCATTGTTATTTACATCCACCACCGGTGCCAAATTGGTATTAATACCAAGAACGCTTAATTCACTGCCGATGATCTGACCGGCATTTCTGGCATATTCGCTATTCCATGTCGCACCCAATGCCATATTACCCGGAAGTGCTGTTCCTGAGCCTAAGCGATATACAGAACCTCCTTCCTGATCTGCTGAGATAAGCAATGGAATACCGTTGTCTTTTGTAGCAGCTTTTTGAAGATCCATTGATAATTGGAATGTATCTTCCGTTGTTTGAATATTTTGGGCAAAATAAATAATTGCGCCAAAATCATAATCTTCCACTATTTTTTGAACCTGCGAATTCATTTTGGTAAACGGCTGTTTCTCCACACTATCAGTGGTATCTTCATCCCAATAACGGAAATCCACCATTAACATTTGTGTGATTTTCTGACGCAAAGTCATGCGATTTAGCATGTCCTCAACGCGATTACTTGCTTTTACATTGGCAGTAACAACTGTTGAGCACAGGGCAAAGGCCAGCATCAGCAATCCTGTCTTTTTACATATGTTTTTCATTAAAATATCTTCCTTTCTTATCATCAATCATGAATGAATTCATTCAAAACTTCCTCCTTTCCATCAATCGTTCATACGTGTTGATGATATACAAGTTAATTATAGGACTAAAGAAATGAATTTTCAAGAGATAATGAAAATGTATTATAAGAAACTAAAGCATTGGTGCCGAGATGCGATGCTTTTGTTTGACGAGATAGATTTGAGATGACAGATATGAACATATTTCATCATGATTATACAACTGATAATTTAAACATAAAAAGAATTCATTTATTTTTTACTACAGCCTTGTAATCATCGATGCTTATGAATAAGCTGTTCACCTTCGCGATATTTTAAATGATTCTAACATAAATAATGTTGTTACCGATTTTTCCTTCATTAGTACTCCTGCACGGCTCATCGATGTTATCAATGTACAAGCGTGTTTATTAAATTGACATTATCAATTTATTTTTCTATAGACTATATCATATATTTAAGCATATTAAAAACTCGAAACTAAGTCCGAGTCTTTTTTAAACTGGTGCCGACACGCAGGTTCTAATAATTATTTTTTATGTTCTTTTTAAGCCTTTATTTTCTTGTTATTTACTTGCTTTTTCCTATTTTTTTAAGATTTTTTATGCCAAAAATTATGCCACAGTCTTGATATTTATTTTGTGTTAGCATATAATATAGACAGGCAGGATCGTATATTATCCAGCATCAGTAAAAAAACAACCATGGCAGTGGTTGTTTTTTTATAAAAGGAGCCGATACTGGCAGGTATCGACGCTTGGCTAATCATACTACTTCTTACCGTCTAGCCGTTTGCAGATGATATGGCAGATAACACCTGCTGCGATGGTAATAACGATCGTATTTATTGTCTCCAACATCAGCTCTCACCTCCTTGCTGTTACAAGAAGGAGCGTAGTATGACCCATCTATTATATCATAATATAGTTAATAATTTCCTGTTACATAAAGAAAAAAAACATCCCACCCCTCGATTAAGAGAGATGGGATATTTTTATATAAGATATTGGATATAAAAGTTAAACATTAGCACCAGATTGACGGTGCTTTTGTTTCGCAAGATAAGATTGAAAAGAGGCATGTTTCCGTGGATGTGACATAGGTGGACTGCTAATTGTTTTATTTATACTGTATATCGCTATCAAAAACAGAAAGGATGATGATAATGCCTAGAAAACCAAAAGATAACCGACCGTTCGATCAGCAGAAATATGTACAAGAATGGTCTAAACAGAATATGACTTTTGTATCTGCCAGATACAAAAATGAGTTTGTTCAAGAATTTAAACAAGCTTGTAAAGCACTCGGACTTACTCAATCCGAAGTGATCCGCAAGGCAATGCAAGCAACGATAGACAGGTACAAAGAATCCCGCTGAGGATTCTTTTAGTTTTCCTTATTCATAAAATCAATGATACCTTTATCAGCCGCCTTGAGCCAATGCGCATAAGTGTTGTGAAGTGTCGCCACAGTATCACCTAGTCGCTTAGCAATATCAAAATCAGTAAAGCCGGCTGACATATTATTAATTAAAAAAGAAGCGTGTGAATGCCCTTATGGCATAATAAGGACAAATCGGAAAACCCTTGCGTTGCAAGGAGTTGGCTGGTTTGTCCTTATTCTTTTTCCAACAAATCCCCCGCAAAAAATAGGCATAACAAGGTAAGCCCAAAAGTGAGGTGTAATGTAAAGGACAAAGGCAATGTATATCCACCCAGCCGGGAACGTACAGTGTCCCGGCTAGGTGCCTTTTACCCGCAGGGGACAGGACGGTATGCCCATCCTGCGGCTTTTGGTGGAAGCTGCACAGACAGACCGGCGCGGGTCAGTCCGGGCACCTCATAAGCCAGGTTGGGCTGGAACCCCCTTCAGAGCGGTAGCGAGGAACGGCGTACTTCTATACCCTCCTGCCGGAGTGTATTCGCGCACCCTGCGGGGCTGCTGCCCGGAGCGCTGACTGCTCATCGCTCCAGGTAGCTTTCGTTGCTCTACTCCGTCCAAGGGATACACCCCTTGCGCCGCTCTGCGGCTATCCTCCATAACGCTGCTGCGTTACTCTCTCCTACTGGTCATGCGAAGCATGGAGCCGCACCGGCAGGTGCGTTCGGCTGGACACAAAGCGGCCTGTCCGGGCTTGGGGGAACCCCCACAAGTTGCATCGGAATATCGAAAACGATATTCCGATGCCCTGCTTGCCTACGTTAGCGGGATGTTCAGCTCCCTGATTCTCCATTACGGTTTGGAATACAGTTACACCCAGATCTTCGACATGGCTACTGGCAATCTCAACGGCTTTACCGTGGAATGCGAATACAACGTGGATTGGAGCGGTTAGGGAAAAATCCCATATGGCAGTTATCTTGATATGGGAATGGCAGTTGCTTACGCTGACTGTCAGACTTTCAGTCAGGTTGGGATATTAGAATACTTCAGATATTAAGTAGGGCGATGACAGTTATGCCTGCCATCGCCCTGCTTTCATAATAGAAAATCCAAGATCATCTCAACTCCACATCCAACACGGTTTATTATTTTCAGTGTGCCTCCATGCGCCTCCACAATCTGCCGTACCAGCAGAAGGCCCAGCCCGTGGCGCAAATCAAGCCGTTCATCGGTACTTTCCATATAATGTGGCTTTTCTTCCAAACCTCATATTTTAATGTCTCAATCAAAATATCCTATTGACTATATGCCCTTGTTCGGCTATAATGTACTTGTACGATAAATACACATCAGAACAAAGGAGGAGGCGTTGTGGAGATCATCATAAGCAGTAATACCAGCAAGCCGATTTACGAGCAGATAACTTCACAGATAAAGGCCAAGATCATGAGCGGCGAATTACATACTGGCGATCCTATTCCCTCTATGAGAGCGTTGGCAAAGTCCATTCATGTAAGCGTTATCACCGTTCAAAAAGCGTATGAGGATTTACAAAGGGATGGCTTTATTGAGACAACAGTAGGCCGTGGCAGTTTTGTATCAGCGCAGAATAAAGACTTTTATCAAGAAGAACAACAGCGATTGGCGGAAGAACATTTACAAGAAGCCGCCGATATTGGCCGAACAAGTGGGATACCCTTAGAGAAACTGATTGAACTTCTAACTATGTTTTATCAAGAGGAGGAATAACTATGGATGCTATTTTGCAGGTAGAGAATTTGACAAAGCACTACCCTGATTTTACATTAGACCATGTTTCGTTTTCTGTTCCTAAAGGTACAATAATGGGATTGATTGGTGAGAACGGAGCAGGTAAAAGTACAACAATCAATGCAATTCTTGATCTCATCCATAAGGACGACGGCACGGTTACTTTTTGGTGACAAGAGTTATCTTCAGCGAAACAGCTCAAAGAGGACATTGGCGTTGTATTTGATGGCATCAATTTCTATGAAACCCTGACCCCTGCTAAAGTTGGAAAAATTGCAAGGGCAGCATATAGTCAGTGGGATAATCATTTGTACCAGGACTATTTGAAACGATTTCAACTTCCTTTGGATAAAGAGTTCAAACAAATGTCCAAGGGCATGAAAGTAAAACTGTGCATCGCCGTTGCCCTCTCCCACAACCCCAAATTGCTGATTTTGGACGAAGCTACCAGCGGTCTCGATCCGGTTATGCGGGATGACATACTGGATGTGTTTCTGGAATTTGTGCAGGACGAAAATCACTCTATTATGATGTCCTCCCACATTACAACCGACCTGGAGAAAGTTGCCGACTATATTACCTTCATCCACCAGGGCAAAGTTATTTTCAACAAAAAGAAAGATGACCTGCGCTATCATTACGGTATTGTCCGATGCGGGGCTGCTACTTTCGATCAGATCGACAAGCAAGAAATCCTTGCCTACCGCAAAGAGGATTATCAGTGGAATGTGCTTGTAGCTGACAAAGAAAAAGCTAAGAAAAAATACAAAAATGCAGTAGTAGACGATGCAACGATTGATGATATTTTGCTGTTGTATGTGAAAGGAGTGCAGACCAAATGAGAAGTCTTATTTTGAAAGATTTGTATAATATCGGACACAATGCGAAATCCATGCTGTTTATGCTGGCGGTACTCGCGGTTGTCCTTATCCCCACATCTGGTGCGCCTGCATATATCATTGTAAGCACTATTTTGTGTAGCATGATGATTGTAACGACCTTTACTTTTGATGACAATTCCAAGTGGACACGATATGCCATGATAATGCCATTATCGAAGAAAAATTTGGTCGCAGGAAAATATGTTGTAATGGCAATCTTCTGTGTGATTGGAAGCCTGTTTGGATTGATAGTCAGCATGATCGCAGGGCTTGCTATAAGAAAAATGACTTTTGACATTGAAGGGATCATAGAGCTACTCGTTTTGGCACTGGTGGCATTAGCTCTGTCCCTTGTCTCCGGCAGTATGTCAATTCCGCTTGTGTTCAAATTCGGAGCGGAAAAAGCCCGTGTGTTGCTGGTAGTATCTATTTTCGTCCCATTGGCTGTTTGCTTTGGACTTTACCAAGTCCTTGTTTTGCTGGGAATTGAACAGACAGAGCAGCTTATATTTATTTTGTTGTGCTGTTCCCCCGTTTTCGCTTTGGTTTGGTGCTATTTGATGTATTGTATCTGCTGCCGAATTTTTGAAAAGCAAGAACTTTGATATGGAGGTATTTTTATGAAGGATAAAAGATTTGAAATTGTCGAAACAGAAGGAACTGCGAAAGGCATTTTCGTTATTGTCGATAGAAAAACCGGCGTCAATTATCTGGCGACAAAATTCGGAGCTGCTGGAGGGGTATGCCCGTTAATCGACAAAGACGGCAAGCCGATTATTACTAAAGACCGAAACGCCGCAAGGGATGTCCAGGCATAGAACTGGATTTTGTGACTGATTAGCGGTAACAAAATAAAAGAGGGTATGAATTGATGGCATGGGATATAGCAGTCAAAACAAAGGTATATCACTTGTTAGCCAACGAGATTTTCTTTCGGATTTATAATGGTACTTATCCGCCAGGAGTGAAACTTTCCTCATTTCCTGTTTTTGCAAAAGAAGTTGGGAGCAGTCCTGAAACTGTTAGAAAAGCTATATCTGAACTACAGAAGCACGGTATTGTAGAAAGAAACCGTTTGGGCTTTTTTGTCACATCCAACCATAAGAAAGTATTGGAATACCGGGATAGTTACCTCGCCGCTGTTGAACAGAGATACTTTGAAGCAAAGCAAAAGGTAGAGGAAACTGTTTTAGAAATCAATCGAGATCAATTTTAGCTATGCTTCGGGCCAAGTTAGGGAAATATAAATTAGAGCGTTTAAGATGGTCTGATTATTTCATGTCAACAAAATGCAACAGGAGATGATTTTTATGTTTGGATTTGGGAAAAAAGAAGTGAAAGCCCCGGATGAGCGGTTGGCCGATCTCCAGAGGAAAAAGGACTGGGCTGGGGTGTCCAGAACCTATTACGAGCTGGGCGTGACCGCTATGGATGTGGGCGACCTGCATAAGGCCCATCTGTGGCTTCACCGGGCGGACACTATTTACAGTGCTGACGGCAATATCTATGATAAGGTGGGGGAGAAACTGATGGACGATTGCTCCGACCGCATTGGACGGCTGGAGGATGAGGACGGACTTTTCTACAACGCCATTCCCGCCGAAATTGAGGCCAGGGCGGAGGAACTGAGCGACCCCCAAGTCCGGGTGTGGGGTCTGCTGTCCATTGCCCGGTTGGTGCGGCTGGGGGAGCGACTGGCCAGGCTGCCGGGCTGTGAGGTGCTGGGCCAACTGGATTGGGCTGTGGATTTGATGTTTCACTCCTTCCAGACCTTACCCTCTCAAGAAGCCTATCAGCACCTGATGGATATGTGCAACGCTCTCTATGAACTCAACGGCAAGCCAGTCTATTACAGTAGCGAGATCGAGGTTCCAGGTAGGGTTCCCTTCCAACTGTTCGACCTGAACGGCCCGTTTGGAGTGGAACAGGAACTCAATGGTTATACCGACAACCACCTACGGTTGCTGGCCGCTCTGAGCCAGGGTATGGAGGAACTGCCCCAGGCCGAGAGCAGCATCGTGGCCTGCGCCCTGCTGCCCGACTACTACGTTCGTTCCGGTGCGGACAGGCTGGAGGATGTCCCTCAGATCAAGGCGGAACTCCAGCGTATTTGGAGCGACTATGATTTTGTCCGCTCCGGTTTCACCTGGGAGGAGGCCAGAAAGAGAATCGCAGATTATAAGCAGTTGGATATTCTGGCCTGATGGCTCCATTAAAAATGCAAATGGTAATACGAGTTTATCTTCGATCATAGATTTTTGTTTCAAGGATCTGGCAGCGGCTTTACGCTTTTTTAGGTCTGCATTAAGTTGGCTTATTAAGGACTGTTTTGTTGCAGATTTATTTGAATATTCATTACCATTAAGAGAGGATTCTTTCTTTTTCGGCAGACAACCGTACATTTCGAGAATTTTAGATTCCATAAGGCGTTGTGAAAATAGAGGAATTTTTGGTTTACGTAAAACAGGAAAAACTTCTCTTTTATTCAAGGTTGAACGAACATTACTAGAACAAAAAATGGGATTCGTATTGTTCATTGACTGTAAATCGCCCTCGTATAGATCAAAACGCTGGTATGAGTTACTCGGCGAAATTTGTTCAAAAATAGCAAATATATTAAAAATAGAAAAATATTACTGGAATAAGAATCCAAGTGGAATATTGGGGGCATTTCGTTATGTCATACAAGAAGCTAATAAAAAAGGTAAAAAGATTATTCTGTTTTTTGACGAAATCGAGTATATTTCTTTTAATGCGGCACTTGATAAGCATTGGAAACGAGACTTTATTGACTTTTGGCAAACTATCTGGTCAGTCCAAAGTTTATACAGAAATCTAGTCTTTATTATCTGTGGAGTAAACGCAAGTTCTGTTGAAAAGGATATGATAGATAATATACAAAATCCTTTGTTTGGCATAGTACAATCAGAATACTTAAAAGGGTTTGATATGGATGAAACAAAATCCATGATTAAAACTATAGGAAAAAGGATGGGATTAAAGTTTTCCTATGATGCCATAGAATATCTTTATAATCAATATGGCGGCCATCCAATGCTTACTCGAAAAGCATGTAGTGCTATCAACAGAATGTTGACCGAATCAAGACCGATTGAGATTTCATTACAAAAAATGAGAGAACTTTTAGAAGAAGTTAATTTTGACCTAGTTTATTATTTTCAGCATGTAGTTTCAGAAATACAGATGTTTTATCCAGAGGAGTACGAATTGTTTGAAATGCTTGCGGCTGGCCAAATTGGTGACTTTATAGAGTTTGCCCAGATAACCGAGTATTCTAAACATTTATACGATTATGGTCTTGTTGTAAAAAATAATAATGTTCCTTCTATAAATATGCCAGTGGCAGGCCGTTATGCCGCTTTAGAGTTAGCAAAACGCGAGAAGAGGAGCGGACTTTTTAAAACAATTGAAGTGTCTAAAAGGAATAATTGGGTAAAGCAAAGGATAGGTTCAATAATAAGTGACTTACGTCAATTAGAAATTGTTATAAAATCTCTCGGAAAAGCTAGCTTATTCGGTGTAAATTCTTTTCCAGAAGCTGATAAATTCAGTTCCCTAACTGTGGTTACAAATGAAACTGAATTTTTGGAATTTATAAATATATGCAATAGATGTTTTGTTGAGCCAATTGAAAATTACGGTAAAAGCATAGCTAAAAACCGTTATTTTTGGACTGATATTAAACCAAACTATCCTGCTCTGTTCTCTATTCTTGAGCGCATTAAAATATATCGTCACTGGAAAGATCACTCGGAACTTAAGCCTGATGTGGCTAAAAAACTTCAAAGTTTTTTGGACGCTGATATTTCTGGAATTAGCTTTCAGGAAAGACCTTTCGTTATTCAGCAAAAGTTATTAGATGGTCTTTTCACAAGTATACAAGCTGAAATGGGTAATCTAACCTAAAGTATTTTTCTTATTCTGACCATTACAATTTGTGAAGTTTAGAATATCTTTAGTATTTTCTACAAGAGTCTGAATTGTTTTTTATTATTATAGGAAAAGGACTTTGGACGAATATATGCCCAGAGTCCTTTTGTAATTAAATTTTTTTGTTGTGGGCTTGACATACGGGTGGCGTAAATCGTGAATACGTATTACAGGTATTTGATTATCCGAGCGCTGTTTCATATTTGCCTGTTTTATGTACTCATGAAATTTACGGCGCAGCGTCTCAGGCGCAACTGGTCTATCATTTCCGAATACATATCCATTAGGGCTATAACCTACAAAAGCTTCTATCCTTGTTTTCCACGCAGCTATTTCCTTAACCAGTATATCTGGCATTGTTATAGTACGGTAGCTGTTTTTAGTTTTAGGCGTTGTAATAGTATTTGTTTTGGTAGAAAACGTTTTGTTGATTGTTATTGTTTTATTGGATAAATCGACGTCATCCCATTTAATAGCCAAAAGTTCACCACGGCGCAACCCCATATAATAAAGAGTCATAAATATAAGTTTATACAAAGGTAGATCAACTTCCTTTATAAATTTTTGGAAATCTTCCAGCTCCCAAAAAAGCATTTTTTTTATCTTGCTCATTTTTTCTTTTATCTCTGTTGACTTTAGCTATTGGATTGTTTTCTAAATACCAGTCCATTACTGTAAAATCAAATATTTTCTTTAAACAATAATATATCTTAGCAACGTATCGCTTTGAAAATTTCTGATCATATGAATCTATAAGACTTTGAATAATTCTTTATCTGTGTATTTCATAGAGCCGTCAATAACTTTAATTAATCTTTGATAAATAAATTTATCTGTTTCAATTGAAGATTGTTTTACCTGTTTTTTGTGATAGTTCAGATCCCTCTTATATACATCCTCAAATGATAGAAATTTGGATCCATGTTCTGCATGATCTCTGAATGTGATTTCCGCTTTAATAGCTTCTTTTTTTGTGTCAAAACCTCTTTTCTTATACTGCTTCCTTTTTCCATCTATATCAACATAAGAGCCGTAATACATCCATTTACCTGTTTTTGTATCCTTTTGCTGCGCCATTCTAATCACCTCAGAGAATATTATCGCATAAAAAATAAAAAAACAAGGACCACTTTTATGCCAATTTTATGCCAAAGCAAACAAAAAGCCTTTATTTAAAGGCTTAAATAACTAATGGTGCCGACACGCAGAATTGAACTGCGAGCTGAGCATTACCATTGCTCTGTATTACCATTATACTATGTCGGCACTATTCATAGGCTTTTAAACGCTGCATAAGCTTCGCTATCGGTAAGCCTACTATATTATAATAGTCTCCCACGATTTTTGCAACAAAAACCGCACCTTTTCCTTGAATACCGTATGCACCCGCCTTATCAAACGGCTCCTTACTGTCAATATAAGCAGTGATTTCCCGATCAGAAAGTGAATAAAAGGTTACATCGCTCACCGAATGAAAGCACTCCTTCTTACCGTCGGCACATATCGCAACACCGGTAATCACCTGATGCGTTTGTCCCGATAAGCGCTGAAGCATTTCCTTCGCGTTCTTTGCATTCTGCGGCTTGCCGAGAACCTGCTTATCCAAGCACACCAAGGTATCGGCACCGATTACGATATCGTTCGGATACAGCGTTGCCACATGTTCCGCCTTAGCAAGCGCCAAGCGCTCGATTGCCTGCGGAATCGGCAAAGATTCATCCATCATTTCATCTACATCCGCCGGGTGAACGAGAAAGCGCAGACCGACCTGTTCCATGATTTCCTTTCTGCGAGGACTTTGACTGGCTAATACTATCATAATCAAGACTCCCTTCTCAAGCGTTGACGAAGCGCAAAGCGATGTCCGTAACAAAACGCCGCTGCCCACAATAATCCGAAGCAGACAACAAACGATATTGTGATTCGCAGTACCATATGAAAGAAAAACACCTCAGGAAACATATTGATCATCAAATCCGTATGAGGGTTCAAAAGCCACAGCTCATTGGTAAAAAACAAGCGATGAAAGCTTTCCCATAATGAGGTAAAATCCACCGTCGCCCAAATCGCCAAAAAGCCGACAAATAATAAAAACCCCAAGGCACACTGCGAATACGCAACGGAAAGCATCTCCCAAAGCTGCGAGCGCTTCTTCCACCACAACAATGCTATGGAAGCTACAAGTACAATGCCCGAAACCAAGCGCAGCTTTAACGCAAACCGATACAGCCCCAACACATCGACCATATGCTGTGTTTCCCGTTCATTAAAAGCCTCACGTTCAAAGCCGTTGACCTCAATCACCGCAGCGATATGCTCCTGCTTTCCCTGCAGATAATCAAGCAGGGCATCGGTAGCCTTCATCAAATCCCGATGGCTCATATTCAAATCCTCTGCTGTTTTCAGCGAAGCATATTCCCGCTCATAAAAGCTTCTGTTGAAGCAATGAATATCAATACACGTAACCAATAAAAACAGGATGGCACTGACCGCCGCTGCATACGCTGATAACGCAAAGCCCTTTTGCTTCATATAATCACCTGAATCCGTTCCTTTATATACACTGAATACCTACCTATCTTACCACAAAGCCTCACACATAGAAAGTAAAAAAAGCGGAAATCATCAAATCATTAATGCGCATTGACCCCCTAAGGAACGCTTACATAAATGCACAAATACAACCGCTTCAATCAAAGGATTGTAATCCCGATTCATCTATGTTATGATACCATCAGTTATTACAGAATAAATAAAAGAATATAAGGAGCACGACACATGACAAAAACAGCATGGATATTTTCCTACAAGCTAAGGAACAATGTTACAGACGAGCATTTCATTGAATGTACACAAAAGCTGCATGATGAAGTGATATCAAAGGCCGACGGCTTTATCTCATGGGAGCACTACAAACAAGGGGATACATGGACCGATTTTGTATTATGGGAAAGCAAGGAAGTTGCTGAAAATGCAACAACCATCGGACAGGGAAAGGCTGTCACCGAGGATTTTTATGCCTGTATCAGAATGCAGACATGCCGAGCATTGATTTCAGAGCTGGTGAAAAAATATTAATAAAGTATGAAACAGTCAACGACACCCGCTGACTGTTTTTATATCTCATTAAAGCCGCAAAAAATCCCTTTGACTGCATCATCAAAGGGACAATTCATTATTCTACTGCCTCAAGGTACACATCATTTACACCCTTCATCACCTTCAGCTTATCGATCATGGCTTCCAGTGAAACATTCATTTCGGTCATTTCAAATGAAATCATTACGGTTGCGACATCATGAATCGGAATATTTTGATTCAATGTGATAATATTCGCCTTCACTGAGGACATGCAATCCAATACCTTAGAAAGCACCCCGGACTGATGCTTCAGCTTTAAAGACATCACAACCTTGCGATTTCCCAAGGAAGCTCCGGGCGCAAAAATTCTATCCTTATACTTATAATAAGTACCTCGCGAGATACCGACTGCTTTGGCCGCAGATGTAATGCGGCTGACCTTGCCCTTTCGAAGCAGCTTACGTGCTTCAACGACCTTAACTAACACCTCAGGCAAAATATCGCCGTCAACAATATAATATTTACCCATGAGTATTCTCCTTAACGCTGAGTGCTTCGTTTACTGTCGCACCGTCATTATCCACCCGCAAAAGCTTTGTCTGCCAATGCGGCTTACGCTGTAATACCTCCTGCATCAAGGCTTCGGCCTTTTCCTTACCATCGAATATCAGCATCATCGTTGAGCCTGAACCGCTGATATACCATGTCAATGCCTGATGCTTGTCGGCCAAACGGTCCACTTCCTCATAATCGGGAATCAGCACCTTGCGATACGGCTGATGCAGCACATCATCACAGGCGTGTGAAACAAGCTCAATATCTCCGTTGCTGAGTCCTTTCGCCAAGACCGCACATCTGCCGATATTATACAATGCGTCATGAAAGCTTACCTGCTTCGGCAGCACACTGCGCGCATCGGCTGTCAGCACGGGATAATCGGGAATCAAGGCACAAAAGATAAAGCGCTCATGTACCTGATTTTTTACGGTGAACACCTTCTCACCTTCACAGAAGGAAATCGTCAAGCCGCCGTACAACGCAGGCGCAACATTATCCGGATGCCCCTCCATTTCCGTACAAAGCGCAAGCATTTCTTCCTTTGACAGCGGATCGCCGAGCAGTGCATTCGCCCCGACAACTCCGCCGACGATACAAACGGCACTGCTTCCCAGTCCTCTTGCCTCAGGAACCTCATGCGCATCGATTTCAATCGTCAAATCGCTGATTTCCTTACCGCATTTAGAGAACACCTGTACGCATGCCTGATAAACAAGATTTTGTTCATTCTGCCACTGCTTCGGGCAGCCCGTAATACAAAGTCCGTCCCCTGTTTCTGAAAAACGAAAGCTCGCATAAGCAGTTACCGCCAATCCCATGCAGTCAAAGCCGGGACCGACATTCGCGCTTGTTGCGGGTACACGTACCTCAATCATCGAAACAGCCTCTTTGTTTTGGCTTCTACACAAGCCTTCATTTCACCGATTTCAATCACATCGCGATGCAGGATTTCCAAATCCTGAAGTCCCTTTAAATTCTTAGGCGCCGCTGTATTCGTACGCTGTTCCAGCTGCTCCATCACCTTAAATTCATTATCATCAGCTTTCCCGAACAACGCTTCATAAACAGCACTGCAGAATTTATACGGACTTGCCGTAGCCATCAATACACAAGCATGCTCAGCATCCTTTTCCTTTTCCATTACCGCATATCCGCAGGCACTGTGCGGATCTAACACATAGCCGTCCTGCTGATACTTTTTCTGAATCGCCGCCGTACATTCCTCATCACTCGCAAAGCCGACACTGAACATTGATTGAATATTCGTCAACACAGAGGTCTTGACCTGATACTTGCCGTATGAATTTAATTCATCCATTAAGGAAGCAACATAATTCGCATCCTTATCACTTGCGTAATACAACAGACGCTCTAAATTACTTGAAATCAAAATATCCATTGAAGGTGAAATCGTTTTATGAAACGGTCGATTACGATTATAAATACCGGTTTTTAAGAAATCATAAAGCACATTATTCGCATTGGCAGCCACAATAAAGCGATGTACCGGAAGTCCCATCAGCTTCGCATAATAGCCTGCCAACACATTGCCGAAGTTTCCGGTCGGCACACAGAAATCCACCTTATCACCGAACGCAATGCGCTTTTCCTCAACCAAACGCTTATAAGAATAGAAATAATAAACGACCTGCGGAATCAAACGACCGATATTGATGGAATTCGCACTGGAGAAAATAATGTTATCCTGTTTAAACCGATTTTTAAACACTTCATCATGGAATATACGCTTTACACCGCTTTGTGCATCATCAAAGTTGCCTTTGATTGCGACAACATTGGTGTTTTTTCCCTGTTGGGTCACCATCTGCAGACGCTGTATTTCACTGACACCGTTATCGGGATAAAACACTGTAATACCGACATTATCGACATCCTGAAAACCGGCCAATGCAGCTTTGCCCGTATCACCGCTCGTCGCTGTTAAAATCATTACCTTAGCGTCCTGCTTCTGCTTCAGCGAAACAGACATCAGCTGCGGAAGCATTCGCAAGCCTACATCCTTAAAGGCTGAAGTAGGCCCGTGAAACAATTCACAGATCGCATCATCACCGCTGAATACGACCGGTGTGATCTCCTCACTGTCAAACTGTCCGTCATATGCCTGAGCTACGCACCGCTTTACCTCTGCATCACTGAAATCAAACAACAGCGCAGATAATACAGTTTCTGCCATCTGTTTATAATCCATTTTCATCATATCATCAAGCGGCAGCTTTATTTGGTCGATATCATCAAATACGAATAAACCGCCGTCTGCAGCCAAGCCCTTAATAACAGCTTCCTTCGGCTGTGCCTGAATTTTTCTGCTTCTTGTGCTGTTGTAATTTTTTCCCATTGTTAAAACTCCTTTTCTCTTGCGTTTACATACTTAATATGATACAATGTTCACGCTTTAAATACAAGTGTTTTTTTTAAGAATACATAATCATATGCTTGTTTGTCTTGTAAAAACAAAAAATCAGAATGCACAGTATACAGAAACAAGATAGTAAGAGATACTCCGATGATTGATAGGAATCACATTTAGGAATTCCGTTATGAATCACATCGAAACGTAATACTGCAGCAGGATTCTTTTTTATAAGGAAAACAAACATAAGGAACGAGGAGGATGAACATGAAAACAGCGATTTTAGGTTACGGTACGGTAGGAAGCGGAGTCGGTGAGATTATTGACTCGTTACGCGACATAAATATTGAAGTCGCACATATATTAGAGCGTACCGAGAATTTACATAAGCATCCGTTAATGTGTGATGATATCAATGTCATTTTAAATGATGATGAGGTCGAGGTCGTTGTGGAAACAATGGGCGGTATTGAACCGGCACACAGCTTTATAATGCAGGCACTGCAGGCGAAAAAGCATGTCGTTTCCGCGAATAAGGCAGTAATTGCCCGTTATATGGAGGAATTCCATGCTTGTGCAAAGGAAAACGGAGTGCGCTTTTTGTATGAGGCAAGCTGCGGCGGCGGTATTCCTTGGCTTCATAATTTATATAATGCACTGAGAATTGATGAAATCGATGAAATTCACGGTATCTTTAACGGTACGACAAATTATATTCTGGATCATATGGAAAAGGAACAGGCACAGTTTGATGTGATTCTGCATAAGGCACAAGAGCTCGGCTATGCGGAAAGTGATCCGAGTGCAGATATAGACGGCTATGATATTCAAAACAAGCTGCGTATTTCCGCAAGCATTGCCTTTGAAAGCAATGTACCGCTGACCTTCCCGGTATTCGGTATTCGCAATATTTGTAAGAGTGATATTGATTATGCGAAATCGCTGCAGAAAAAAATCAAGCTGTTGGCAGTTGCGAAGCGTTCACAAGATCGTTATTATGCAGCGGTAGAGCCGACAATGTATGCCGAAACACAAACAGAGGCTTCCGTTGCGGAAAACTTTAATCTGACCTGTCTGCACGGTGAAACGATCGGCGATTTGAAATTCTACGGACAGGGTGCCGGCAAGCTTCCGACCGCAAATGCCGTCGTTCAAGATATTATTGATATTTATGCAGGAATCGATACGCAGCCTGTTGCGAAACAAAAGGAGCTTCGCGTCGATGCTTCCTTAGTCAGCGGAACCTATATTCTTCGCAGCAATGCCGATGAAGCATTGATCAAGGAATTGTTTGCGGATGCGTATACAAAAAAGGACGTATTTGACAACTGTAATTATTATCATATCACTCCGATTTCCTCTTATTTGATGCACCAAAAGGCAGCGGAGCTGATGAAAACCGACGGCAATCTGTTCTTTGTCCATGTCGCAGAGGTGGAGGCATGATCAAGGTCGTTAAATTCGGCGGCAGTTCGTTAGCCGATGCAAAGCAGTTTGAAAAGGTCAAACAGATCGTCAGCGCAGATGATGCGCGTCGCTTTGTCGTTGTATCTGCCGCAGGTCGAAGACACAAAGAGGATAATAAAATAACGGATTTATTGTATTTATGTCATGCCCATCTAAAGTACAGTGTAAACTGCGATTCGATCTTTCAAATGATTGAGGAACGCTTTTTGGCAATCAAGCATGATTTGCATCTGTCTTATCCGATCGAAAAGGATTTATCCTATTTAAAGAGTGCGCTGAGAAAGAATATTCCGTTGGATTATCTTGTCAGCCGCGGTGAATTTTTAACGGCGAAGCTGATGGCGGAGTATCTCGGTTATACCTTTTTAGATGCAAAGGACTTTATCTATTTTTCCTATGACGGACAGATTGATTTTATTAAAACAAAGGAAATGATGGAACACCATTTAAAACAGCACGATCATTTCGTGATTCCCGGCTTTTACGGTGCAATGCCGGACGGACAGGTGCGTATCATGGCACGCGGCGGCAGCGATATCACGGGCGCCATTGCGGCAAAGGTCGTTAATGCCGATGTGTACGAAAACTGGACCGATGTTTCCGGTATTCTGATGGCTGATCCGCGTATCGTAGAAAATCCGAAGCGAATCGAAAAGATCACCTACAGTGAGCTACGTGAGCTTTCTTATATGGGCGCCAATGTCCTGCATGAGGATGCGATCTTCCCGGTCAAGGAAAAAAATATCCCGATCAATATCCGAAATACGAATGAGCCTGATAATCCGGGTACTTTGATTATGGAGGCAGATAATGATGCGATGGATGAAATTTCCCCGATTACCGGTATCGCCGGCAGCAAGGATTTTACCGTTGTCGCTATTTATAAAAATCATATGTCTAATGAGGTCGGCATCGTGCGACGTGCCTTGGAGGTATTCGAGCGTTATCAAATCAGCATTGAGCATATCCCCAGCGGCATTGATTCCTTTTCCATCGTTGTGAACAGCGCCGATATCAAGGATAAGATTTACGATATCGTGGCTCAGGTCAAGGAGCACTGCCGTCCCGATAAGGTCAAAGTAATCAATGATATCGCCTTGATCGCTACCGTGGGACGTCATATGTCATCAAGACCGGGCATTTCCGGTCAGCTGTTTGCGGAACTGGGTAAAAATGATATCAATATTCGTATGATTGCGCAGGGCAGTGATGAAATCAATATTATTGTCGGTGTGGAAAACAAGGATTTTGAAAAAACCACAAAAGTCATTTACAATCGCTTTGTGGAAGCATAATATAATAAATGGAATGGAGAGATTCGATGAAAAAATATCACGTGGCTATATTGGGCGCAACCGGTGCCGTCGGCATGCAGATGCTTGAAGTGCTGTTGGAGCGCGATTTTCCGCTCGCAAGTCTGCATCTGCTTGCCAGCAAGCGCAGTGCGGGCAAGGTTATCACGATGAAGGGGCAGAGCTTTACCGTTGCTGAGGCAACCGAAAACAGCTTTGATGGTATCGATATCGTCTTAGGTGCGGCTGAGAATGATATTGCGAAGCGTTTTATCCCGCATGCGGTTCGCGCAGGTGCTGTCGTTATCGACAATTCAAGCGCTTATCGCTTAGATGAAAGTGTTCCGCTTATTATTCCTGAGGTCAATCCCGAGGCTGTTCATGAACATCAGGGCATTATTGCCAATCCTAATTGCGCAACGATCATTGCACTTGTTGCCCTGCAGCCGTTACATGCGAAAGCTAAAATCAAGCGTATGGTCGTAAGCACTTATCAGGCTGTATCGGGCGCAGGTGTCAACGGCTTAAAGGAGCTTGACGATCAAATTGATGCATTGAAAAATAATGAGCCGGTAACAATCAATACCTTCCAGCATCAAATCGCCTATAATCTGATTCCGCAGATCGGCGGCTTTGATGAAGCAGGCTATTCAAGCGAAGAAATGAAGATGCAGAATGAAGGCAGAAAAATTCTGAATCTGCCTGAGCTTCAGGTAAATTGTACCTGTGTGCGCGTTCCTGTTTATCGTTCTCATTCGGAATCTATCATGGTAGAATTTGAACAGCCGTTATCAGTTGAAGCCGCAAAAGAGCTGATTCAAAACGGAAACGGTGTAAAGCTTGTGGATGATCCATACAACAGCGTTTATCCAATGCCGTTAGATACGAGCGATCAGGATCTTGTATATGTCGGCCGCATTCGCGAGGACCTCAGCGGTCATGCCAATGCGTTAAGCCTATGGTGCTGCGGCGATCAAGTTCGCAAAGGGGCGGCTACCAATGCCGTTCAAATTGCGCAACTGTTGATTGAACAAAGCGCGGAATGAAATAAGAGATAAATTCGTTATTTCGATAATCGAACAATATATGAAACCGTTTATGGATGATTTCAACATAGGCGGTTTTTTCTGACTCCTTAGTGTGCTTGTGAATATAACAGACCGATATTATCTTTATTGCGCTTTCCTATATTTCATATTATAATAGCCTTAGAAAACAATAATGTTGTAAATAAAATCAGAAAGGAGAATTCCGTATGCTGTTGTATCACGGAAGTAATGTTAAAGTATGCAAGCCTAAGATTATAAAATCTAAAAGATTGTTAGACTTTGGCATTGGATTTTATCTAACCTCTGACTTCGATCAGGCAAAAAAGTGGGCAGAACGTACAGCAAACAGAAGGAATGAAGGCCTTCCTCAAGTACCTGTATTTCAATTAGATGAATCAAAAATTAATTCGCTAAAGCCTTTGGTATTTGAATCTACCGATATTGATTGGCTTAATTATGTATCCAAAAACCGAACTGATGAATATTTCAGCGATACCTTCGATATTGTTATAGGACCGGTAGCCAACGATCAGGCCTTTCGTACAGTCAACAATTATTTAAAAGGTTATTTCTCACAAGAGATAGCTCTTGAATTATTATTACCACAGAAGCTAAAGGATCAATATGCGTTTAAATCAAAAAAAGCATTGTCCCATTTAAAATTTAAAGAGGTAAGATCACTATGAATCGATTAGACCCTGAAATACTAGATTATTATAATAATGAGGTTGTCAGAATGATGATTGAGAAATATTGCTTAGAGCCTATGCAGGCTTTCAAGCTGTTCGCAGAATCAAAAACACATGAAATGTTGGAAAATACTGCTTACGGCATGACTGAATTCGGTGCAGCTGCCATTTTTGAGATTTGGGAATGCGAAAAAATTACCGGTGATCCACGAAGCTCCATCTATATAAGAGGTGAATAGTATGGATGAAAAAATGAAATTCTTTATGTATTTGATTGAAAATTATGCAGATTATAAAAACAGAAAGACAGGAGATGTCTTTAAGGAATGGGAACGTTGCGGTATTATATCAACTATATATGATAATTATTGGCTTTACCATACAGAAGCGATGGAAAACGCTTATGCGGACATAGACAGCCTGATTCAAACCGGCAAACACGCATGGTAACAACAGCACTCCTTAAACTTTGTTCCTTTTTAAGCATAAAAGCCCCTATTAATACGCTTCCTTCATTTCTCTCGATCGATAGTTTTATTTTTTCTCGATAAACGTTTGCTTTTTCAGCAATTTCTACCTATATTTTTATTGTTTTAAATAACCACTTTTACCAGTTTATAAAAATTATCCTATCTAAATATCGTATTTTATATAATATGACAATAAAAGTAGAGGTTAAAGGAATGACGGAAAAAGAAATAAATGAAATTTTGAATTATAATTTTGGGGAATTTCTAAAGGAAAAGGTCGATGACAGAGATATCAACCTAAAAAAGCTGAGTGAAATCACCCATTTAGATTATACAATCATATCAAAGATAACTGCGTCAAAGCCACGTAAAACTACCTTTCAGGAATTTATTGTGATAATGGACGCATTAGATGAGGATATCAACGACTTTATTGATTATGTGTTGAAAAGACCTGATATCGGTAAACAAAAGCGTTATCTTGTGAATCATATGTCGATCAATGAAATGGTCGTACTGAAGCATTTATTCAGTTTTCCTGACAAGGTGAGAAAATCAGTGATAGCGGCTATCGGTAATCTGATCGACAGCTTTATACGATAATCAGTGATTTAACTGTGAATCAGATACAGTCAATCGCATAAACAACAAGAATTTACTATACAATAAAGGCGTGCCACATTTATATATGTTACGTTTTGTGACATATGAAAGATTGCCGCACTTTTTTATACATACGAATATTCGCAAGTTATGCTTTAGCGCTTCACTGCATTCAAGCTGATTCCGCTTATAAAAAGCAGTTTGTCAAGTATAAGCATTTCTTTATTGCCCATACTATGGTTAGTAAGCATAAAGGAGTGCATGAAATTGAAAGCAACAGGAATTGTAAGAAGGTTAGATGATTTAGGTCGGCTTGTAATCCCTAAGGAAATAAGAAAACAGTATCGCTTAAAGGAAGGCGATTCCATTGAATTTTTTATTGAGAATGACCGTATCGTCATTCAACGATTTGATGTGTTGTCTAAGCATATGGAAGAAATCAACATCATGGTGGATACCTTACAGGCTTTATATCAGGAACAGGTGCTGTTTGTTCAAGAGGAGTGGTTGCGAATCCATCACACACAAATAAGCGAGTCATTTTTTAAAATGTCACACACGCACCGAGTGACGCGATTTCATCAAGAGGCGCTGTTCAGTGATAAAGAAGAAGCATTTGACGGTCTGATCTTTCCGGTGATTGCCTTTGGCGACTGGTTGGGTGCATTTGTGATTCTGCTTCAGCAGCACAGCTATGAGCCGGAACAAATACCTGCATTTCAAGCATATTGTGAGCTTTTATCTCGCCAACAGAGTCAATAATGTGGTAAAATACTTCTGTAAAAAGGAAGGATACTGCCATGCGACTTGATAAGTATTTAAAAACTGCGCGCATTTTAAAGCGGCGCAGTGTTTCAAAGGAATTGGCCGATCAACAGCGTGTCTATGTAAATGAGCGAATCGCGAAACCGAGCACCGAGGTGAAGGAAGGCGATTTGATCAAGGTGCTGTTCGGCAATCGTGAATTAACAGTACGTGTTTTACAGCTGCAGAAGCAGGCAAATAAAAATGATGCCGCACTGATGTTCGAGGTTGTAGAGGAAACGATAATTCATAATCCTACGCTGTCTGAGTCCTAAAAGACGGCTTTTCTTTTATCCTATACCGTTGAACAAATAAATGAGATAAAATGCTTCAAAAAAACAGGAGGCAAAAATACTATGCTTCCTGTATCTTGTTGCTTATTCCTCAGCGTTATCCTCTCCTTGTTCAGCGCTTGTTGTTGCTTGTTGATCCGCAGGCTCTGTATGTTCAAACTTCAGCTTATATGTATCTAAATCAAACTGCTTGCTGATAAAACCCTTCAACAGCTCCTCGGCATTTTTTTCGGCATCATCATATAATCCGTTTTCTTTTGCCTCTTCAGCTGCCTTTTTCTTCAGCTCAATTCGTGCTTCATTGTTTTCCGTTAAGGTAATCGGTGTAAATATGCTTTCTTTTTCTAAATAAATTTCCAAGGAATCGTCCTTGATTTCACTGCTCAATATTTTAACCGCCGGCATTTTCAGCGTTATCGTTTTACTGTCCTCATCAATAATCGGCTCGATTTCGGCGAAATTAAAGCCGGCCTTGATGATCACATCATAGCTGTATACATATTTCGACTGTGTAAAGGGAATATCCATTCCGAATAATGTGCGCACATCGCTTGTCACATTGATTTGCCGACAATAGGCTGATTGAGTCGCAAGCTCTCCGATGTCCTCAAAGCCCATTTTGATCGTGTTGTTTTTATTAAAATGCGTTGTGCCGAAGCCGGTTTTTAAGGACACTGTCAATACCGCAATTACGACCGCTAGAAATAACAAGCCCTTGATCGGTATAGTATTTTTGATTACTGCCCAAAGTCTGTTCGGCTTTTTTTCTTTTTCCGCCATTTTATCTTTACCCTCCTCTGTAATATATAGTTGATAGTCGCTATCATTATACACAAAAGGAGAGATTTTGTCGATTTTGTTATTCGATTCGGCAGCGCCCTGGCCAGATGCAACAAAAGAAAGGACGCAGTTTTCGCTGAATCCTGCTTTTCTGAATCAAATTTATATACTTTTTCTTTGTTCACGGTTAAGCACCGTAAGTATTTATGTTATAATAGCGATAAGTATTATTAAGGAAGTGATTATAATGCGTAAATGGTTTCTATGGGCATGTGACATTATCATCGGAGTGCTGCTTGTATTCGGTATTCAACATTTTCTTAAGCCGTATTATGACAAACAGCTGCGGTTGTATGAGGAGCAAGCACAGCTGGAGGCGCAGCAGCATGTAAGTAAAATTCTTTCGATCATCGCCGGTGATGAGACGATTATAAAAAGCTCGCAGATAAAGCGTCCGACACATAAAGAGGCATATGCGACAATCAGTAATGAAAAGCGTAATTTCAATAAGCAGGTTTATTTTGGGGATACACCCGATATATTGTCGCTGTCGATCGGGCAGTATGAGTACAGCGGTATTCCGGGCGAAGGAAAAGCAATTTTATTGGCAGGGCATAACAGCACGCACTTTAAGGAGCTTCGTAATTTTAAAAAGGGCGATCATGTAAAAATCGATACAGCTTACGGCAGCTTTTTATATGAGGTCGGTGAGTCTGAGATCATTCTCGCAGATGATTTCGATGTGAAGCTTTTGGATAAACAGGAGGAGTTTTTGATTATGTACTGCTGCTACCCGTTTGATTCCTTAAGCACCGACTATCGCTATTTTGTATACGCAAAGAAAATCGATGGACCGAAGATTGAAGAGGACGGATCATGGAAAGAATAAACGGATTATGCAGAGCTTTAGCTGTTTGTGCGCTGACAATGCTGCTTGCTGTCGGGCAGTTCGGGCTGTTAGAGAAAAGTGAGGCGGCCAAACAGGCTGAGGAAGTGCTGAGCGAACAAATCTACGAAATACAAACGGCATTGAATGAGGATCATAAGGAAAAAATTGTATTATTTAAGGCAGGAAGCTTATCTGAGGATTTCACGCAAGAACAGCTGGATCAAATGATTTCGGCATGGATAAAAAAAGCAGCCGACGGGCGCACCTATTCCAAGAAAGCAATCAGTGAGATGCAAAAGGAAATAACGGCACTGTACAAGAAACAAAAGGAAATTGCTTCAGACCCCGTGTATACTGCTGTTTTCGACCGGATTTTTTACCTGTCTGTCGCAGTATTGATTATCTGTAATCTGAATGTATTATTTACACACGTAAGAAATCGCAAGACAACGCGCGCAAATGAAAACAATATCGCAAGCGAAGCAAAGGAATCTGCTGATTCGTTTATTTCAGATGAAGAAAACAGTACTGTATCAAATGACAACATTAATACCTCTAAATAATATTTCTATCGTAAAAAGTCTCGTTTTTCTCATACGTGAATAATAATGATTAATCACGGATCCTGTCAATTCTGTCAGCACGTATGATACCCACTTACAAATATTGGAATTTCACGTCTTATATATAATATATAGGAAAGAGATTTTGAAAATTACAGATAAAACCGCAGGATTCACCGGTTTTCATATACTTATTCACGACTTGTCAGGCATTGGATACAGATTCCCTTGCAGCTTCACCTTCTGTTAAAATTACCGTTCGCTTAAGAATGTTTTAACCCTCCCTATCATATATATAAAGTGATAAGGAGGTATCGGCATGGAAGAAACCAACAATCCGCTTCGTTTTGAAACGAATCCCTATCATAACGTCATTATGAAGGATCGCAAAACATTGGATGTTACCGGTGTAAAACAGATTGACAGCTTTGACGCTTCAGAATTTTTAATTGAAACCGCTCAAGGCTGGATGGTGATTCAAGGTAAGGAGCTTGTATTGGATAAACTTGATAAGGATCGCGGCGATGTCAGTATCCGCGGCATTATCGAGTCACTGTCTTATGTTTCCAGTAATAAAAACGGCGGTAAGGAATCAATGATTTCTAAAATCTTTAAGTAGCGTATGTTATTGCCGCAGCAAATACAGGCGATACTGTATCACCTGATGATGGGGTGGTGCTATGGCTGCACATTTTCTTTTCTGTGCAGCCTTACTGTTTATTTACGCTTTAAGCTGATAAAAGGAATCGCAGAAATCCTGTTTCATATCGCTTTTATATTACTGGCATTCTATGGCTTATACGGCATAAACGGCGGTATTACAAATATTTACTTAACCATTATTTTCCTATTCGGAGTTCTGATTTACTATAAATGGTATTTACCTGTATTCACCGGTTTCTTTCGATGGTTTATCCGCTTATTTCGCCCTGTAAAACGAAAATTACATCTTGCCAAAATGAAATTAATTGGTATAATAATTATACGACGTAAAAAGCGGGCAAAAAGGAGAGCGGAGCATGAAAAACGCAAAAAGAAAAAGCGGAAGCAAAAAGAAGCGATACAATCCGATGAAGAAGTTCTTTAGTGTTTTTTTGGTTATGGTCGGATGCTGTTTTACTTATATGTCTGCGAAGGAAATTATCACCATGATGCAGCTGCAGCAGGAAATCAAACAAACTGAGGCTGAAATCGAGGCTTTAAAAACTGAACAAACAAGACTGGAGGATCAAAAAGAGAAGTTTTCCGATGAGGAATATGTGAAGCGCTATGCACGAGGAAAATTCCTGTTATCTAAGGAGGGAGAAACCTTGTATAAGCTGAACGGACAAGAAAGCTCAAACAATAATGAAGCGAATACCGATAAGGAATAGGTTTCGCTTTTTTTATTCTGTTTGATGGGTACGGCATGAATTCGGTTAGAAATGTTTTTGCGTGTATTGTTCCGTTGTTTTGATAAATGTTATTCCGATAATGTTGGTATTATTCCGTTAAAATGGTATACTATAACTTAGATCGGAGGGATAGTCTATGTTTATGACAGTTAAGCAAGCCTCTGAAAAATGGGGCATTTCTGACAGAAGGGTCCGAGTTCTTTGCGCTGAAGGAAAAATTTCGGGAGCGTACCGAGAAGGACGAGGATGGAAGATTCCTGCGGATGCAAGGAAACCTGCCGACGGTCGTTTCAAATCAAAGGAAAGTCTTCTGGCACAAATCGACCGTAAAAAAGTTGAGTTGGACGGCAGAAGACCTTTAACAGCAGGTGAAGCTGCAAGGCTAAACAAGGAGTTTATCGTGGAGTACACATATAATTCTAACGCTATTGAAGGAAATACACTTACCTTGAGAGAAACAGATTTGGTACTCCGAGGTCTTACAATTGACCGCAAACCGTTAAAAGATCACATGGAGGCAGTCAGCCATAAAGAGGCCTTTGACTTTATATGTGAGCTTGTGAAAGATAATGTTTTAATCAGTGAGAGTATCATCAAACAGATTCACTATCTTGTTCTTGCTGATAAGAAAGAAGACAGGGGCATCTATCGTAGGGTTCCTGTCCGTATTATGGGTGCACAACATGAACCTGTACAGCCGTATCTGATTGAACCGAAAATGAAACAGTTGCTGCAGGATTTTACAGATAGCAGCGAGCATATTGTCACAAGACTGGCTCGTTTCCATATCGAGTTTGAGGGCATCCATCCGTTTATTGACGGTAACGGCAGAACCGGAAGACTGCTTGTAAATCTCGAATTGATGAAAGCAGGATTCCCACCTATTGATATTAAGTTTACAGACAGAATTGCCTACTACAATGCATTTGATGAGTATCATGGTAAGCATAGCCTTTCCGCAATGGAAACTCTGTTCGCAGGATACATCAACGCAAGACTGGATATGTACTTGGATATGCTGCAGGACTGACGGTCCTGCTTTTGCATTGACAAAGCACCTATGCCTTTTAAAAATAACCGGTTGAAAGTCATAATAAATGCAGAAGCTTATCAGTTTTTATTCCGTTAATCAGAAAAAGGTAGTATTACAGGAAGCAATGCGTTAAAATAACAGTAGAAATTATTTAGAAGGAGGCTTTATTTATGGATCAGCTGCTTATGTTAATTGTCGGTGGGTTTTATATTGTTTTTATGGGTTTCTTTGTTTTGTTGGTGGTACGCCTTTATCAAGCATTGACAATTTATGTATACAAAAATGCACATCATTTACCGTCAAACAGATTTAAGCGATATCAGTCGACTCCTCACCATATCGCTGATGATGAAAGTGATATTGATTCTGAAATTATCGAGTAAGTCTTTTTTCAATTCTTTCCCTCATTTCAACAATTTCCGCACTCTTTCAATTGATGTGCTTATTCATTTTATTGTGCCTAATTATTTTCGGACTATTTCCGATTATTGTATGTTATAATATTGATAATACATGAGATGAAAAGGTGACTTTATGAAAATTGCCGTTTTAGACGACGAAAGTATATACATTGAAAAGATATCAACGCTGATTCATGAGTATTTCCCTTATGATTCAATCGATACCTATACAAGCGCCGCTGATTTGATTCATCGAGGAAAAGCATATGATCTTTTAGTATTGGATATTGAAATGCCTGAAACGGACGGAATCACCTTTGCGAAAAATTATGCACCGCTGTTTGACAATATTCTTTTTGTGACTTCATTTGATAAATATGTATTTGATTCTTTTCTCTATAATGTAAAAGGTTTTGTAGTAAAGGATCAAATAAATGAGCGTTTGATTCCTGAAATTCAAAAGATTAAAAATGAAAGAGAAAACACTGTCAAATTCAATACTGAAGTAGGTGTAGTTACAGTACCTTGCAGCTATATTCAATATTTTTATACTGAGGATACCTTTGTATATTTAGTTACTTTGACTAAGAAGTATTCTTTAACCAATAAGTCATTGAAGCAGCTTCCGATCAATTATAATGATTATTTCTTTGTGAGCAGAAGTCATTTGATAAAAACCGCAAATGTTTTAAATCTGTTGAAACATATCGGAAGTATTGAAATGAGAAACAAGGATATCATTAAGGTAAGCCGAAGGAACTGGAAGGCTTTGATTGATGCCTTTATGAAGGAAATATGATAATGGATATGGCTTAAAACCATTCATGAAATTGCACATAAATATGACGGTAAGGTACTCATTGATGTTAAGGATGGATTTTTTGATATACGTGTGCTATTATTTACAGGAAACAGAGAATAATGATTCATACACAATAGAGAGAGGGATACTATGGAGTGGGCAGTAGAATTTGGATTCAGTGTTATAGATTATACGTATTTATTATACTTTTATCATATGTTGATCGATAAGAAGTGGGAATGGAAAAAAGCGATTATTGGAATTTTGCTGATTTCTATACTTCAATTTTGTAAAGATGAGATATTATTTTTTGATATGTGGGCAAATATCGTCGATACAATAATTATAACCGGATTTTTATTTCTAAATTCTAAACAATATCTACTTGATTATTATTTTTATGCTCTATTAATTGACAACATTTTTAGCTTCTCTATCACCATCTTTGTATCTGTGGCGATTAAAATGGGAATAGACGTGAGTCAAACATTGGTATTTGGTTATGAACGCATCATTTTTGTCATACTTCTAAAAATCTTTGTATTCTTTGTATTATGGTGTGCGGTTAAATTTCTTGTCAAACATCGTATACAAGATATGAAAACAGAGACTATTACTGTTGCGATAACAGCAGTAACCTTAATAATCTTTAATTATTTATTAGGCACAACGCAAGACAACGCTGAAATACTCCTATACACCGTATTACTGACTCTTGTCATGATTACCAATTTCTATATCTTTTATCGCTACAGTATCTTTATCAAATCTCAGTCAGAAGCTGAGATCATTAACCAATCCATCAATATCACCTCAGATTATGTAACCAAGTTTCAAAAGGAACAGGAAAATATACGTAAGATCCGCCATGATATGAAAAATCAATTAACTGTGTTATCTATTCTTTTGACTGATGGTAAAACACAAGAAGCAGAGGACATTTTACACAAGCTTTGTGATTCGGTTAACTCTGCCAAGGGTTCAATTTCCGGCAATCTCTTTATCGATGCGATATTAAGACAGAAAATGAATGAATATCAAGACATCGAGTTTCATTTAGATATACAGGTAACGAAGGACTGCGTCATAGACGGAAAATATATCATATCTTTACTATCAAACATCATTGATAATGCCTGTGAGGAGTTAAGACGAATCAAAGAAACTGATTTCAACTTACAAATCAACGGCAACCAATCACAAATGATGATAAAAGCACAAAACAAGTGCCGAAATGACATAAACCTTAAAACCGATAAAGATAAGCTTGAACATGGATACGGGTTAAAAATCATTCATGAAATTGCACATAAATATAACGGCAATGTACTCATTGATTTAAAGAATGGATTTTTTGATATACGTGTTTTTCTGTTTGTCACCAATAATAATTGACCGTTCACTGGAAAAATCGACCGCTCACTGACAATTCGTTGCCTTTTCTTATAGAAGCTACTATATTAATAGTGAGAAAGGGAGATGGAATGTCGGAGCATTTAGGAACGAAACTGGGAGAATGGTTATTCACACAAGGTATGATTGAAAAGAATCAAATTGACTTAATTCGTTATTCATTTGAAATTATGTGCAGTGCGATCGCTGAAAACATAATTATATTCGGATACGGATTATTATCAAAGAAATTTATCTTCACACTCATGTATCTCATATTCTTTCATACCTTAAGACATTACTTTCAAGGCTATCATGCGAAACAATCATAAGATGCTTCGCATTAACGATAGGTGCATATCTAACGGCCTTATGCTTATTCACATCTGTTACATATGGGTGGGGAGTATTGTTCCTGATTGTCAGTTTAAGCTTACAAATAATGTATTGTGTAAAGAAGCAACAGCTTATGCCGATGTTGATATCTGTACTATTGAATGTTACGGTATTGACATTAGGGGGAATCCTGTATGATTTCAGCTTCTTTCAATTACTGATTATTGTAGAGCTTATTGTATCTGTCAGTGCCCTTCTTAGAAAGGAGGATTAATGAAGAATAAATTTGCATCTGTTCTATCAAAAGTATTACTCAAAGTGGGAAATACTTTTGACGGAAACGTATCACCACAAGGTTATTATAAACCAAAAAAATTTAAATAAGGAGGAGATTAACATGAAAAAAACAAAATTACTTTTAGCTTTATCTTTAATGATGTCATTATTTGTCGGGACAGTTAATGTAAACGCCGAGGAAAACGATTCTGAAAATATTCAGCCGTATGGTGCTGTATGTGATGCATATCAATACTATGTACCCACTTCCACTAAAGATGAATTGGTTATTGATAAACAAGGTGAATTTAAAAATGCGAGCAAATCATCCCAAAAAAAGACAGTAAGTTTTTCTACAACATATAAAAGTGAGGCGTCAGTAAGTTCTTCAGCAGAATTTAATATAATAACGGCAAAATTAGGTGTTTCAGCAAAAGTAGCTTATGGAAAATCTACAACTGTTACTAACTCGTCAACATATACTGTTAGTCCTAATTCTATCGGTTATTATAAACTAGGTCATAAAAAGAAATATACTAAAGGTACGATGGTAACTGTTTATAGCAGTTGTACCACAAAAGAAAAAGCTGTTACAGCGAAATATTCATATAAGCTTTATGATGAATATTCTGAAAAGAGTTTATAATGAAGCAGATAAATTGGAAAATCGTTTCACTGCTGGGTGTTTTCGTAATAGGTATTCTTTGTGGTTACTTAATATCTAAAAGTACGATAAATAAAACGGTAGCAGATAAGAAACCAGAAACAGAGTTTATTGATATTCAAAAAAATGAATTAAGCATTTATCCTGATTTTTTTGATGTAGATTCTCTTGTTTACAATAACGATCATTTAACTACTAAAATTAAATTGACCGAGAAAGGTAAACTTTATAATACTACCAATCTATTCTCAAATCAATATACCGTAACAGTTGCTCTAATTAACAATGAATCGGAGGAGCCATACATTATTTTTGATGAAATCATTTGGGATATTAATAAAGATTTAAATGTTGATGTGGCTATTGATTTGAATGAAATTACAGATAAAGGTGTATTAGCTGACTTTAACAAGCAATTAAAAGAAATGAAAAATGGTTCAGACCATAATATTCAATATAATATAGAGGTAGTGCCTAAAAACAACCCTAACAATATTATGAGAACCATCGGAACGTTACACGAGAAGAAGTAATGCACTTTGCCATTAGATTAAAGGGGAAGAATTTAGTATCTATTCCCCTTTTTTCTGATCCTGATAATCATTTAAATCTCATTATTTAACTGGCTTATTCTGCCAATAGCATGTATAATGATATCAGATAATAAAACTCATAAAGAATGATATTATATGAATAAGTCAGGAGGATTATAAGATGAATAAAAAAATTATTTTTTCAATATACTTGATATTATTAGGCTGTTTATATGTAATGAACCAGCTTCACCTAATATTAATTAATGGATACATCAATTATGCGATCGGGATTCTTTTGATAGTAATGCTGTTAACAAAAGTACCGTTTCTATCTCATAATCTATCCTCGTCAAAAGATATCGAGCATCTGTCCGAGGAACAAGAGAATCACGAGTTTATGGATTTTAAAACATTTTTCATTTTATTAATTCCATTGATAATTTTGTCATTTTTGACATTTCAATCTTAAATCCATGACATTGTGTTTTGTAGATAAATTTAATAGCTTATTTCAAATAAAGAGCGTACAGATATCTATTCCCCTTTCTTTGCACCCCGATACTGATACAAAATTCATAAATTTACTGGCTTATTCTCCCAAAAGCATGTATAATAATATTAGATAAAACATACTGTAAAAAATAATATTATATTATGAAACAAACTTCCCCCGACTGCCCCGCTCACCAAACAATAAAATTCTGATATTAACGAAAGACAAAAGGAGATGACAACAATGAATAAAGCCACATATACCGTTATCCTGTATCTGTGCATCGCATTACAGTTAGTAAATCATTTGCTGTATACACAAGAATGCTACAACAACCAAATTGCATTACTGATTCTTATCATAATCGCAACAGTTGTTTACGGATCTTACAGAAAATATAAGAAAGCTATAAAAACGGTTGCCTAGTATAAAATCAAAAAAAGAAAAGCTATAATTAAAATCACCCCTTATCCGTTCTACACAATAATGAAATTATCAACAGCATTACACCTTCAACACAAAAAGAAATATCATAAATAGGGAGAACTGAATGAAAAAGATTATTTTAGCCTCAGCATTACTCCTATTAGTGGTAACTGCATGCACAAGAACCACAAACAATACCAATAACGAAAGCAACGGTGCAGTTACAGTGCCCCACGGCATCAAGCCGATCATCTATTATCACGGAAAGCACTACGGTATCTTTAAAAAGGTAGATAAGCTGCCGCAGGACTTTAAAGACTCCGGTGATAAAATCATCGGCAGTGAGATTGATGACGATACACTTCCGAATCGAGAATGTTATACCTCAACGCTTAACGCAAACAATGTAGGAGCCGATATTTTTCGAAGCATTGAAAACGATACGCTGATATTCATCAATGTAGAAGGCGGATATTTAGCATTCCGCCATGAGGAATACGATAACTAAACAACCACAGCTTTCGTTATCGCTTCCTTTCAATACCGACACAACCAAAAAAGGAGTGAGTGAACCGAATGAATAAAAAACAAATATCCTATATCATAGTCATGCTGATACTGACAGCCGTAATCCTATTATCCGATAAAATCAATCCGATTGATAAGCCATATGAGATCAATAACCAAAAGGCAGCGCTTCAGTTATTCTGTCAACTGATACTTCCCTGTATCTTAGGAAGCATTATTGCCCAAGTCAGTGCACAATGGATCAAGGCAGAAGGCTTCGCAACCTTTAAAAAGCATAAACATCTCATATATATCGTAATTGAGCTGTTAGCTGCATATATACTCTTTATGCTGTATCCGATCTTTTCAATCATGATCGGAACAAGCATGCCTACAGCGATCGGCGAATATATGCTGTTCGCTGCCGAAAATCTGTATCTATACATTATTATCTATTTCCTATTGACACTGGGAATTATAAAAGCCTGCAGAAGCTAACGAATTCAACAGGCAATGCAGCGACACAATTAAACAGAAAAGGACGTGACGAATATGAACAAACAAAATAAAATAACGATCATCGGAATCGTATGTGCATTTATCATCGGCGGCATCAGCGGCTATATGATAGCTGACAACAAAGCGAAGCAACCAATAAGCTTAGAAAACAGCAATATTGAAAAATACCGATTAGCGCTCAAAAGAGATGCTTTCGAAACAGATGACATTGTCTACAAGGACGATAACTTAGTCACAAAGCTTTATTTAACCGATGAAGGAACAGAGTATTTGAAAACGCAGCTGTTTGATCAAAATTATAATGTAACAGTAAGATTGATCAACAATAACACCGATGAGGACAACAATGAATATTTAACATCAGAAGTAATCAAATGGAATGTCGAGAAACCACTGGATATTAAAATGTTGATTGATTCGAGTCAAATCAAAGACAAGGATATCCTATCCGATTTCAATGCCCAATTAAATAAAATGAAAAAAGGGCAGGAACATCATATACAGTATCAGATAGAATTGGCGTCTGTTTCAGAGCCGGATTACCTTGTACGATGGAGCGGAATGCTTTGTCCGGATAAATAAAAAGTAATATCCCTTCCGGCAAGAATGCCTTAACTCCCTCCCGTCATTCAACAAAAATAGAAATAAAATGTGAATCTATTATAATTTATATATTATAAGGAAAAGGAGTGAGCTTTATGAAAAAGAAGCGGATCAATGTAACAAGCAAATGGAGCTATTTGTGCTTTATCCCCACTGTTATCGGAATATTAAAAATCATTTTCTATGATCTCGGTCTTTCTGACGGTATGGCTGTTATTGCCAAAGAAATTATGATATCATTACTTTTGGTAATTATCGGTATTTACCTCTTTATCAGAATGAACAGCTATTCCCATCTGTTTAACCCCGATCACCCTCACTGAACCTAACGAGGACAAAAGAAAGGAGCATATCATTATGAAAAAACAAACATTTCGAAAGCTTCTGCCCTTAATCATTTTAACAGGATGTATTACACTGTGCGGTTGTGCCTCTAAAAACACACGTTCGGACATTAAAGTAGAACCGCTGAAATCCGAATTATTCAGTGAAGCGGAATATAATCAAATGCTTGATGAAATCATTGCCGCCTACAACGACACCTCAGAGCGCGATGTCATCGATGAAACACAAATCGAGGAAATTATCTATGTCGGCGATGACTGTCTGAAACAAGAGATTCAAGACTGGTTGTCAAAGAAAGATATTGATAATGATATAAAGGATTATATGCTGCTGAAAATAAAGGAAGGCACCTATCAACTGAAGGATAAGTTTGTGGTAGGAAATCAATATTCGGAATACTACTACTATTTCTTCGGAAAAGATCAAAGCGGTAAATGGGATATTTTACAAGCCGGTTTGGCTGGATACGGCGCATATGATTTACAATGCGAACTGAATAAGAAATAAACAACTAAAATACAGAAAGAGATTCCTATGAAAAATCTACTGATGATTTTATGTGCTTCTTTATGCCTATGTGCATGTCAAAAGCCAAAGGAAGCAGAAACGACCGAAACAGCCTTAAGCTATAAGGACATTGACTACAATATCACAAAGCTTACCACACTTAAAAATGAGGGGAGCTATATGCCGGTACTGTCAGGCTGTCAAGGCGACACTCTATACGGCATGGTACAAAACGGCGACGAATTCGATGTAAGCTATAAGACAAAAAAGTTTTTTACCATTGAGAATGGAAAAATGAAAAGCTTCCCGTTTCAAAAAGAGACGGTTATTTCAAACCATTTGATGATAGATAAGCAATTATACTACATCAGTCAGCCGAGCGTAGAAAAAAAATCAACCTTATATAAATACAAGGACGGCAAAAATGATGAGATTATCGGAAAATTACAGGACTATACTTCACTTGTACTACTCCCCTATGATTCTGCCTTTTTAGTTGCTGTATTGAAACAGGACAGTTTGGAAATCAATCGTTATTCGGATCAAGGACTCACTCAATTATCTACGATAGAGCTTGAAAAAGACCTAAACGGTATTACTTACTTGGGTGCTTATCAAGATGATTTCCTAATTATCACCTACAAGGATGAAGTCAAAACACTTTATGCTTTTGATATCAATACAGGGAAAGAAAAGTATCAGCTTACAGATATAGAATTTGATCGATACGTTGTTACAGACAACGAGGTAGTCCTGTATTCCGGTAAAAAAGAAAATGTGTATAATCGCAAGCTTGAGCTTCAACAAACCTATCAAACTCCGGAATCAAATATGATCGGTGTAACCTACAATGCAAACGGAAACTACGGTGTTCTGATTGATTCCATGCACAATATTTATCTGCGTACTTATAAAGATAATATCGGCTACAAAATAGATGCGGAACAAGACCCGCTGTTAAAGCAGTTAACGATTATACTCGCAACCGATAATTCATTGATTGCGATGGATTTAGATAATGCGGTCTATGAAATCTCATTTGATCTCCCGAAGTAACCTGTAACATACCTTTGCGATACGATGCAAAATAATATGCTGACAGAAACTCTCATAAATCCGACATAACCATATATACCCCACCTTAAGTAACCTATATCAGTGAAATTAATTCTCCTCATAGCTGTGTATAGGTTGCTTTTTTTATTTAAGTAAGATAAAACAATGATCCCTACTAAGATACTATATGCTTAGGCAATCGATGAATTATCCGTCTTTCCACACCCCTGTCCCCGCAGATATCTCATATCCACTTATGAATAAGCTCATCCCGCTTAAAAACCACTGAAACTTTACAACTTCCTCTTGATTATTATTGCCAAAACGAGTAAAATTATAGTGTATTTTTGATTCATAAAAATATACTTGATAAAGTAATGTAACAAAAGAAAGGAATCCCCGAAAATTCCCCGAATAACAGCGAAAACGATAAGCTGTACATTACTTAACTGACATTTTTGAGGAGGTCTGACGAATGGTCTTTCGTAGCGCTGCTTCAAACAGTACGGATGTAATATTCACACAGAATGTTGTGTTTTTTTAAAGCACTGTATTCTGTTTTTTTATTTGATGAAGGAGGAAATCGATATGGAAACAAAACCACAGGTATGTATTGTGATGGGAAGCAAAAGTGATTTGCCGACAATGGAAAAAGCATGTGAAATGCTGAAGGAATTCGGCGTTGCTTATGAGGTGAGAGTATTATCGGCACATCGTACACCGAACGATACCCTAAAGCTGAGCGAGGAAGCAAAAGAACGCGGAATCAAGGTGTTCATTGCCGGTGCGGGCGGTGCCGCACATTTGGCAGGTGTGATCGCATCAAGCACAACGCTGCCGGTCATCGGCGTACCGATTCAAACAAGCGCATTGGGCGGAATGGATTCCTTACTGAGCATCGTTCAAATGCCGGGCGGAATTCCTGTTGCGACTACGGCAATCGGTAATGCAGGTGCAAAAAATGCCGCAATACTCGCCGTACAAATGATGGCACTGGCTGATGAAGCACTGGCTGAAAAGCTTGTCGATTTCAAAAAGAAACAGGCCGAAAAGGTACTGGCCGATTCCTATTTAGAAATCTGATATAAAAGAAAAAACATCAATTGATATGACGGTAATCAATACGTCCCATATCAGAGACAGACAACAGACAAAAGGAGAAAAAGGATGAATCAAAGAATCTTTGTGAAAAAGAAGGAAGCCTTTCAGGTAGAATCTGCTTCCCTGTTCCATGAGCTGGCCAATAATCTGAATCTTCGCGGATTACAGAGTGTTGAGCTGTACAACAGCTACGATGTGTATCATGCGGACGAAAACGACATCAATTTATTAAAAACAAATGTGCTGTCGGAAATCGTTACCGATGAAGTATGTGATGAAATCGATTTAAGCGATAAGCAATTTGTCGCATATGAGTGTCTGCCGGGACAATACGATCAGCGCTCAGACAGTGCACAACAATGCCTGATGCTGTTGAACAACAAACAGGACGTAGTAATCAAAAGCGGACGAATCGTTATTTTAAACGGGACACTCAGCACAGAGGAACTAAACGCTGTGAAAAAATACTTGATCAATCCGGTGGAAATGCGTGAAAAGGATTTGAGCATCTTAAGCTATGAGGAAGATGTTGAAATCGAGCCTGTGCCGATTTTGAAAGGCTTTTGTGAAATGGATGATGAAAAGCTTTGTGCATTGATGGAGCAGCAGGGCTTGGCAATGACCTTGGCTGATTTGAAGCATATTCAAAAATATTTCAAACAAGAGGAACAGCGCGATCTTACCTTAACGGAATTAAAGGTGTTAGATACCTATTGGTCAGATCACTGCCGTCATACGACCTTTGAAACGATTTTAAAGGATATCGTCATTGACGGGGATGAGCTGCAGCCGCAGCTTCAAAAAGCCTATGAACAATATATCGCACTGCGAGAAAAGGTGCATGGGAATCAAAAGGTCATGACCTTAATGGATATGGCAACGATTGCCGGCAAAGCACTTCGCAAAGAGGGCAAGCTGGACGATATGGAAATCAGCGATGAAATCAATGCGTGCAGTATTGAAATCAAGGTCGATGTTGACGGCGAGGTTCAAGATTGGCTGTTGATGTTTAAAAATGAAACGCACAATCATCCGACGGAAATTGAACCGTTCGGCGGGGCATCTACCTGTATCGGCGGAGCGATTCGCGACCCGCTGTCCGGTCGAAGCTATGTGTATCAGGCAATGCGTATCACCGGTGCCGGTGATATCACTAAGGATATCAAGGAAGCGTTGCCGAACAAACTGCCGCAAAGCAGAATTTCCAAGGGTGCGGCGGCCGGTTATTCCTCTTACGGAAATCAAATCGGCTTGGCTACGACCTATGTAAAGGAAATCTATAACGAAGGCTATGTCGCAAAGCGCATGGAAGTCGGTGCTGTTATCGGTGCCGCTCCGAAATCCAATGTCATTCGTAAAAAACCGCAGCCGGGTGATATCGTCGTGTTGATCGGCGGGGCAACCGGACGTGACGGTGTCGGCGGGGCAACCGGTTCCTCTAAGGAGCACAATGATACCTCACTTACCAAATGCTCCAGCGAGGTTCAAAAGGGTAACGCACCGATCGAGCGTAAGCTGCAGCGTTTGTTCCGCAATCCGAAGGCTACACGCTTAATCAAAAAAGCCAATGACTTCGGTGCGGGCGGCGTCAGCGTCGCAGTCGGTGAAATCGCTGACGGACTTCGCATCGATTTAGACAAGGTTCCGGTAAAATACAGCGGCTTAAGCGGTACCGAGCTTGCGATATCGGAATCTCAGGAGCGAATGGCTGTATTGATCGAACCGGATACCTTCGAGGAATTCAAGCAGCTTGCCTATGAGGAAAACCTTGATTCCTGCATCGTTGCGACAGTAACCGCAGAGCCTCGCTTGGTCATGAGCTTTCAAGGCAAGGAAATCGTTAATATCTCACGCGCTTTCTTGGATACCAACGGTGTGCGCGGAGAACAAAGCGTACATATCAAAGCATTAAAAGAAAATAAAGACCCGTTCCGTAGCGATATTTCCGTCAACGGCAATGATGCCTTCAAGGAAATGCTTCGCAAGGACAACGTCGCATCACAAATCGGATTATCGGAAATGTTTGATTCAACAATCGGAAAATCAACCGTATTGATGCCGTGGGGCGGTAAATATCAGCTCACTGAGGAAGAGGGCTCAGTACAAAAGCTGCCGGTATTCGGCTTTACCAATACCTGTTCCCTAATGACACACGGCTATAACCCCGATATTGCCCAATACTCACCATATCTATCTGCCTCTTATTCGGTAGTTGAGGCATTGGCGAGAATTACGGCATTGGGTGGTGATTATAAGCGCTGTCGTTTGACAAATCAAGAATACTTCGAGCGTTTACAAAACGATCCTGAAAAATGGGGCAAGCCGATGCAGGCACTGTTAGGCTTGATTGAAGCAGAAATGGCATTTGAAACACCGTCAATCGGCGGTAAAGATTCCATGTCGGGAACCTTTAACGATATCAGCGTTCCGCCTACTTTAATTACCTTTGCGGTAACGACTCAAAATGTTGAACATATCACTTCCGCAGCCTTTAAACAGCCAGGAAGCTATATCTACTATGTAAAGCATCATGCGAATGAGAATCATACACCGAACTATATGGAGTGTAAGACCAATTTCAAAAAGGTGCATCAAAATATCTTAAACAAGAACATCATTGCCGCATCAACTGTAAAATTCGGCGGCTTGGCGGAAGCACTCGCTAAAATGAGCTTCGGCAATCATATCGGTGTCAAGGTATCGACAACGGAACCGTTATATGATTTATCGATCGGCTCCATCGTTGTCGAAAGCACTGCGGAAATCAACGATCCTGCCTTTACTCTGTTGGGTCGCACCACTGATGACGGTCGCATTTCCATCAACGACATTTGGCTGTCCTGCGAGGAAGCAATCGCAGTATGGTGTGAGCGCTATGCGGATATCTATCCGATGGCGGTAAATACCGACTTGGGAAAAATTGAAACACCGCTTTATGAAACAACAGAGCGCAAAGCAACGAAGCAAACGATTGATAAACCAAAGGTCATTATCCCGGTATTCCCCGGGCAAAACTGCGAATACGACACAATGCAGCAATTCACTCGTGCCGGTGCCGAGGCGGAAATCTATGTCTTTAACAATCTAAACGTAGCGGCAATCGAGCACAGCATCAATGAATTAAGTGCTAAGATCGCCGAGGCACAAATCTTGATGTTGGTCGGCGGCTTCTCCAGCGGTGATGAACCGGACGGCAGCGGTAAATTTATTGCGAGCGTACTGAAAAATCCAAAGGTCTATGCGGCAATTCAAACACTGCTTAAAAATGACGGCTTGATTCTCGGTATCTGTAACGGATTCCAAGCATTGATCAAATCCGGCTTACTACCTTACGGAGACATTGATCAGCTGAACGAGAAATCACCTACGCTGTTCCGCAACGATATCAATCGCCACGTATCACACATTGCCTATACACAGGTAACATCAAATAAATCACCGTGGTTGTCCTCTTTTGAACCGGGCAAAAAGCACAGTGTTGCGATGAGCCACGGCGAGGGCAAATTCGTCTGTGATGAAGCAACTGCCAAAAAGCTGTTTGAAAACGGACAGGTCGCAACGCAATATGTTGACTTAGACGGTGATCCAACGATGAACGGTACCTATAATATCAACGGCAGTACCCTAGCGATTGAGGGCATCACAAGCGAGGACGGTCGAATTTTCGGTAAAATGGGACACAGTGAGCGTTATGAGGACGGCTTATTTCAAAACATTGACGGTGATAAGCTGCAAAGCATCATTGAAAACGGTGTGAATTACTTCAGAAAGAAATAAAGGAGAAATAAAGCTATGGAACATGAGTATTTATTTGCGAATAAAATCAATGAGGAATGCGGTGTATTCGGCATCTATAATGTCAGCGATCAAGCAGCCTCTATGACCTATTTCGGTCTGCATGCGCTTCAGCATCGCGGACAGGAGGCAGCCGGTATTGCGGCAAGTGATAATGAGAATATCACCTGTTACAAGGGCAAGGGTTTGTTGACCGAGGTTTTCAACCCGCAGATCATCGACACGCTTCCGGGCAAGCATGCGTTGGGTCATGTACGCTATTCCAAAGAGGATGCGAATCAGATTGAAAATGTACAGCCGATTATGGTTCGTGCTCATACCGGACACTTTGCGGTCGCCCATAACGGACAAATCGTAAATGCCAAGGAGCTGAAGGAAGAACTGGAAGCAATGGGAAGCATTTTCCAAGGGGAAAGCGACAGTGAAATGCTTGCGCATTGGATTCAGCGCGAAAGCGGTAGCTTTGTTGAAAAAATCAAAAAAGCATGTCAGCGCTTTGAAGGTGCCTTTGCCTTTATCATTATGACAAAGGACTGCATGTATGCGGTAAGAGATCATAACGGTCTGCGCCCTTTGGCGATCGCTTCCTTAGAGGACGGCGGTTATTGCGTCAGCTCAGAAACGTGTGCCTTCGATATCGTCGGTGCGAAATATATCCGCGATGTTGAACCGGGCGAAATCATCAGAATCGCAAATGACGGCGGTGAACCGTTAAAAAGCTTCTATTATACCGATAAAACACAAAAGAAAATGTGTGCGATGGAATATATCTACTTTGCCCGTCCCGATTCTACGATTGACGGTGTAAATGTACATACGGCACGTCGTTTGTCAGGTCGTGCATTAGCTAAAATGGAAGATGTTGAGGGTGATATCGTTATCGGTGTTCCCGATTCCTCTTTATCTGCCGCAATCGGTTTTTCCGAGGAAAGCGGTCTGCCGTATGAAATCGGCTTGATCAAGAATCGCTATGTCGGCCGTACCTTTATTCAGCCGACGCAAAAACAGCGTGAACGCGGTGTGCGTATGAAGCTTTCCGCAATCCGCAGCATCGTTCAAGGTAAGCGCGTCTTTATGATTGATGACTCGATTGTGCGCGGTACGACATCAAAGCGCATCGTGCAGCTGTTGAAGGAAGCAGGCGCAAAAGAGGTTCATGTCAGAATCGCTTCCCCTAACTTCCGCAGTCCTTGTTTCTACGGTGTGGATACTTCAACCTATGATGAATTGATCTCCGCTCATTTAACGACTGAGGAGGTATGTAAGTTCATCAATGCCGATTCGTTACGCTTCTTAGAGATTGATCAGATGAAGCAGGCATTCGGTACTTTGGATCTATGCGTGTCCTGCTTTGACGGCATATATCCGACAAGCTTATACAGCTACGGCGAAATTTTACAGAAGGAGAAAGAACAACATGAGTGATAAATATCGTGAGGCCGGTGTTGATTTAGAGGCCGGTTATGAAAGTGTGCGCTTGATCAAAAGCCATGTCGCACGTACAAAGGTCAAGGGGGCAATGGATTCCATCGGTGCCTTCGGCGGTATGTTTGATTTAAGTGCGCTGAATTTAAAGGAACCGGTGCTTGTATCGGGAACCGACGGTGTCGGCACAAAGCTGATGATGGCCTTTGAGATGGATCGTCATGACACGGTAGGTGTTGATGCGGTCGCAATGTGCGTCAATGATGTGCTTGTGCAAGGCGCTATGCCGATCTTTTTCTTGGATTATTTAGCAGTCGGCAAAAATGAACCGAAGCGCATTGAACAGCTTGTCAAGGGCGTAGCGGACGGCTGTGTCCAGGCAGAATGTGCTTTGATCGGCGGTGAAACGGCGGAAATGCCCGATATGTACGCTCATAATCACTATGATATTGCGGGCTTCTGCGTCGGTGCCGTTGAAAAAAGCAAGCTGTTGGACGGACAGTCCACAAGAAACGGTCAGGTGCTGATCGGACTGCCGAGCAGCGGCGTTCACAGTAACGGCTTTTCATTGGTGCGTAAGGTATTGTTTAAGGATGCCAAGCTCGATCCGCATCAGCGCTATGCGGAATTAGACAATGAGCTTTTAGGCGACGTATTATTAACACCGACAAGAATTTATGTAAAGACAATCAAGCATTTGTTGGCACACTTGGATATCAAGGGCATGAGTCATATCACCGGCGGCGGCTTTTATGAAAATGTGCCGAGAATGCTGCAGGAGGGGCAAGGCGTTACAATCAATATGAATTCCTTCCCAAGACCGAAAATCTTTGATTTCATTGCGAAAACAGGCAACATTGAAGGCAATGAAATGGCAAATGTATTCAATATGGGCATCGGCTTTATCCTTGCCGTTGAACAAAGTGATGTCGATAAAGCGATGAAGCTGCTTGCGGATATCAATGAGCCGGCTTATGTCATCGGTGAAATCACCGACAGCGGAAAAGTTGATCTCGTATGGTAAATATTGCGATATTTGCGAGCGGAAACGGCTCTAACTTTGAAAATATCGTAACTGCCGCTTCTAATCAGCAGATTCATCATGCGAAGTGCTGTCTGTTGGTCGTTGATAAGGAGCATGCCTTCGCGTGTGAGCGTGCGAAAAGGCTTGGAATTCCTTATCTGTATGTCAATCCGAAGGCTTACGCAAATAAGGCGGAATATGAAAGCTTTATCTTATCCAAGCTTCAGGAATATCACATTGATTTGATTGTGCTTGCCGGCTATATGCGCTTTATCGGTGAGGTGCTGTTACAGGCCTTTCCATATCGTATCATGAATTTACATCCTGCTTATCTGCCGCAGTTCCCGGGGGCCCACAGCATTCAGGACGCCTTCGAGGCTAAGGTCGATTATACAGGAGTAACGGTTCACTATGTCGATGAGGGCGTGGATACCGGTGAAATCATCTATCAGGAAAAGCTGATGATTGATTCCTCATGGAGCTTAGAGGTATTGGAGAAGCATGTTCATGAATTAGAGTATCATCTGTTCCCTAAGGCAATTCAAATGGTTATAGATAAAATCGAGAATAATAAGGAGGATCATTATGAAACGAGCATTGGTTAGTGTATCGGATAAAACAGGACTTGTGGAATTTGTTTCCGGCTTAACAAAGCTGGGTTATGAAATCATTTCCACAGGCGGCACCAAGAAGGCATTGGAGACTGCGGGCATTTCTACGATTTCCATTTCCGATGTGACAGGCTTTCCCGAAATCATGGACGGCCGTGTAAAAACACTTCACCCTAACGTGCACGGTGCACTGTTATGTGTCAGAGATAATGAAAGCCACGTACAGGCATTAAAGGACAACAGTATTGAGTATATCGATCTTGTATGTGTCAATCTGTATCCCTTTAAGGAAACAGTTCAAAAAGCAGGTGTATCTCATGAGGAGATCATTGAAAATATCGATATCGGCGGTCCTTCCATGTTGCGAAGTGCTTCTAAGAATTATCGTTATATTCCGGTACTTTGCGACCCTAACGATTATGAAGCAGTGCTTAAGGAGCTGCAGGAAAACGGTGAAACAAGCTTAGAAACAAGAGAGCTGCTTGCCGCAAAGGTGTTCCGTCATACGGCTCGTTATGATACGATGATTGCCGAGTATCTCACTAAGAAAACGGGCAATAAGTTTCCTGAAAGCTTTACGATGACCTTTGATAAGGTACAGTCCCTGCGTTACGGTGAAAATCCACATCAGGAGGCGGCCTTCTATCAAAATATGAATCCGCAGTATTCCTTGGCAAATGCCAAACAGCTGCACGGTAAGGAGCTTTCTTATAATAATATTCAAGACGGTAATGCCGCAATCGAAATTCTGAAGGAATTCAGCGGTCAGTGTGCCGTTGTCGCTCTTAAACATATGAATCCGTGCGGTGTCGGTATCGGCAAAACGATTGAGGAAGCATGGGACAAGGCTTATGAGGCAGACCCTGTTTCTATTTTCGGCGGTATCGTCGCTATGAATCATGAGGTAAGCGAAACAGTCGCAGAAAAGCTTTCTAAGATTTTCTTAGAAATCATCATCGCACCTTCCTTCAGTGAGGCGGCCTTCGCTATTTTATCGCAAAAGAAAAATATCCGTTTGATGACCTTAGATACAAGCTTAAAGCCAAGTGCTGAGCTTAAGGTTACAAATGTCAATGACGGTTTATTGGTACAGGATATCGATGCGAAAAACATCACTGCGCAGGATTTGACGTGCGTTACCAAGCGTCAGCCGAGCGAGGCTGAAATCGAACAGCTGTTATTTGCGTGGAAGGTCGTTAAGCACGTGAAGTCCAATGCGATTGTTTTAGTTAAGGACAATATGACGATCGGTGTCGGTGCCGGACAAATGAATCGCGTCGGCGCGGCAAAAATAGCGATTGAACAAGCACAGGAAAAGGCAAACGGCTCTGTCATGGGGTCTGATGCGTTCTTCCCGATGCCGGATACGGTAGAAGCTGCCGCAAAAGCAGGTATCACCGCCATCATCCAACCGGGCGGATCAATCAAGGATCAGCTTTCTATCGATGAATGCGATAAGCATGGTATCGCAATGGTCTACACCGGTATTCGTCATTTCAAGCATTAGTAACAGTACATCTGTCAGATGTCATTCTCTTTGCGCCGATATTCATTTTATCTTCTGAATTCTTTTCCTTATATCAAAGGTATATCTTATGTTACAGTCCTTTATATATTATAAGGAAGAAAAGATATTTGTTATCGATCGTTATCACAGACAGGTATCATAAATAACAGCTTCATTCAGACAATAAAAAAGCATTTGACAAAATAAGCCATATACAAGTTCAAGCTAAGGATTCATATAGATTCCTTAGCTTTTTATTTTGATTCAACCGCAAGCTGTTGCTTATCAAAAAAATATCGACTCAGGTGCTTTTCGGTAAAAAATAGACTTCCCAAATAAAGGAAGCAGAAAAGGATACCCATTGAGATTAAAAAATGTTATAATTGATTCAAGGTGATATTATGCAAAATTCCATATTTAGAGACTGGAGCATCGGCAAATGGATATTGAATATATTGATCGTACTGCTTACGATCACAGTGCTGTCGCTTTTTATCAATCCTGTGTTTGCGTTAGGCTATATCATTATGCTCGTCGTTCATGAATGCGGACATATGATCAGCGCAAAAAGCTACGGCGCTCAGGTGCGCTTCGGCGGCTTTACTCCGTTTGGTGCATATATTCAAATACTGGATCAAACCTCAATCAAGGAAAACGCTGTTATCGCAATGAGCGGACCGCTGTTCGGCTTGTTGAACGCTCTTATTTATTTCTTTATCTTTTCATTGATAAAGGATCAAACCTTTTTATGGCTCAGCTTCTTTGCGGGTATCGTATCCTTGATGAATCTGATGCCGCTGAATCCGTTTGACGGCGGAAAGGTAATCTTTGGAACCTTTTATTTCTTTCCTTTGTTGTTTATTCCTTTCCTTATATATAGTATTGTGATGTTGACTGAGGAAAAATGGTTGATTTATATCCAATCACTGTTGATTCTGTATATCATATTGGATGTTGTCAAGATGCACCGCCTCAATCGCTTGGAGCGAATTTTCCATATCGAAAAGGAACCCAAGGCTTCTATCTTTTTTATCTATCTGTTGGTAGTTGCACTGCTTGCCGGCTTGATGATTACGATGACGATTGACTTCAAAAACACCCTGCTTCCGCAAATTATTATCCCGGCAGAATGCGAGGAATTTATCGAACTCATAAAAAATTTTTTTGCGGGTCTTTAGCCGCTGAAAAGCGGTCTTGTAAACTGAGAAACCCTTTACATTTTCTTAGGTTAAGCCGATGAACAAAAAGTAACAAGGTAATGATACCTGTATCAGTCTTTTTGGTTTATTCTTAACCGATGAAAAATTCACGGTGCTGAAGCGGTTACATTCACAATCTTATAAAATGTGCACAGCGAAAGCTAGTACGCATAGCTATCGCATATGTACGCTATCAGATACGAATATTGAGTGAAATATTTGTTAAAAACAGATGTTATTTCACAAGTAAAAAATCAGTGTGATTTTAGCACCCATTGTTGAAAAAGGCTTATTCTATAGGCTTTAATAATATTACAAAAATAAATTCATGTATAAACTAAAGCATATGGGTATAAAATAGTGAATGCAGACCGTTCAAAAAAAAGAAAGTTTGACAAGCTGAAATTCATATGATAGAATAAGCAACGTGCCGTAAAAGGAGGAAATTTATGAAACTGAAAAGAATATGTGCTTTTCTGATCATGGTTTTCGCTCTTTCCGGATGTGCGACAGATATGTCCGGTGATGGAGCAATGGTTAATACCAATCCGGTATCTAATACTGTGATATCACAACTGACACAAAGAGAAAATAAGCTATTAACGCTGCATATGGAAAATAAACCGAGCACTTCTTTGAAAAAAGAAGTCAAATCCTATGCGACTGAGAAAAAATTAAATAAAAAGCTGGCGAAGCAGGACGCAGTCAAAGACACATTTGAAGCGCTTGCGAAGGTAAGCAAGGCGGATCAATATGTTGCACCTGAACCTGAGGAACCCGAAATCATTGAAACAAAGGCTGCGGATAAGGAAGCAGCAACTGTTTCCGCTAATGAAAGCTTTACAATCAAAACGACCTTATATGGCGTTGACTGCTACGGATGTAACGTAAGAGCCGATGGTACCGGAAATACCGCAATCGGTGTTCAGCTGAATACCGAAAAAGGCGTGAAACAAAGTGATGGTACTTGGAAAAGCGGTTTAACGTATGACGGCTATTATATTATCGCAATGGATGCAAGTGTTCCGTTTTACTCTATCGTAGAGATTACCAATCATGGCTTAAGCGGTATGGGAATATCACCGGATCAGCCGCTCAAATGTATCGTATTAGATCGCGGCGGTGCCATTACCGGCAACCACGTTGATTTATATATCGGCAGTGAGAAAAACGTCAATCAATTTACGCAAAACGGTTCTACGCCGACAGCGAAAATCATTCGCTATGGGAAATAATCGTTATCAGTAATTATACAAGCTATAAATATCCCTTTAAAATCAATGTTTCACGTAAACGGATGTGGGAAATAATCCTAAATCTGTAGATAATGGACACACTGTAAATAAGTATATAAGCATATTTGATTTTCCCTGTATTAAATATGTTACTTATAATACCCGATATCAGCCATTTATTTTATCAACCGCTTTCTTTAAACATAAAGAAAATGAAACCGCACAGATTGAAAAAAAGCTGTGCTTTTCTGCATGTTTCAACGCTTTTCCTGCCTGATTTCTCGTTTAATCATTCTCAAAAACCGGTTATTATGATAGAATATGTGTGATAACCAAATACTGAGGTAGATAGAATGAGGATAAAGGAAATCATTGTCGTAGAGGGTAAGCATGATACGCAAAAGCTTCAATCCTGCATCGAATGCGATACACTTGAAACCTGCGGCTGTCGCTTAACGAAGGAGCGAATCGAGCTGATCCGGCAGCTACAGAAAAAACGCGGTGTCATTATCTTTACCGATCCCGATGTTCCGGGCGAGAAAATCAGAAATGCGATCAATACGCAGGTTCCCGGCTGTAAAAACGCGTTTATTGAGAAGCGTCTGGCGAAAACATCGAAAAAGGTAGGTGTTGAACATGCCAAGCCGCAGGATATCAAGGATGCGCTCTCCCATTTAATGACTTATGAGGCGCAGGTAAGTGAAACATTATCGCTGAAAGAATTTCATGCCTTAGGTCTCAACGGTCGCAACAACAGCGCTCAGCTTCGGGAAATGCTGGGAAATACCCTGTTTATCGGTAAATGTAATGCGAAAACACTGTGGAAGCGCCTGAATATGCTTGGCCTTTCCGTGAAAGAGGTTGAGCATTTATTAATCAGTATGAATCATAATCGATCAAGGGAGGTGTAAAATGATACAACGAATTGCGACTCCTTCGCAAACAAAAGCGATCTTGGAAAAGCATGATCTGTATGCGAAAAAAAATTACGGTCAAAACTTCTTGGTTGAGTGCGGCATCGTTGAAAAGATTGCCCGTCATGCGGTAATCAGCGATCATTGTGCAGTGATTGAAATCGGCCCGGGTATCGGTGCACTTACCCAGTTTTTATGTGAATACGCTAAAAAGGTCATTGCCTTTGAAATCGATTCACGATTGGAGCCTGTTTTAAATGAAAACCTGAAGGATTACGATAACTTTACGCTCATTATGCAGGATTTTTTAAACACCGATTTAGAGGAGTACATAAAGCCGCTTTGTGACGAGGGCTATGATATCGTCGTTGCGGCAAATCTGCCGTATTATATCACTACACCGATTTTATTTCGATTATTTGAATATGGTGAAACGATTCGCTCAATTACCGTTATGATGCAGAAGGAGGTTGCCGATCGTTTCGGTGCTGAAGTGAATTCCAAGGATTATAATGCCTTAAGTGTTATCACCCGTTATCGCTGTGATGTATTGAAAGTATGTAAGGTTCCGGCAAATGTTTTTCAGCCGAAGCCGAAAGTTGACAGTGCAGTCCTGCAGTTTCGCTTTCATAAGGAGAAACCGCTTGAAAATGAAGCGTTGTTTTTTGAGTTAGTTAAGGAATGCTTCCGTCAGCGAAGAAAGACACTTTTGAACAATTTAGGAAATTACCTGGGAAATAAACAAAAGGCCGAGGAAATCATAGAAAGGGCAGGCATCAAGCCTGAAGCAAGAGCGCAAAGCTTATCTTTGGATGACTTTGTCAGCTTATATGAGGTATTTATATGAATGAAAAAGGCAAAATATTAGAGTATGCATATGCGAAGGTAAATCTGTTGCTGGACGCGACCGATAAAAGAGCTGACGGCTATCATAATCTGAATTCGGTGATTGCGCCGTTGGATATTTATGATTCCGTTTGGATCGAAAAAGCGAATCGAATGAGCTATTCCTGTGATGATGAGTCATTACCGTTTGATTCCTCAAATACGGTAGTAAAGGCAGTAAAGCTGATGAAGGAAACCTTTCGCATCAAGGACAACTATCGTATCAGAGTAAACAAGGAAATTCCGATGGAAGCAGGACTCGGCGGCGGAAGCAGTGATGCAGCCGCGGTCATGCGCGGAATTTTAAGACTCAGTAAGCCGACGACGAACCTTTCTTATTTAGAGGAGCTGGGGCTTAAAATCGGGGCCGATGTGCCGGCTTGTGTATCAAAGAAATGTGTTCTCGTATCGGGTATCGGTGAGGTAAAAGCGCATTTGGATCGCAGCTTTGATTTGATTTTTCTGTTGATAAAACCTGAACAGGGAATCAGCACGAAGCTTGTTTATGATAATTTGAATCTTGCAACATGCGCACATCCATGTCTTGATACCTTTTTGTGCGAATGGGAACGAGGAAATGCCGACGGTGTATTAAAACAATGCGGTAATTCCCTTGAGGACAGCACATTTCAGCTTGTTGAAGGACTTGCCGATATTAAACAGGAGCTGTTAGACTGCGGCTTTAAGAGCGTAACCATGTGCGGCAGCGGCACTACCATTTTCGCAGCCGGCAAAAGCATTTCAGAGACATTATCGATTGCCGATAAGTTCAAGGGGCGTTATCCGTTTGTGCAGGCCACCTCAACATATCCGGCACCGTCATGCGGTCATTCAGCCAAAGAAAGACATGATTTTGTGAGGCGCTTTTTGGGATATGACATTTGAGTGAGAAAGACGGTAAGCTACAATGAAGCAACAGGTGTAATTACTTCATCAGATGCATATTTAAACGTAGAATGGGTGTCCGTAACACATCCACAAGTTGCATATTCCGGTAGTATTACAAACATAAATGTAACAAGAAAATTATCTACTTCAAAAAGAACTGTAACAGCTACAGCTAGCTATGATATATTAGGTTCAACAGCTTTTAATATAAATAATGTATCATATCATGTTTCTGGGCGCACATTATCTTGTTCGTAGACAAATTTTCAAAAAAATACGAAATTGTCATTTCTCACACAGACTAAGAAAGGAGATGGTGATATGAATAGATTAAAAATTGCTTACGTGATTTATATATTATCACTATTAGGAGTATGTACCTTATGTGCGATAAACATATTAAATAATGACATGGTAATTGTTACTGATATTATCTTGATTTCCATCATATTTCTTTGCTGTAGTAATATGTTTTATGTTCCAAGAAATATGGATAATGATGTATTTCTTGAAAATAAACAAAAAATGAAAAGCGACCCTATTTTATGGAGAGAAATGATTTTTTTAGAAACACCTCTTGTATTGTTGTTATTCATATTAATATATCTGATTAAATAACAAAAAAATCACAAAAGTATGTACTCATCTAATTTATAATATATAACACTAAATATTCGAGAGTAAATAAAGGATTAATTTCTGTAACAAACAGGAACTAATCCTTTTAATTTTCATAATTCTATTATATTCATTTCATATAATTCTTGACTACGATTGACAAAGTTATATTATTTTAAAAATTAAGATTTGAAATATTAGTTTAACCAAATTAATATAAAACAAAATTTCATTTCAAGTATCATTCCTTGAGATACCAATACGGACTGCCCTGTGAGCTTAACTTCCCGCTGATTGGATCGACATAGCGCACCTCAATTTCATCGCTCGGAGAATACCAAGGCCCGTCTCCTTTCGGATATAATTCATCAAAGGTCTTTTTAAAGATCGATTTCGCTTCCTCATAATAGGTTTTTTCTAAGAAGCGATTATCATCGAAGCCGGTCCATATCGCAACCGTATAGCCGGGATTAAAGCCAACGACCCAACCATCCCAATCACTGGTACCCGACTTTACTCCTACCTTGGTTTTCGGGGCACTGCCGGTCATTGTCGGATACGCTGTAGTTCGATTGCGCAGATCATAGGTTGATGTCAGCATTTGATTCAACACTAAGGTCTTATCACGATCCATCAAGCGTTTATTCTGTGTATCTACCTCAAATATCACTTCATTCTTTTCATCGCTGACTCTTTGAATAAAGCTTGCTTCACGATATAAGCCCTCTGACGCAAATGTATTATAAATATTACCGAGTTCAAACACAGACATATTCACTGTACCGAGTGCTTCACTGGGATTCTCCTGCGACTGCTTGATTCCGAAATCAAGCAATGAATTATGAAGCGTTGCCGTACCCAGAAACAGATGGGTCTTTACCGCATAGATATTATCTGACATCGCAATTGCATTGATCATTGAAATTTCACGATACGGATAACGATTACTGTAATTATGCGGCTCATATTCACCGTTTTCAACTTGAAAGGTCGTCGGCTGTGAAATAAAGGTCGAGGAAGGAGTAAAGCCCTGACACAGCGCATTATAATACAACAGCGGCTTTATGGCACTGGCAACCTGTCGCTTGGCATACATCGCACGGTTAAACTGTGAGATCGTATAATCCTTTCCGCCCGCTATCGCAAGCACATGCGAGGTAAACGGCTCTAAAACGATACCTGCACACTCCAGCTCATTTTCCTTGCTCATGCTTTCATCGATGCTTTTCATCAAGGCTCTTTGTACCTTAGGGTCATAGCTTGTATACACATGAAGTGTATTGCTTTTGTCCAACAATTTTTTTTGCGCCAGCTCCTCTAATACGACAGTGATAAAATATTCATCGTTGCCGTAAACATTTTGTTCATCTTCATGCGACGCATATACGAGCACCTCAGCCTTTGCCTCTTGATATTCCTGTTCACTGATCAATTCTCTTTGTGCCAATATCGATAATATCAATTCTTGTCTGGACTTCGCATAGTCAGGATGTAAATACGGGCTGTATAACGATGGTCCGTTCGGTATTGAGATCAGCATCGCAACCTGTGCGGTATCAAGCTCCTTCAATTCCTTATCAAAAAAGAATTTTGCGGCATTTCTTACACCGTAAACACCGTGTCCGTAATATAATGTATTCAAATACCCCTCCAGTATTTCTGCCTTGCTGTATTGCATCTCCAAACGTGTCGCATAAAAGAATTCTTGTATTTTACGGGAAACAGTCTGTTCATTGGTAAGAAACAGGTTTTTTGCATATTGTTGGGTTATTGTACTTCCGCCCTCTACAACACCTCCCGATAAAATATTGTTTTTTAATGCCTTTGCGATTCTTAAAGGGTCAAATCCGGCATGATAATAGAAACGCTTATCCTCTACACTGACAAATGCGTCTTGGATAAATTCGGGTATTTCATCAATGGATGTCCATTCCATGTTTTTTTTGAAATTGGATTCGTACAGAACATCACCGTTTGTATCATAAATCGTAATACTTTTTCTTGTTTCATTGATATCTAACGGATCAAGCATCGCATAGGTATAGATTGCCAGTAAAGCACTCAGGCATAGATAGATCAATAAAAAGAGAAGCTTTTTCCAGTACCTCACTCTTATCACCCCTTATGTGCTAGTATGCACATTCTTTTCTTGTATAAACCTGTCTTAAGCCTCTTTCATTATTTTTTGCTTGCCTATTGTTTTATCCGGTTTCTTATTTGCTTATTGATGCAGTTACCGGTAATGATAAAATATGGAAACAGTTTATTGATTGTGGCTTATTTTCATACTCTCTTTTGATTAAAAGACATGAAAATTCAACAGAAAGCATAAAATTTATGAAAGTTATACTTGCACCTCAGCAAATATCTGTTATAATTCACCATGGTAAGTGGTGATGAGATGAAAAAAAAGCTCATAGTGAAAAGAAAGCATCGTTATCAGGAGGTTCGCGATATCTTGTTTGACGGCTTCGCTGATGTGATGAAAACAAATGACGGTATAAAAATCTGTTATACGGAAGAAAATAAAGAAGCGTGTGTTGATGTTGAGGTGAAAGCCGATAAGGATCAGCTGGAGCTCAAAAGGCAGGCGGAGACAAAAAGTCATATGCTTTTTGTGTTGAATGAGAAAACACAGGGGGTTTTGTCTACTCCTTACGGAGATATTTCGATTGAGCTTTTTACGCATCGTTATATTTTTAAGGAACAGATCATTACCTTGGAGTATGATATTTATAACGATGACAGCTGTATCGGCGGTTATCGTATCATTTGGAGTATCAAGGAGGCGTAGTATGAGTGATTTAGAATATCAATTAAAGGAAGCCGTTCAGAAGGCTTTTGAGGGTGCTTTTGAACAGAGTATATCACTTGATGATATTGTGATTGAGATTCCTAAGGATAAGGCACACGGTGATTATGCGACTAACATCGCTATGAAATCGGCAAGAGTGTTGAAAAAAAGTCCTCGTGATATTGCGACTGCTTTGATTGCGCATATGAGCGATGAGGTGATATCGCATTGTGAGCTTGCAGGGCCCGGTTTTATCAATTTCACGATGAAGCAGACTGCATTAAGCAATGTGATCGATACAGTGCTTTCCTTGGGTGATGAATACGGCAGGAATGACAGCGGTCAGGGCATGAAAATCAATGTGGAGTATGTGTCGGCGAATCCGACCGGTGATCTGCATTTGGGGCATGCGCGAGGCGCTGCCTGGGGCGACAGTGTTACAAGAATGATGAAGGCAAGCGGTTATGAGGTATGTCGTGAGTATTATGTGAATGATGCCGGCAATCAGATTCATGCGTTGGCTTTGTCACTGGCAGCTCGCTATGCACAGTTTTTCAATGTGGATAAGGAAATGCCGAAGGACGGCTACTACGGCAAGGATGTCATTGCGATTGCGAAGCAGATTGCCGAGGAGAAAAAGGACAGCTTGTTGAATGAGCCTGAGGATATTGCGTATGCGTATTTCCGCAAGGAGGGCATGAAGCAGGAGCTGGCTAAACTGCAGCGGGATTTAGATTTGTTTCGTGTGCATTTCGATGTGTGGTCGAGTGAGCAGCAGCTCCATGACAGCGGTCAGGTTGAAAGAGTCTTGAATCGTCTCAGTGAGCTTGGTGTAACGTATGAGCAGGAGGATGCGCTTTGGTTTGCATCGTCAAGATACGGTGACGATAAGGACCGTGTATTGCGTAAAAGTGACGGCTCCTATACATATCTGGTGCCTGATATTGCATACCATATAACGAAGTTCGAGCGCGGCTTTGATAAGCTGGTGAATTTATGGGGCGCAGACCATCACGGGTATATTCCGCGTATGAAGGCTGCGATGTCAGCATTGGGTAAGGATGCCGATCAACTTGAGGTCGATATCATTCAAATGGTTCGCCTTGTTGAGAACAAGGAAGAAATCAAAATGAGCAAGCGTACCGGTAATGCGGTCACAGTGCGTGAGCTTTGCGAAGAGGTCGGTGTTGACGCTGTTCGTTATTTCTTTGTTCAGCGTGCATTGGACACGCATTTGGATTTTGATTTGGCGTTAGCTCGTAAGCAAAGCAATGATAATCCCGTGTATTATGCTCAGTACGCTCATGCGCGTATTTGTTCCATTTTGAAGCAGGCCGATGGCTTTTTGAGCTGTGACAGCTATGAGCTGTTGAATGATGAAAAAGAGGTTCAGCTTTTGAAGTATATCAATGAATTCCCTGCCGTTGTCGCTGATGCGGCAAGAAATCGTGCGCCTAATAAGGTCTGCAACTACATTCAGAAGCTTGCGGCCTATTTCCACAGCTTCTATAATGCCTGTAAAGTCATTGATCCTAACAATGCAGCGCTCAGTTCTCAGCGCTTGGCTTTATTGAAGGCAACAAAAATCACTTTAAAAAATGCTTTATCCCTGATCGGTGTTGAAGCAGCGGATAAAATGTAGGAGGATTATATCATGAGTACAAAATCTATGATTAATATCGCATATGAATTAATGGTTAAGAAACGCAAGCCGGTTACTTTTTTGAAGCTTTGGGAGGATGTAGCTACGATGATGGGCTTCAATGAGCAGCAGGAAGAGGACAATATCGCACAGTTCTATAATGATGTTTCGCTTGATGAGCGTTTTGTGTGCATCGGTGAGAATAAGTGGGATCTGCGTTCTCGCCATACGTTTGTTGAATCTGTCATCGATACTGATGAATTGATTATCGAGGAGGGTGACGAGGACGGCGTTTATGTTGAGGAAGAACCGATCAAGGACGTCGTGATCGATGATTATAATTAACGGGAGCGATCGATTGGATTAAGTTAAACAGCGGTGAGGGCCGAATGTGGGCTGTCGCTGTTTTTTTTATGGATAAAGATTGAGCTATGGGGAATGAATGGGGTAATCATGAGTAAGATAATCAGAAGCGGAATATTGAGGAAAATAGTCTTTTCTCTGCACAAAAAATATTAAAAGCATTATATGATAACTATTTAGCTGATATGGATTTATATCAGGCAAGCAGAGAAGCCGTATTACGTTCTCGAGCATTATTTTCCAACATTTATCAACAACTGAATAAAGAATCTAAGAATTTTTCACCGAGCTTTTTAGAGGCCAACCGTAAAACCAGAGATTTTGAAACTTCTGTTCATTGGCTTACGACTGCCCATATCATTCATCAAGCGTTTCAGCTGAAGGAGCATATTACGCTGCCGCTTATATCCGACAATTCAAATCATTTTCGTTTATTCTTGGCAGATATCGGTATGTTTTCTTATCAAAGCGGAATCAATGCGGCATCTTTTATCGCTAATGATAGGGAGAATACGTTATCCGGTATTTTTTATGAAAACTTTGTCGCTAACGAGCTGTGCGCAAAGGGACTGAAGCTTTTTTACTGGCGCGGAAAAGCTTCTGCGGAGCTTGAGTTTATTATTGAGTCTGATAATAAGCTTTATCCGATTGATGTAAAAAAGGGCAGAGGAACCTTGAATTCATTGTCTAAATTTTCTCTTCATAATAAATATGAGGCGGCAATCAAGGTATCAAACGGTAATTACGGCTATCACGTTGAACAAAGGCTGTTTACGCTTCCGTTTTATTTCATTTCGTTTGCGGCTGAGGACCTTGCGAAGGGAACACTACGGCTCTAAAGAGCTTTTTGATTCCTATTTTCAGCTTTTTCGTTATGTTGATCGGATATTCATTTCAGGGATTCTATTTCCTATATAAAAAAAGTGAAAACTAAATGAATCTTCACTCTTGATGTACGGCTGAGTGTATAAATCAGCCTTTTCTTTTATTACGCAATTCATTTATCATCGTTATGATCGGATAGATAAGTCCTCCGATCACCCATATGATCCAGCTGAATTGCCAGTTGTTTGTCATGAAGCTGTAGCTTAAATAAATCGCCGTTATAATCAGCCAATAAATAGTTGAAATTACCGATACAAAAGCCTGATTCTCCTTTTTCTTTTTCGAGTAATCACCCTCCTGCAGCAACTTTTCATATCCTGCCCATATAATTCCGTTGCTGACAAAGAAAATAACTCCGATACCTGCAATCACAAAAGAAACTGAAAGCATATAGATCATCAGCATATCATTATTTTCATCAATGATCGCGCCGATGAAAAGCGGAATCAATGCCATGATAGAAAGAACAGTACCGATGATGTTTTTTCTTGTATAAGTGATGCGATATTGTGCTTTTTGTTTTTTTAACATTTCAATAACACCGTAATCCATATCGAACACTTCTTTTTGTAAATATTCAAATTCAGCATTTTTTCGCTCACATGACATAAATATCACTACTGCAAGCGAAACAATAATAAGTAAAACGATCATTCCGATTCCGCCGGCAGCATTCTCACTGAAATCATAGGAATCTTGTTGGCTGAATCCGCCTAATATAAACAGACAGATCGGTGACAATATACACAGAAATACGGCCAAGGCCTTTATTTTCGCTGTATCAGCTGTCATTGTTAAAAAACTCTTTACCTCATCCATAGACACATGTCGTAATAAAGACACTTTTTCAAGGACGATTCCGTCATCGGTTTCAATTTCATCCTTCACTAAATAATCCATACTTACACCAAACAGTCTGGATAGCCTCAGCATTTTTTCAATATCGGGAATTGCCTGTGCACCTTCCCACTTTGATACGGATTGTCTTGTGACATCCATTTGTTCGGCCAATTCCTCTTGAGACCAGCCGGCTTTTTTACGAAGCTGTATCAGCTTATCAGCAAATATCATATTTTATCCTCCCGGTTTATCATTCCACAAAGATTTTATCACTATATCCAAGCAAATACTACCAATTCTGTCCATTCAATCTGTCAACCCGTGGTTGCGTCAACCGTAATTCAGGTTATTTTCATCAGAAAACTGCTTCGACAACGCTTCTAATTCAGTTTTATGGGGAATAGATCGTATTATCCAATCGTACCTTATTGCCTTTTTTAAATCAATCAGCTTTAGTATCCTTAATCACCTCATAAGCTCGATATGATCTTTCGATTTTGCGCTTATACGAAAAATACGCTCATTTAAACAACATAATTTTATATACATTGTGTGCATTTTCATAACGCTGACGTACTATTTTATAAAAAAACTTTAATCGGTAAACAAGCATCTTTTAAATCGCTTCTAAGAATACCGCTTCTTACCTCGGATACATAAATATCTCGGCAGTGAGCGTTTCTGCTTGCCAAACAAGCCGTTTTGTATTAGAATATTGGCAAACGGAGGCATAAGACATGCGTAAAAATGCTTATTTTTATTATTATGAATAGTTCCTGTTAGTAAACCGGCTATACGCATGGACTTTTTTGCTTCTAATAGGACAAACAAAAGCATCGTACCGATTCAAACGATGCTTTTTTCTTAAAACAGTGATGAAACAACAGGAGGAAACAGGATGAAATTACATATGAATCTTGGTGAACACAGCTATGATATCATCTTAGAGCGCGGATGTCTTGCGAAGCTCAACGAATACGCCGATCTTTCGCATAAAGCGATGATCATCAGTGATGATAATGTTCCGCAGAAATATATTGATACGATTGCGGCGCAATGCAGGGAGCACGTTGTCCATATCGTAACGCATGGGGAACAAGCGAAGTCGATGGCTTCCTTTCAGGAAATCTGTGCTGATTTATTGGAGCATCAGTTTTCACGCAAGGATTTGATTATTGCGGTAGGCGGCGGTGTCGTCGGCGATTTAGCGGGATTCGCGGCAGCCTCTTATATGCGTGGAATCGGTTTCATACAGGTGCCTACCACCACTCTTTCGCAAATCGATTCATCAATCGGAGGAAAGGTCGCAATCAATTTTAACGGGGTGAAAAATGTGATAGGTGCATTTTATCAACCAACGCTTGTTTTAGCCGATCCTGAAACATTGAACACACTAACGACGAGACATTATATCAACGGACTCGTTGAAGCATTGAAGGCAGGCTTGATTTATGATAAAACCTTATTAGAGCTGTTTGAAACGGGAGACATTGAAAATCACATTGATGAAATTATCGCAAAAGCATTAATGGTAAAAAAAGCCGTAGTTGAACAGGACGAAAAGGAACAGGGACTGCGTAAGATATTGAATTTCGGTCATACGATCGGACATGCGATAGAGGCGGATAATCATCTGCATGACCTCTATCACGGGGAATGTGTAGCGTTGGGAATGCCGTATTTTATCGGTGATACGCTGTTAAAGGAACGTACCCGATCGATTTGTCAAAAACTCGGCTTGCCGATGAAAGTCGAAACAAATCATAAGGCTTGGATCGATCTGATGAAAAATGATAAAAAAGCCGATCATGATACGATTGATACGGTTTGGGTCAATGAGGCGGGACTTGCGGAAATCAAACAAATGAGCTTAAAGGAAATTGCAGCTCTGTTGGAGGCATCAAAATGAAAAATACGATCGGAAGGCATATCAGCTGTACTATATTCGGAGAAAGCCACGGCAGCGCAATCGGCGTTACGTTAGACGGACTCCCGGCAGGAATTTCGATTGACGAGCAGTTCATTGCGGCACAGGGGGAGAAGCGCAAGGCAAAGGGAAGAATTTCCACACAGCGTCATGAGGCGGATATCCCGCATATTATCAGCGGTGTATTTGAGGGCTATACAACCGGAACACCGCTTACGATCTTAATTCAAAACAGCGATCAGCACTCTGCCGATTATGAGAAAACGAAAAATCGTCTGCGCCCGTCGCATGCGGATTATACGGCCGATGTGAAGTATCTCGGTTATCAGGATTATCGCGGCGGCGGCCATTTCAGCGGCAGAATCACCGCACCGTTGGTTGCGGCAGGTGCGATAGCGATACAGATTCTTGCCGATATGGGAATTTATATCGGAAGTCATATTATGAAATGTCACGGTGTCAGCGATGATGCCTTCGCTTCCGATATCGATTTATTGAACAAGCAGGTAGCGAAGCTGCAGACTGCTGCATTCCCTGTTATTAATGAAAATGCTCAAAGGGAAATGACGGCGGAAATTGAACAGGCAGCTGCCAACGGAGACAGCGTCGGCGGTATTATCGAAAGTGCCGTTATCAACTTGCCGGCAGGAATCGGAGAGCCCTTCTTTGATTCACTGGAAAGCATTATCGCGCATTACTTATACAGCATCCCGGCAGTAAAGGGCGTTGCCTTCGGCTTGGGCTTTGGCTTCAGCGATTATACCGGCAGTGAGGTCAATGATGCACTTGCATATAAAGACGGTGTCGTAATCACTAAAACAAACAACAACGGCGGTATTAACGGCGGTATCTCAAACGGTATGCCGATCGTGATTCAAACCTGTGTGAAGCCAACTCCTTCTATATATAAGGAACAGGATACGATCAATAAACAGACGAAGCAGACTGAAAAGCTGATCATCAGCGGCCGTCATGATCCGGCAATCATTCATCGTGCCTGTGTGGTCGTTGACAGTGTGTTGGCATTGGCCGTTTTGGATTGTTATATGGAACGATGTGCTTCCTTAGCACTGCAGAATCATAGAAAAGAGGACTGATAGTATGATTATTACAATGAAGAAAAATGCGCCTAAGCATGAAATCGACGCGCTGATGGGGCGTCTGTCCGATCGCGGACTGAGTGTTCACTCCAGTATCGGTGAGAATTACAATGTATTCGGCTTGGTTGGTGATACATCCGTTATCGATCCGAAGCAAATTGAGGCAAATCCTTATGTGGAAAGCGTTGTGCGTGTTGCGGCACCGTATAAAAAGGCAAATCGCTTGTTTCATCCCGAGGACAGCATTATTACGGTCGGTGATTATCGCATCGGCGGTAATGAACCGCTTGTCGTAATCGGCGGCCCTTGTTCAATCGAGGGTTTAGAGCCGACAGTAAAAATTGCCGAGGCAGTGAAAGAAGCCGGCGGCTGTATGCTTCGCGGCGGAGCTTATAAGCCGCGTACCTCTCCTTATGCGTTTCAAGGCATGGGAACAGAGGGGATTTTGGCAATGTGTGAGGCCCGCAAACAAACCGGTCTTCCGATCGTTTCCGAACTGATGAGCGCCGATAAGCTGGACGAGTTTGTTGAACATGTCGATATGATTCAAATCGGTGCCCGTAATATGCAGAACTTTGATTTGTTGAAAGCTGTCGGTAAGGTGGATAAGCCGGTGCTGTTAAAAAGAGGCTTGGCTAATACGATCGAGGAATGGATCATGGCAGCGGAATATATCATGTCAGAGGGCAATGATAAGGTTATTTTCTGTGAACGAGGTATCCGCACCTTTGAAAAATATACAAGAAATACGCTTGACCTCAGTGTCATTCCGATTATTAAGGAAAAGACACATTTGCCGATCATCATTGATCCGAGTCACGCAACCGGTGATTGGAAGCTTGTGGAATCAATGTCACTTGCGGCGATTGCGGCAGGAGCTGACGGCTTGATCATTGAGGTTCATGAAAATCCCGAATGTGCGTGGTCTGACGGTGCCCAAACCCTAAAGCCGAAAAAATTCGCTGAATTGATTGCGAAGGGCAGAAGCATCGCACGTGTCATCGGGAGGGATATCGCATGATTGCGAAGGTATTTCCCGGAAAATGCAGCGGAAAGCTGACGATTCCTCCAAGCAAAAGCATGGCGCATCGCTCTATCATCTGTGCTGCATTGGCTAAGGGTGTCAGCCGTATCGATAATATCGCGTATTCTCAGGATATTTTAACTACCATAAAGGGGATGCAGGCATTAGGTGCACAAATCATCACTCATGATGATTTTATTGAAGTAACAGGAATCGGCAAGCCGAATGCTTGTGAAACACGAGAAGTATTTTGTAATGAAAGCGGCTCTACCTTGCGCTTCTTTATTCCGATTTTCTCTTTGACGAATCAACCGATTACGTTTACGGGTCAAGGTCGTTTGATGGAGCGCCCGCAAAGTGTTTATGAAACGATCTTCAAAGAACAGGGCTTATCCTTTGTACACAAAAACGGAACCATTTCCATCAACGGTGCATTACAGGGCGGAGAATTCGTATTAGAGGGAAATGTTTCCAGTCAGTTTATCAGCGGACTGTTATTTGCGCTTCCGCTATGTGATACGTCCTCTACCATTGTGATAAAGGAGCCGTTTGAATCGCGCTCTTATGTCTGCTTAACGATGCAGATGCTGGAGCATTTTGGAATCGAAACGGAATTCACAGACTCTAATACGATTTATATCAAGGGCAGACAGGAGTATCATCCGGGCTGTTATTCGGTTGAAGGTGATTTCTCACAGCTTGCATTCTTTGCCTGCTTAGCTGCCTTAAACAATGACTTAGAGGTTTGCGGTGTTCATCATAATTCTCGTCAGGGAGATAAGGTAATCATGAAGCTGCTGAAGCAGGCCGGGGTCAGCTTTAAGGAATCGGTCAATGGCTATGCGATTGATAAAAGTGAAGTGGCAGGCAGTGAAATTGATTTGGCCGATTGTCCTGATTTAGGCCCGATTCTTTGTGTGCTTGCGGCTTTTGCGAACGGTTCTACGCATATTAAAAATGCCGGCAGATTGCGTATCAAGGAGAGCGATCGCATTGCGGCGATGGAGTGTGAGCTGAAAAAGCTCGGTGTAGCTATCCGAAGTGAGGAAAATGACATTTATATCGAGGGAAAGCGCAGCTATCAAGGTGATGTCGCATTTGATGCCCATAACGATCATCGTATTGCGATGAGCTTGGCAATCGCAGCTACCCTGTGTGAAAAGCCGTGTACCATTCAGGGTGCAGAGGCTGTACGCAAGTCTTATCCTCTGTTTTTTGAGGATTTGATGCGCTTAGGAATAGAGGTCGAGCGGTATGAATAAGGATACTCGATTTTTGATTATCGGGCTCGGACTGATGGGCGGAAGCTATGCCTATGCGCTTTCAAAGCGCGGCTATCATGTTTCAGGTATCGATATCAAGCAGGATAGCATTGATTATGCGCTTGCCAACGGTTTGATCGAACTGGGCAGCGTTGATCCGCAGGCTGATTTCATCGCTGAGGCCGATGTCGTGTTTTTCGGTCTGTACCCTAACGCTATGATCGACTGGATCAAGGCATACGGTACCTCCTTTAAGCCGGGCTGTCTGATCAGCGATGTTTCCGGTGTAAAGTGTAATGTCGTTGACGTGGTTCAGGAGCTGTTGAAGGATCAGTCGGTTGAGTTCATCGCTTCGCATCCGATGGCCGGTAAGGAGGTCAGCGGCGTGGTTTATGCGAATGACACGATGTTTCAACAGGCAAATTTCATCATCACTCCGACAGCCGCTAATTCCGATGCCGCAATTTCTTTTTTAAGTGAGTTTGCGAAAGAGCTGAATTTTGCGAACATCAGTGTGTTATCGGCTCAGAAGCACGACGAAATGATTGGTTATGTATCTCAGCTTACGCATGTGATTGCGATTTCCTTAATGAATGCGAATGATAATCCCGATTTGGTGAACTATACGGGTGACAGCTTTCGTGATCTCACAAGAATCGCACGGATCAATGAGCATTTATGGACGGAGCTGTTCTTTTTAAACAAGGATAATTTAATTCGTGAAATCGATGACTTTGAGGCTTCCCTGCAAGCGCTGAAGCAAGCACTGCGTAATGAGGACAGTGAAGCGCTGAAGCAGATGATGGTTACTTCGACGAAGCGTCGAGCTTTGTTTGATAAAAAGTAAGAGCATAGGCTGTTTTGGCGCCTCTCTAAGAAGGGACTTGCCTTCTCTCGGGTTAAAATGAAGATTGTTTTACAAGGATATTTGTTTTTCCGCAATAAAATTTCTTTTACCATATGCGTAGCATGTGGTATTTGTTTTACAATAAAAAGGCACTGCGTTATTTGCCTGTTGGCTGCAGAAACGACAGTGCCTTTTCTTTTTGACTTTTTTGTTTTCTTTGTCTTTCCTTTTGTGTTTTTCTCTATTGTTTTCAGATACGATTGTCTATCGCTGTTAATCTCAGGGCGCTTGTTGTTCTGATATCGGCAGTTCAAACCAGAAGCAGCTTCCCTTACCTACTTCGCTTTCTGCACCGTATACCGCATGATGGAGCTCCAGTATGCTTTTTACAATACTGAGACCGATTCCGCTTCCTGTTTTGGAGCGTTTATGATGCTTGTTTTTATAGTAGCGCTCCCATACATAGGGCAGTTGTTCTTGCGGGATTCCTTCTCCGTGATCGATGATTTCGATTCTGACGGTCTCGGCTTTTTTTATTTGTTTGACGATGATTAAGCGATCCTCGCCGCAATAGGTAATCGCATTATTGACAAGATTGTATATCACTTGAGTTATTTTTATTTCATCTGCCTGTATATAACAGCTTTCTTCGTATTGAAGCTTAATTTGGCATGGCTCCTCCTGCTGCATTTTTTCGTAACGCTCTGCTACCTGCTTAATGATTTTGGTAATCGGACAGCTTTGCAGCTCCAAAGCCTGTACACCCGCCTGCAGCTTTGACAAATCAAGGATATCATTGACAAGATAGGTCAGGCGATTGGCTTCATCAATGATGATCTGAACATTTTCCGGTGTATTTTCTCCGGGTATATCGCGCATCATCTCACCGTAGCCGCTGATCATCGTAAGCGGCGTTCTTAAATCATGACTCATATTGGCAATCAGCTCACGCTGCAGCTGTTGAACCTTGCTGAGTTCCTCTGCTGCATAGCGCAGGGTGTCATTTAACTCACTGATTTCTCGATATCCACTGCCGTTAAAGCTGACCTCATAGTTTCCTTTTGCCAATTGCTTCGCATTTTGGTTCACTGCGATCATCGGTTTCGCTATTTTTTTTGACATGATGTATGCCAGCAGCATGCCTAACAGTATCAACACTGCGGTAATGATGACAAGCTGTGTACGAATTGTTTCAACAGTCGCATCGACCGGTGATATTTGTGCATTTACCAATACTACAAGTGCTTTATCTGCTTCATTTTTTACTACACTTGCGTATGTCATGTTCTGCAGCCCTTTTTCTTTTTTTATCGGATCATTGTCGGGAGTGAAATCTGTGATTTCAGGCGGTACTTCGCTCATTTTTCGATTTCTTGCTTCATCTGTCTCAATAAAACGTTCGCTGTTGCCACCGTTGGCTACTGCCTCCTGATATATGGAATTGATTTCACTTTGTTTCAGTTTGTCAATCATACAGCGGGGATCACGACGATTGCTTGTATATATCTCTGTAAGATCCTCGTTTAAGACAGAAACGCATAAATCGTTTTTTCTCGCTATCGCTTCAATCTGTTCCTTATAATCCTCATCATTGTCAATGGCCTGTTGAATACTGACAGCGGCATTTTTTACCGCATGTGATTTAATCATACGATAAAATTGATCGAGAAACTGCACTTGAAATACCCAAAGCATAAGCAGCATTATCCCGCTGAACAATAAGAAGGCAGAAAACAGCTTACTTCTGACACTTCGTTTATTTTGCTGCATAAGCTTAGCCCTCAAAGCGGTATCCTACCCCTCGAAGCGTTACTATTAAACTGCTGTATTCTTTCAAGCATTTTCTTAACAGCTTGATGTGCGTATCCAGTGTTCGATCATCACCGTAGAAGTCATAGCCCCAAACATCCCTTATTAATGCTTCTCTTGTAAGTGCAATGCCTTTGTTTTTGATAAAGTAAAATAACAGTGAGTATTCCTTCGGCGTCATCGTGATTCGCTTATTATCGATGGTTATGATTCTGGCGGTCATATCTACACAAAGTCCTTCATAAGTATAAATCTCTTTATCGAGGGTATCTTTGTTTGTGCTGTGTCGGGTCCTTTTTAAAACGGCTTGTATCCGCATCATTAGTTCCTTTGGTGAAAACGGCTTCACGACATAATCATCAACCCCTGTCTCAAAGCCGTGCAGCTTGTCATATTCCTCTCCGCGTGCCGAAAGCATTATGATCGGTATCGCCTTGGTTTTTAATATTTCCTTGCTTGCGGAAAAGCCGTCGAGAATCGGCATCATTACGTCCATAACAATTAAGTCATAATCGTTTTCACGACACAGCGTAACTGCCTGCATTCCCTCTTGTGCTTCTTCTACCTCATAGCCTTCAAACTCTGCGTACTTGCGAATCATGTCTCTGATCCTTTTTTCATCATCTACAATTAATAGCTTGCTCATGCTTTCACCTCTGTTTTCTGATGCGCTCACATTTTATGTAATTATTTTAAGCATTTTTATATATTTGATTTTACGTTGCTTATATCATTCGTTTTATCACTGACTTTATCCTCTTTGTGCTATTGCTCCCTCACTACTGCCGCTGCGGTTCGGTAAAGCTTGATGCAGCTGTCTTATTGATCATGAAGTCGGTTTTACCCTCTTGATTAAACTTATTGAATTGAGTATTTCCGCCGGGATATTCCCTCTATAATTATAACTGATTTCTTTCGTTTTTTGTGTGTTTATCTGCTGAATTTTTCTTTTTGATATTTTCACCTGTTTTTCACATTTTCTATTATAACTTTATCATATTATAAAATTGATATATCGTCGGCTGTATCGATTGAAAGCCCTTAATGAAAGGCTTACTTATCCCCTTCATTTCCTCCATCACGCTATCACACTTGCGGCCTTGTTTAAAAAGTATAGACGCATTGTCAGTGCTTTACAAGTATTTACGTGGAGTTGAGTCTGTATGCTGCTTAGAAAAGACATAGATAATACTTCAATCTATTTCCCGTTACTCTGCTGTGCTTCAGGATATTTGGCTGTTGTTATAATCATTGCTGCAATCAACTGTCACCATCACTTCCCTTCTATGATTTATAGGAGACAGACTTTCTTATATTATGAGAAACTATGCCGATCTCTGTAAGGATTTGTAAGAATATTATTTCTTATCGCTCTGATAAAAAGTGTTGCCCTTTCTATTGTGATAACAGACGTGATTGCTTTTCATTTATGGAATCAGTTCCATAAATGATATTCTTACTACCATCAATTCATCATCTTCATATACTGGGCGCTCGTTTGATAGGGATGTATATTGATATTTTTTCATGCCTGACATTATGATAAAAAATTGCGCTGAAATTCAACGCAATTCTCTGTCTTATGACAGATTTTCATGGTACTGTCGATATAGCTCATTCTTGGAACAGCCGTTTTCCTTGGCGACCTTTTTAATTGCCTCTTTGCTGCTGAGTCCGTACGAAATATACTCATTGATTTTTTGATTCAACATACTTGGATCGATTTCTTTCTTTGGGCATTCCTGTGCGCCCTTTACAACAAGCACCATCTCACCCCTACAGGAATCCGCAACCTCTAATACCTCTTGAATCGTTCCGCGGATAAATTCCTCATATCGCTTAGTAAGCTCTCGGGCTAAGCACATTTCACGATTTCCGAATACAGCTAACATATTCTGCAGCGTTTTTTGAATGCGATGCGGCGCTTCGTAAAACAGCAGTGTTTGCGGATAATCCTTCAGCTTTTCCAGTTCTTGTATTTGAAGTGAATCCTTCGGCTTCAAAAATCCGTAGAAAAGAAAGGATTGCGTAGGCAGACCGCTGGCAACCAATGCATTCAGCATCGCATTGGCTCCAGATACCGGTACTACGGGATAACCCGCTTCGATTACCTTGCTTGTTAAGCATTGACCGGGATCGGATATCAAGGGATAACCGGCATCACTGACAAGGGCAATATGATTTCCCTGTTCCAATAGCCGTAATAAGCCTTGTGCACTATCATTTTCATTGTATTGATGGTGCGCAATCAGCTTTGTGTGAATGTCAAAGTGACTTAAGAGCTTGCGCGTATTTCTGGTATCCTCGGCCGCAATCACATCGACTTGCTTCAATACAGCGATCGCTCTCGGTGTCAACTCATCCAAATTTCCGATCGGTGTCGCAACTAAATATAAAGTCGGCTTTTCCTCTGTAAAGCTTTTTTGTCGTTTCATATTTTGCCTCTGATCCTCACCTTTTTGTGAAATCAATTTCAGGCCACAGCTCTTTGAAGCTTAAAAATTGCACATCCTCTTTATTTTCAATTTTTGCCTGTTGCAGCAACACGTTCAAACCGGTAATTCGATAACGCTGTCCTTTATATTCAATCTGTGAATTTAACTTCGGCAAGCCTTCACGTAGCTTTTTATATTGCTGATCTTCATATTTTAAGCAGCACATCAGCTTTCCGCACTGTCCGCTCAGCTTTTGAATATTCAGCGCAAGCAATTGATTTTTCGCCATATTGATGGAAACGACATCAAAATCATTTAGGAACCTGCTGCAGCAGGTTTCCATACCGCACATACCTAAGCCGCCGATAATCTTTGATTTATTTCTCGGTCCGATCTGCCGCAGTTCAATTCGACACTTGAATTCTGCCGCAAGCTCCTTTAACAGCTCTCGGAAATCGACACGCTCATCTGCCACATAGACAAAGATGATTTTACTGCGATCTAATGTATACTCAGCTTCTATCAGCTTCATATCCAAATTCAGTTTCTTGATATAACTGTCACATATAACCATGGCGTCTTTCGCAGCTTGCACGTTTGCTTCTGCATCCTTGATATCCTTAGGCTTGGCTTTTCTTACGATCGGCTTTAATGACATTGCGGAGTTATGATTGATATAAGTCTCACATTCCTTCACGATTTCTCCGACCTCTAACCCTCTTACGGTTTCAACGATTACTTGATCGCCGACCTTATAATCTATGGAATCAGTTCCAAAGGTATAAATCTTTTTTGATGCCTTAAAGGAAACAAACGCTAAGTAAGGAAAGCTCTGTTGCTTCGTCTCCTTGTTGCCTGTATCACGCTGTTCCTTATGGTTATGAACATCCTGTTTATGGCTGTGCTTATGATTTTGATGCTGATGTTGATTATGGTTTTGTTGATTCATAGAATCGCCTCTTTCCTTAACTATTTATTTTCTGTAACAGGGTTTATAATCAAGTTTGTATGCTTGTTATTTATCTTTGTTCATCTATCGGATATCGTTTTTCATACGATAAACCATTTGATCGCACAACAAATTCAGGTTCACCGATTTCCAGAGCTTATCTCTTGTCGTAAGCAGTATCTCGAGCATATGCTGAGGATTGCGATGTATCGATTTTTGTTTACTCAGACAGCTTTGATACAGCTCATGTTGAATGATCGCATTTCCTTTTATCATATCGCGATAAAATGTCATCAGCATTTCTAAGAAATATCTCATGCATTGCTTGCCGTCGATTCTTTTGTTGTCAAAGCCTTCCTTTAACAGTGAAGCATGTGCTTGATGCAGTGATGTACAGCTTTGTTCAATAAAGCTAAAGAACAGGGTTCGGGCATGCTGATATGCTTCACTTTCGCTTACCTCTTTCATTTCCTGAGGACTGTGAATCATACCGCTCAATAAGTACGCATCTAATTCACCCAGCTCTTCTTTACAAAGCTCGAAACAGATTCTACTGTTTAACGGATGAAAAGGAATCAGCTGACATCTCGATATTATGGTAGGAAGCAATCGCTCCGGTTGATCGCATAACAGGATTGCTGTCATCTGTCCGTTCGGTTCTTCTAAAAATTTCAACAATGAATTCAGTGCATCTGCCGTGGCATTTTCAGCCTGATTGATCATATAGATTTTCTTCCCTGTATGCTCAAGGCCGGTCTTTACAAATTCATGTTGTAATTTTAGAATATTCTCTTTTTTAATAGATGTCGATGTGCCGTCTAAATAGATGAAATCAGTCATCTGATGTTCCTTTATTCTTCGGCAATCCACACATTCTCCGCAGGCAAAGCCGTCCTCATCACGATTAGCACAAACAATGCTTTGGGCCAATAAGTCGGCTCCCGCCCCCTTCGGTGTACCTGTGGGCCCGTGAAATAAATATGCGTGCGCCAGCCTATCATGCTTCAGGGCATGCGACAATGTGCGATAAGCGATCGGCTGTTCCTGCTTCAGCTGTTGCTTATTCATATGCGCTGATAAGCTCCTCACATTTTTTCAATGCCGCTTGAAAAACAGTGTCCATATCTGCCTCGGCATCGATCTCATGCATTCGCTCAGAAAACATTTGCTTCACTTTTTCATATCCTTCCGCTACACGCCGATGGAAATCGGAAGCCTCTTGATCCATACGATCAAGCTCACCTCTGGCATTGACGCGCTTCATTCCTGTTTCTAATGATACGCTCAAAAATATCGTTGCGTAAGGCATATGCTTTTCAATCGCAAATTCGTTTATTTGAAGCACTTCATCGATTCCAATTCCTCTGGCTATTCCCTGATAAGCCAAAGAGCTGTCGATAAATCGGTCGCATAACACGATTTTCCCTTCTGCCAAGGCAGGCAGAATTTTTTCCGCCAAATGCTGGCGACGACTTGCTGCATACAATAATGCCTCGCAACGTGCATCCATCGCAGTATGCTTCGGATCCAAAATAATCGTGCGAATTTTTTCAGCTATTTCGCTCCCGCCCGGTTCTCTTGTATAAATCACAGGGTATCCCTTTTCTAATAAAGCATCATATACTTTTTTAGATATCGTGGTCTTGCCTGAACCGTCGTTTCCTTCAAATGTAATGAATATTCCCTTGTGCATATTATCGCTCCTCACACATGTATCATTATATCATGCTTTGCCTGTTCCTGCTTAATGAAATTGTTTCCTGTCTTGATTATTTTTATCTTTTATGTATATATTTTTTATTTCTGCATAGAATGTTAAATAGGAAAGCATATCTTTCCTTTCTCATATAGCGTCTTGTACGCAATAAAAGCGGCGGTATTCATCGTCGCTTTTATTTTTCTTTTCTTCAGTATCAGAATCTTTTGTTGAGAATCCCATTGATGTACTTTTTATATTACGGCTGCCGTACAGAAGTACTCACCTATATTTTTCTTTATATATTAATTCGCTCCTATTTTCTGTCAGTATTTGCGGAATTGGTTCCGGTTAAAATCACCTTGACTGCATAACCTGCGCAAGCCAAACCGGCAGCAGCGGGAACAAACGGTGAGCTGGCAGGCGGTATACGCAGCTTACGAATTTCAGCGGCAGAATCAATTATTTGATTTTGTTTTATCGGCTGTTCAACAGAATATACTACCGGTATTTTTCCTTTAATACGACGCTTTCTTACTTGTGAGCGCATAACCTTCGCTAACGGATCATAGCTTGTTTTCATCAGTTCACTGATACATACGGCAGTCGGATCCATGCGATTGGCCATTCCCATACTGGATATAAATGAAATCCTATGGGCAAGACAATAACTGATTAGATCCAGCTTGGCAGATATCGTATCTATCGCATCAACGACAAAGTCTACTTTAGTTTGGAAAAGCTGTTCATTTAGTTCCGCTTGATAAAACATCGGATATGTCAAAACCTCACAATCTTTTCGATAGCTCAAAATTCGCTCTTTCATGACATCGGTTTTCAATCTCCCGATTGTTTCATAATTCGCATGAATTTGTCGATTGAGATTGCTTAAAGATACACTGTCATGATCGACAAGAATCAGTTGACCGATTCCGCAGCGTGCCAATGCTTCCGCACAATAGGATCCGACACCGCCGATTCCCACCACCATAACGGCAGCTTGTTTCAGCTGCTCTACTTGATTATTTCCCAACAGTAATGCAGTTCTTTCATTATAGCCTTCCATATATGCAATCACCTTCCCGTTTCTCACTCGCTTACAGTATTTGAATTCCGCCAAAATTATGGGATTGATTCCATGATTTTTAAATCAGAACCGAGAGCTTTCCTGTTAAAAGCTTTCCCTCTACAGCTCTGTTTTCTTTTTTACTTAGAGTCTCATATCAATAATTCTCTGAGTCCGCTTCATTTTTCGCCATTTTATAAGCGATTTTATTTCCTGTGGTATCATGCAAGCTAACCATTGCACAAAGCCTTTATTTATCAGGTTTAAAGCTAATATAAAATTAGAATATTACAATGAATCGCATTCTTATTTCCCGATATTTCTTATCATTCGACAGGTGTATTCTTCGCTTCTATCATGGGCTGTGCTTTTTCAATTATGAATTTTATTCATTTCGTTAAATGATACACGCAGATAAAGAATTGATTTATATTCCTGTTTATCAATATCCGCAAAGACAACTGCTACCGGGCAGCGATTCCTGTTCAAATAAACCTATCAGTTTACATTGAACGACTCCGCAAGAATGATTAACACTGCAAAACCTTTGGCTACAGTTTTAAGGTCGGGATATTTCCTGCATTTTATTAAGCCGATGATACCACAGCCTTAACGCAATTTATGGAATCATTTCCATAAATGCCGTATCTGTTTTCTTTTCAATTCGTAATACTCAAACAGAAGTCACCGTAATTATTGCGATAACCACGCATTCACATCATCAAAAGCACACTGAAGCCAATCCTGCTTTTGTACATCATACCAGTGCATCGGCAATTGATTATTAAACCAAGTATATTGACGCTTGGCAAAATTACGTGAATTCTTTTTTATCAGATTCACGCACGACTCTATCGATTCCCCTTTTTCAAAGTGAGAACGCCATTCCTTATAGCCGATTGATTGAAAGCACTGCATATTCCAAATCGCAGGTTCTTGTTCAGAAAGCTTTTTCACTTCCTCATATAAGCCGGCCTTCATCATTCGATCCACACGCTGATTAATTCGTTCATACAAATACTCGCGATCCATCGTTAAGCCGATGAAAAAAACATCGTATAAAAGCTCATGCTGCTGTGCAGCAATTACCTCACTTTTTTTTATCCCGCTGTGTGCCATTTCAATCGCTCTTATCATTCGTTGCCGATTATTTAGATGAATCGTTTTCAATGCTGCTTGATCTACGTGAGTAAGCAGTGCATAAAGCTGTGAATTGCTTAGGCTCTGCAGAAATTCCAAAAAATCGTGATCCTTAGGTTCATCTTGAAAGATATAATCATACAATAAAGATTTGATATATAAACCGGTGCCTCCGCAAACGATCGGAAGCAAGCCTTTCTCACTGATGTCCTCAATGAGTTCTCTGCCCTTCTCTTGGAAAACCTTCACATTATAATCATCATAGATGCGGAAGCAATCCAAAAGATGATGCGGTATATGCTCCGTTTCCGCTTCTGTGATTTTCGCTGTCCCGATATCAAGACCATGATAAACCTGCATCGCATCACCGTTAATGATTTCACCCTTAAACTGCTTTGCCATATGAATGCTGCAGGCTGTTTTGCCGACACCGGTCGGCCCCGCAATCACCAATACCTTTTTTTTCATATGCTTTACCTTAAAAACTGCTTTGTCAGCTGTTCATCAGTGATGCAAATAAACGTCGGTCTGCCGTGAGGGCAATGAAAGGGCTGCTCACATTTTCCTAAATCATCAATGACCTGCTGCATTTCCGCATGAGTCAAACTGCGATGAAAGCGAATTGAGGAATGACAAGCCATAGTAGCGATTGCCAAATGGCGCAGTTTTGATTCATCGATATCCTCATCCTTCAGCCATTGATCGATCAAATCCTGAAGGAATGCTTCCTCGTTAAGCTGCTGCATCCACGTAGGCAGATCGCGCAGAATCAATGCATTATTTCCGAACTCCTCTAATTGAATTCCCAATACAGACATCGCTTCATTCAATTCATTAAGGCGTACCTTTACTCGAGAATCTACCTCTAAGCTGATCGGTATCAGCATCGGCTGCGTATCATTATTTCCCGATAAGATTTGTTGCTTGATCACTTCAAAATGATAGCGCTCTTGTGCAGCATGCTGATCTATAATATACAAACCTGCTTCTCCCTGCGCCAAGATATATGACTGATGAAACTGACCGATGACCTGCATGGAAGGCAAGCACTCATTTTGTGGCTTTGCCCCCTCTTGCTTCATCGTTTCCTTTGGAGCTTGTGCTGTTTTTACCTCTGTTTCTTGATCGGACACTTTGCTTTCACTTTGGGAAATAACATTTTCATCTAGGGAAATAGCCTCCTTTTTTTCGCTATATTCCACTTTTTTCATATTAGACCGTGAATACTGCGGATAAGTGATCGGTTGATCCTCAACCTCAGCTTCTGTCTGTTTTTTCATCTCAACTACAGGTGCTTTGGGCATTTTCTGTGTAATCGGTTCCTTCATCTTTGCGCTGATTTCCGCAAAATCAAGCGGCGGCAGCTCCTTAGGATTCGTGAACCCCTCGTTAACTTCCTGATGCAGCTTAGTCAGCTGCGGATCTCGTGCATAAGTGAATTCAAGCTCGGTTATTTCCGGCTTTTTCTCCTTAGGCTTCGGTAAGTCTGCCTGTACTATCTGCAGCTTGCTTTTCAATGCCGCATCGATCGCTTGATATAATAATTTCTCAAGCTGCTTTTCCTTCGATAGCCTTATTTCCCATTTGGAAGGATGCACATTAACATCGACCAGCTGCGTATCCATCTCAATATTCAATACTGCGATCGGATAACGGTCTTTCGGCATATACGCATGAAAGGCATCGATGATGGCCTTTTGTAAATGATAACTGCGAATCATACGCTGATTAACAAAGAGCGTCATATAATATTTTGTCGCGCGATGATGTTGTGGCTGTGCCGCAAAGCCGCTGATACGATAATCATAATCAGAAGCATCTATCGCAATTGCACCTTTAGCCACATCTCTGCCGTAAATTTGCATCATCACCTCCTGCAGGCGATCGTTCCCCTTCGATTGAAATGCAGTCTTTCCGTCATGCGAAAGATAAAATGCGATTTCAGGATGGGCCAGCGCAAACTTTTGTATCATATCCAATATCAACGAGAATTCATACTGCGGGCTTTTCAAATGCTTAAAGCGCGCCGGTGTTTTTTGAAACAGATTGCGTACCTCAATCATCGTTCCCTGCGGTGCGGCAGTCGCTCTCGCTGCTTGCTTCTCTCCGAAGTTTATCATCACCTCGGTAGCTTCCGTCCCGTTATTTGTTTTCAGTGTTACCTGAGAAACCGCAGCGATAGAAGGTAGAGCTTCACCGCGAAAGCCCATTGTATGGATATTCCATAAATCAGCCTCCTCCTTCAGCTTGCTTGTCGCATGACGCTCAAATGCCAGCTTTGCATCCTCCGCATCCATGCCGATACCGTCATCAATTATAACTATGGAATCAATTCCACCTTGCGTTATTTGCACTTCGATCCGCGTTGCCTTTGCATCAACAGCGTTTTCTACAAGTTCCTTTACCACTCCGGCAGGGCGCTCTACTACCTCACCTGCAGCAATCATATTGCGCAAATGCTCATCCAGCTGATGTATTCTTCCCATATCCTCACCTAACCTTCCGTCTTTACCTCAGTAATCCTCACTGTTACAAAAAATCTGTCCCCCGGCTATTCACCGATCAATTATCAGGAAGCAACAAAGTCTCCTGTTGCCTTTATATGACTTATCCGCATTATTGAATCAAGAAACTTTATATTGCCTTTCAGCTATGATGCCATTTTCTTTAATTCATTAACCAGAAGCAGCGCTTCAATCGGTGTCATTTGATCCGCCTGTACCTGCAGGAGTTTTTCCTTGATTGCCTCTGTCTTAGGATCACTTGTCTGAATCACCGGCAAAGCTTCACTCATAAAGAAAGGCTGCTCATTTTGATCCTTTGCCTCAAGTCCCGCCAATATTTGTTTTGCCCTGACTAAAACCGTATCAGGCAGCTTTGCCAAAGCAGCTACATTGATACCATAGGACTTATCAGCTTTTCCTTCATTCACACGATAAAGGAAGGTTACTGTTTCATTCTCCTCATGAACCTCAACATGAACATTACGTATCCCCTGATGATATTTTGAAAGCTGCGTCAGCTCATGATAATGTGTAGAAAACAAGGTCTTCGCATGAATATTTTGTTCAATATATTCCAGCATTGCCTGTGCCAGTGCCATACCGTCATAAGTAGAGGTGCCACGTCCGATTTCATCAAATAAAATCAGTGAGTGCTCAGTCGCATGCTGCAACGCATGATTGGCCTCTGTCATTTCCACCATAAAGGTCGATTGACCCGACATAATATCATCACTTGCCCCGATGCGCGTAAATATCTGATCGAAAATCGGTAGTATCGCTTTTTTCGCCGGTACGAAGCAACCAAGCTGCGCCATAATTACTAATAATGCTGTCTGACGCATATAAGTTGACTTACCACCCATATTCGGACCGGTAATCATCAATATGGAATTGGTTTCATCCATTAATAAACCATTAGACACATAATGACCGTTCTTTTTCATCAGCTTCTCTAAGATCGGATGACGAGCCTCAGTCAATTCAAAATGAGCCTTATCATGAAACTGTGGCCTTACATAACCATTTTCTCCCGAGATTTCCGCCAATGAATACAAAGCGTCAATCGTTGCCAAGGCATGTGCCAAATCATGCAGCTTAGGCAAATAGACCTTGATCTGATCCAACAAGTGATTGAATAATTCCTGTTCCAAACGGATGCTGCGCTCCTGTGCGTGGACGATCGCATCTTCTTTTTCCTTCAGCTCCTCGGTAATAAAACGCTCCGCATTCGCCAATGTCTGTTTACGAACATACCCAAACTCCGGCTGAATCTGACTCAGATTCGCTTTCGTAACCTCAATATAATAGCCGAACACACGATTATAACCGATTTTCAGCGATTTCACACCGGTGCGCTCCTTTTCCTTTGCCTCTAGTTCCAAAATCCAATGCTTTCCGTTTTTCCCGATTTCGCGTAATTGATCCAGTTCCTGATGGTAACCGTCCACGAAAACTCCGCCTTCCTTTAAATGCAGCGGCGGATTATCGATAATCGCTCCTTGAAGCATTTCATACAATGCCCTGCAAGGATCGACCCTTTGAAACTCCCGATAGCTCGGACATTCCTTAAATATATTGAAAATATCCGGTGCGTGCTCTAAGGTTTTTACCAAGCGCAATACATCACGCGGATTCGCATTGCCGTAAGCCACTCGCGCACTCAATCGTTCTAAATCATAGACACCGCTCAAATGCTCGCGCAGCTCATCCTTTGTGATAAAGTTATCATTTAAAAATTCAATCGCATCTAAGCGCTGATGAATGGCCTGTTGTTGCACCAACGGGTATTCAATCCATTTTTTCAATAATCTTGATCCCATCGCGCTTTGACATTTATCTAAAAAGCTCCATAAGGTCAAGCTTTTTGAATTTGTACGCTGTGCCTGTGACAGCTCCAAATTCACTCTTGTATTATAATCCATCTGCAGAAAATCAGTTTCATTCATCATTTCCACCGGATTCAAATGTGCCATACTGCGCTTTTGCGTTTCATTCAAATAGTTTGTCAATGTCGCAAAGCTGCGCTGAATACGTTCATCCTCGACAGCACTCAATAAATAAGCATATTCCTCTTTACAAGTATGATCTGCCTCTTGTGAGATGGTGACCGTTTCCATTTCCTCAATCATCTTTCGGATTTTTTTATCAAATGACGGTTCAATGACTACCTCAGCGACATTGTTTCCGAGCAGCACCTTTTGAATTGCCATGACCTGCTTATCAATCAGCTGCGCCCGCATTTCTCCTGTCGTCATTTCACAAAGCACAACAGCCAGTCCGTATTGGTAATCGTAAAGCGATGCAATATATACTCCTGCTTTTTCATCCTGAGCCTCATCCATTATCGTTCCGGGAGTGACGATTTTTATGACATCTCTTTTCACAAGCCCTTTTGCCTGTGTCGGATCCTCCATTTGTTCGACGATCGCTACCTTATAGCCCTTTTGAATCAAGCGTTGGATATAACCGGTCGCGGCGTGAAAGGGAATCCCGCACATCGGCACCTTTTCCTCTGCACCGGCATTTCTGCCCGTCAATACAAGGTCTAATTCGCTTGATGCGGTTTTCGCGTCCTCAAAGAACATCTCATAAAAATCACCTAAGCGATAGAAAACGATCGCATCGGGATGCTTTTCCTTTATTTCTATATAATGATTCATCATCGGTGTATATTTACCTTTTTGAATAATTTCTTCCGCCATCTAATCACTCCGTTTCAGCAGTACCATTATACCAAAAAAATCATTACTTTTGTCAGTAATGCCAATGATTTCAATATTTTTTTTGATAACAATACCTTTTGGTTAATGTAATACCGTATTGATTGCTGTATTGAATACGGTATTGAATTATGCTATCATAATGATGTAATCATTCATTATACACGAGGAGAGGAGATACTGTTTTGTTCAGATGAAACTCTCTAATATTTACACACATATAAACATGGAACACTTGCTGCAGAAAACAGTTCTCAAACGATATTTTTAAATTAAATACCGGATAAGAGAAGCTTATTATTGAAAAATCCAATTGAAAATAAACTGGGAATCGATGTGATTTTTGATTCCTCACAAGAAATCAGAACTTTAAACTTTTGTTTATGTATGCTTATTGATGTACATGTGCATGCACAAGAGGAAAAAAATATTATTTGAAGTGATTGTGAATGATTACACGGAATATTTTGTATATGAGATATGGATTATTGAGCGCCCAAAAGCTATCAAAAGATTCTATAAAGAAAAGAAAATCCCACTGTCGGAATTCAGAGATAACTTTTTTATGAATGTAAATTCAACGCATGAAACGATTGCTGAAAAATATATTAGGCAAGAATTAGCAATACTTAACAAAGAGAATACGATATGATTGATGATATGAAAGATAATCTGAATCATTAAGCCGTATTTATTTAACAGTAAAGCTATTGACTAATGAACAGATATCAGCTGAAAATATATTTATTCGCAGTATAAACCAAAATATGAACAGAAGAAGCGGTAATGATGAACTGAAGTGCACCACTTTTTCTGTGTTTTAAAATCAGCTATTTATCACAAGATCCGATCCGAAACGTTCGTAAGCATTTCCAATTTATCGATATGCGTGCAGCGTATTTCCTATCAGATATTGCATGTAAAAATTAATAAAGAATGCAGTTGATTGTTTTTAATCGAACGGAGCAAATAAAAAACAACCGTTATGTCCCTACAAACAGTTGCTTCCTATTCAAATATACGCAATAGCGATACCGCTACACACTCGGCAGCTGCTTCATTTGTTTTTTGATTTCCTTTGCAACTACCGTTGACAGGTTGCCTAAGCGAATCAAATATCCGTCCTTCGATTCCAAAATCAAATACGCACCCTCTGCACGCAATGCGTCAAAATCGACTTTGTCACGGTGATGCAGCTCTACGGTGAGTTTATCGGGAGTTGATGTCAATACACGAATATTTTCAAATCCTCCCAGTGCCTTTACAACTCTGTGCGTAATTTCTTTGCGGGTAGACAGATTGAACAGACTGACAGAAAAGTGCTTAAAATAGGTTCGTGTGAGTAAAAAGAACACCAACATAACCGTTAATCCGATAGTGATCATCATGCCGAATGAATAGCTCATATCGGGATTTCTGATGAACGGAAATAAATCCAACAGTGAGCCGGGATTCGCTACCATCAGTGAGCCCTCAAACCAATATCCGATTGAAACCCCTGCCATCTGCAGACCCGCATACAGCAGTCCGACAATCAACAGATATACGATATATAACAACGGTGCCAATATCAACATAAGAATTTCCATCGGCAGTGAATTGCCGCAAATGATTGATAAGGCAATCGCAATCGCGAAAAACAGAAAGTATCTTTTACGATCTCTTTTGCTGTCCACAAGAGAATAATACCCCAATAAAAAGCCCGGAATCAAAAAGATATTGATCAGATAATACGGAGTCAAAAGATGACCGGCATTGGTCGTTACGATACCTAAATTTTGATACGCATACCATGTATTGACATCTCCCAAATAAGGGATACCGAAATTATCTGTGGCACTTCCTCCGAGCTCTCCCAACCAAAATGCACTTCGCGGAATTTCCTGCAGCGATAATATTGCCGATACGCGCTCGCTGATTCCGTATAGGAACAAATTGATCGGACTCAGTAAGTCATGAGCTAAGAAGTTGTAGAAATAGTTGATTCCCGTAATGACAAGCGGCCAGCCAAACGCAAACACAATCCCTGCCAAAACCGAAAAGAACACACTCAATATCATTGCCCACGCATCATGATCGATAAAGGACAAAATCCCGTGCATCGAATAATGCCGTGATTTCAGATAGCTGTACATTGTGATAACATAAGCAACGATCAAAGAAAGAATACCTGTATTATAAGGAATTCTTGTTACTTCTTCAAAGATACTGTCGGCATGAAAGCTGATCTGAATACCGAGCATATTTCCGTAAAAATAGCTTGGTGCATCATTGTTTTCTAAAAACAGAATCACAAGGCTTATCACCACATAACTCACAAAGCCGATAAATACCGGCACTGCATCCTCAAATTTTCTTGTCAGTATCACTAAAAATACAAGCAGCGGAAATATTTGAATCAAAAAACCGCCGCTGTATCGCATTATTTCACTGATAAGGATAACGACTTCATTTTTCACATCCCACATATAGCTGATATTAGGGTTAATGATTGAATTTCCGATGCCTAAAAGGACGGTCGCAAAAAACAACACCTTTAGCGGAAATTGTATATATTCCAACATGGCATGCCATTTTGCCATAGTATCACCTCACCCTATAATGATACCATGTTGATATGCTTACTTCAAATATTTTTTCAATGACTTTTCTTACAACATTCAAGTAGAATCGTTTTAGTTATGGTATAATAATGATTGAAACAATAAAAACGGAAGCTACAGCATGTTTTCAGCAGTTATATGCGGTTATCCATATGGATAATGATTGTTTTATGTGTCGATCACGGCTATAGTGTTAGATTTATCTTATTTTATCAATATCTGAAATGATATAATTGAAGCAGTAGATCAGCTCAGTTGTACACCCTATGTAATATACTATAAATATAAGGAAAGGAGCAAAGCTTATGAATCAATCACTGTTAAAGGTAAAGGAACCGAAAAAGTATGATATCGTCTTAGTCGGCATTCTTGTGATTATGGCTTTGACAAGCTTTGTTTCTATCTATAGTGCCTTTGCGTTGATTACCTCTGAGAATCCTGCTTTTCTTTTGATGAAGCAGATCATGTGGTACGGCTTAGGCTTTATCGTAATGGCTGTTATTATGTACTTGGGTAATGATGTGCTTTATAATTTCGCAAAGTTGGCTTACTGGGTGCTGCTCGGTGCTTTGATTTATTTGTTTATCAGTAAGTATATTGTCAGTCGCTTTATGGGATACGGGCATAATTTACCGTTTGTAACACCGATCAACGGTGCGACCTCATGGTTTCAATTTCCCGGAATCGGTTCCTTTCAACCCAGTGAGTTTATGAAGGTCGTATTGATTATGATTACGGCAGGTATTATCGATGAACACAATACAAATAAAATCGTTGATTCCTATGAAAGTGATATTCAGCTTTTTATAAAGGTATTCAAGTGGGCATTACCGCCGCTATTGTTGATTTTTATTCAGCCGGATACGGGTGTGTGTATCATTATATTGTTTTCTTTGGTGATGATGCTGGCTTGTTCGGGAATTAAAAACTTCTGGTTAGTTTGCGGAATCGTGTTGTTTGTGTTGATCCTCGGCGGTTTCTTTTATCTTTATTTGTTTAATCATTCCTTGTTGACTTCCTTGTTTGGAAGTGACAGCTTATATAAGCTTGATCGCATCAAGGGTTGGCTCGATCCCGAGTCTGATATCCTGCATACAGGTAACCAGCTGTATACTGCATTGATGGCAATGGGCTCTGCCGGTCTGACCGGTCATGGGCTGCAGCAATTTCTGATTCAAATTCCTGAGGCGCAGACGGATTTTATCTTTGCGGTAATCGGGCAAAGTTATGGCTTGATGGGCACTTTATTTACAGTGATGCTTTGTTTAAGTCTTGACTTAAAACTGTTGCGAATTGCGAGCTTAACGAAAACAACAAAGGATAAATATTATATTTCCGGTGTGTTGGGAATGCTGCTGTTTCAGCAGTTTCAAAATATCGGTATGATTATCGGCCTGTTGCCGATTACCGGAATCACGCTGCCGTTTATCTCCTACGGCGGCTCGTCTTTGCTTTCCTATTTTATCGCGATCGGTATTGTATGCAACACAAGTGCCAAAGCTCATAAGCTCTCAGATTATGTTTATGAAACCTAATGAGCAGCATCTGCTGATTGCTTTCGTATTTCGTTGAAGGTTTCTAACTATATTGCTTTGCTTAGTTGAGCTACTTGTTTGACAGCAGTTTCCTTATCTTTTCATAAAAAGCATTATCTGAATTCTCCACAGAGGAAAACAGATAATGCTTATTTAATTATCATTTTATATTATTATAATTTTATAATATATTGTAGCAGCTCATTTGTTAGGCTTTGATATTCATCAAAAGTTTGATCTTACCGCATTAATAAAGGTTCTTTAATCGCTTTAAATAACTATACTCACGATAGCGGGCAAAACGCACCCCATGATTTGAGGTCGTGCAGGTTACTTTATAAACGCCCTCTAATGACTCATGCCTATGGTCGAAGCAAAGCAGTGCATCCGAAAAATCATCACTGACAAACTCAACAATTCGATCCGGTTTTAGAATATACGGATTCCCTAAAGAGCGATGCTTACTATGCTGAATCGCCGTAATCTCTGCCATCTGCATTAATGAAATCCCGCTGTCGATCACTGCTCCGCCAAGACTTCGATTGTACGCAGTCGATCCTGCTTGTGTGCTCAAACAAACGCCTGAACCCCAGCATGTTTCAAACTGTTCATTATCTACAAGCACGTCAATCACCTGTGTTCGTTTTACATTCTCAATACGCATTTCGTTCAACGCATAATATTCTGCTTGATTGGTATTGATTTGCAGCAGCCTTGAACAAAAGATTTTAGGCTCTTTCGTTTTGATATCATTGATAAAGACATCGTATTCATCCTCGGTATAATCAGTAAAAAAGCCAAGCGTACCGGTATGTATTCCGACAAAGTTAACGTGATCCAGCCGATCCAAATACTTCTGAACAGCATATAACAGTGTTCCGTCTCCGCCGATAAAAATAACTGTGTCGGGTTCTTCTCTGTTTTCTGTCCATCCATACTGTAATAACTCATCTAATATTTTTTTCTCTAATTTCTTTGATTTTTCATTTTTTTTAGCAACGGTAATAAACTTTTGCACAGAATCACTTCCTTTTCTGTCTTATCTATTGTATCATAACATAGGCGGTGATGAAATATGAATCTTCATTTTGAGAAGGAATTTAAAATACTTTTAAGTAAAGAACAGTTTATTACCTTATTGAAGCAGTTTCCTCAGGCTGTATTCAAAAAGCAGGTCAATACATATTACGATACGGCGGATATGTACATTCGTCAGCACATCGGTGCGATGAGAATTCGTGAATTTGACAATCGATTCATATTCACTTTAAAGCAGCGTTGTGCGGATAAAGAAGGCGTAAATGAGCATGAATGCTTTGTGAGTGAGAATACACCGGCAGTATTTGAATCGGAACAGGTACAGACTTTGATGAAATCATTCAAAATAACTCAACCAATTATTGAGATTGCTTCTTTGACAACCTATCGTGCTGCAGTTCCTTTGGATTATGCCGAGCTTTGTCTTGATTATAATGAATATAACGGAATATGTGATTATGAGCTTGAATATGAATATTTACAAGAGCATGACGGCTTAACAGTTTTTAACAAAATTTTATCATTGGTGAATTTGAAATATGAAAGTAACTGCATGTCTAAGATTCAACGTGCTATGATAAACAGAGAAAACGGTTGATATGACTATGATAAACAATTACACATTAATGGAATCAATTCCAGAAGGATTTTTATATCTTTATATTTTTTTATTTATTATCAACCTTATCGCATTTTTATGTATGTTTATTGATAAGCGAAGAGCTGTCCTGCATCGTTGGCGAATCAGCGAAGCAACTCTTATCCTGTTGGCATTATTCGGAGGGTCGTTAGGAGTATTATTTGGAATGATTGCATTCCACCATAAAACAAAAAAGCTTCGCTTTGTGTTCGGTATACCTTTTATCATTCTAATTCAATTCTTATTGATTTGTTACGGCAGAGCACTGATATAATAAAAAAATAATCAAGAGGTTTTCTTTTGCTTATTTTTATGTTTATAGTTTTTGATTTCTTAAAGTTTTCTTTTCAGGACAAGATAGAGAACGCGGCAATGAAATGTTTTTCTCTCTTGCCTTCGGCAATTTTATAACTTTATGATCCTAAATGATATCCCAAGCTTTTCACACATTCGGATTGCTTCCTTATTTTTATCATCAAACAGTATGCTCACTTTGGACGATGAATTTTTATCCGTGAGCTCTTGCTGATATAGCTTTGCTTTTGCTGTCGCATACAACAGACTGCGTCTCCATGCTTTTATGGTGATAATACATGGTATAAAGAATTGACACCGTGTACTTTCTATTATAAAAAAATCATTTTCTGCGCCTGATAGATAGACTCCATTGGTATCTTTTAAAATCGAATTCACAAATGCGGTGATCCTTCGCTTCTCATAATTTGTATAGATATCTTGCGTATAACGATCATGAAGCTGCTGAATACTGATAATATCTGCATCATTTTGTATTACTTCATCTCTTCTTTCAACAAAGGTGCTCCATAGATCGATTCCTATTTCCATTCCTTTTTTCATGATTTTCCATGATAGTTCACTATCCTCTTGATCCAAGTAAATATAGCTTTCTACCCTTTTTGATACTTGATGATCCAGCTCACTCAAATAAATCGGTGATTGGAAAAAGATGACCTGTTCCAATAAAAGACAGTAAATTTTATCAGGCAGTGTATGCTGCTTGTGGTATTTCATTATCGCGCGGATAAATTGCTGCTGACTCCCATAACCGCATTTTGATTCATATTTTTTCCATATGCTTTTTACACTCCCTGAAGTGTCGCCGCTGTATCGAGCATATCCAACGATTCCTTTTTCTTTTTGTTTTCCCTTCTCTGTTCCTTTTGTTAAGAAAAACAAATAATCACCGTGATTAAAATTTTGAAATTTCCGCTGCCAGCTGAAGCGCCAAAATACAATTTCACTGCTTCCGTGCAGTCGATGATATTCAATCATTTCATGATTCGTAATGTAAGCGATTGAGGACATTGCCATCACCTCATTTCCTTTTTCAAGTGTAAGTAATTGCATATTATCGCATATCTCAAAAGCTGTTTTCATTGTGCAGCTGTTTTCTATCTCCATTGTATCATGTATGAATATGAATATAAAGAAAAAAGAGGCATTTCTGCCCCCTTTTATTCCATTTTCTTTCTACCCTCTAATGCTTTTATTAAGGTCAATTCGTCTGCGTAATCTAAATGACCGCCCATTGGCAAGCCATGCGCAATACGCGTAACACTTATCGGATATTTTTCTAGTCGTTTCGCCAAATACAACGCTGTTGTTTCACCTTCCACAGTAGGATTCGTCGCTATGATAACTTCCTTCGTTGTATCATTTATACGATTCAGTAAAGATTGGATATTGATATCCTCAGGCAAGATACCTTTAGCTGTTGAAATTACTCCGTTCAACACGTGATAGACACCGCTGAATTCATTTGTTTTCTCCATTGCGATAACATCCCGCGGACTTTGAACAACACATATAATACCATGATTTCTGTTCGTATCCTCACAAACAGGACATTTGGTATTCTCAGCCAGATTCCCGCATACCTCGCATGTATGAATTTGTTCCTTCATATCAATCAATGCTGTAATCATGCGATTGATATCCTCTTTATCCCAATCCAACACATCAAACGCATAGCGCTCTGCAGTCTTTGCGCCTACACCCGGCAGTTTTTGAAATAAATCTACCACTGACGCAAATTTCTTTGGATACATTAGAATCCTCCCGGCAGTTTAACTCCACCTGTCATTTTTTTCATAACCTTATCCTTTTCATCAGTTGCCTGCTTCATCGCATCATTTACTGCACTAACTAATAATTCTTGTAAGGTTTCTTTTTCCTCAACTTTCAACAGATCCTCCTGAATTTCAATTTGTGTAACCTCCAAAGTTCCCTGAACAGTAACCTTTATCAGGCCTCCTGCCATTGTTGACTCATAGGTATGCTCCTTTAATTCTGATTCAGCCTTGTTAAGCTCCTTTTGCATTTTCTGTGCTTGTTTTAATAATGCCTGCATATTCATAATTTTATTCCTCCGTTATTAATATATTTTCTTTTCCGAACAAGTCAATCATTATATCCTCTTGACTTGGCTCAGATGCTTTTACTTCTTTATTCACATCAACCTGAAATTGAATCGGTGATGGTAAAGTACCGCTGTTTCTGCGATTCCTAAACTCGTCCGTAACGCGTAGTGACTGCTCATTCGTAATCGCAAAGATCTTTTTTTGTTTTTTCAAGAGTTCACTGCTGAAGGATACAAACTCATTACGACTATCTGATTCATTAATTTCGTTTGCTTCAGCCTGATTGTTTACGATTAATACCAGATAGCTTTCTCCGCTCGCAAATAATCTGCTGTTCTTTAATAGATTAGCGACTCTTGCCCACTGGAGCTCCATTGTATATCGATGAATCTGTTGAAACTGTTCCATATCAGACTGCTTTTCCGGTTTATTTGCGCCGACCAGCAGCTGTAACACATATTCATCCTGCAGCGGTTTCGGTGAGTGATCTGCAAATTCACTATTTATAGGAGTATTTATAACAGCAGTCATTTGATCCGAGACGTTTTCTGCATCTTCTGTCTGCATTCTCCTCTCTGACTCGGGAAGTTTATCATCATCTATTGATTCATCGTCCCCATAATCTCTGCAATCATTAACATCATCCAAATCTAATAATTGAGGCGGTTCTTGCATCGGTGCCTGTTTTATCTCGTTCGCTACTAAACTCTCCGATGTTTCACGTGAAACATTGCTTGTTTTATCAATTTGAGATAGTACCTCATTTCCATCAGAAGCAACTCCAGCATTCTGATTTCCGGTATCCGCTTGTTTCACATCCACATCATTAAGAGATTCGCTATCTTTTTTGATTTCTAATCTGATATCTGATTGATTACAAGTAGGTATACTTGACCTTTTTGTACGTTGCTCCCCGGTTACGGTAGGATTGTCTTTCCTTCCGTTGGTGACCACTGTCTCTCCTTGCGCAGAAGAATTATCCTCCATCATCTTCAGTAAACAGATTTCAAAGTAAGAAGCAATACTTGCTGCATTACGATATTTATCATAAGTTTCCATCAGAATATCTATCATTTCATAGCGACTTCTCAAGGAAATTTTTTCATTTAATGTTCTGACTTCCTCCAATTGCATGATTTTCAGTAAATCATCGCTTTTTGTATATTCATAAATCAAAGCTTCCTTTAATAAATCTATCAAGTCCGTTGTCAAACGCTTAATATCAATTCCTTTCCCTACTTGCTCCTGTAACCAGTTCATACAAGCAGCAGCATCCTTTTCAAAAACCATATCCAATAAATGAAGCTTTTCCTTAACTGTTAATATACCATATATCTCATTGATATGATGTACTTTAATATCATCCTGAGCATAAGCGATACACTGATCCAATATACTCCAAGCATCTCGCATACCTCCGTCACATAACTGTGATATGATTCTGATGACTTCTTCTTCACATTGAATATGTTCCTGATCGAGTGCCACATGAATCCGCTTTATCACTTCATCAGCAGGAACCTTTGTAAAATCATAGCGCTGGCATCTTGAAATGATCGTCGGCAATACCTTATGCGGCTCCGTAGTAGCCAATATAAAAATGACATGGGCAGGCGGCTCCTCAATCGTTTTCAACAAAGCGTTAAAAGCTCCGGGCGACATCATATGAACCTCATCAATGATATACACCTTATATCTGCTCTGAATCGGTGCATATTTCACCTTTTCAATTAAGCTTCTGACCTCCTCAACACCGTTATTACTTGCCGCATCAATTTCGATTATATCCGGATGTGTACCATCAGTGATTGCAAGACAATTCTCACATTCCATACACGGTTGCTTATTCTCATCAATACAGTTAACTGCCTTCGCAAATATTTTCGCAATCGATGTCTTACCGGTACCTCGAGGTCCGCAAAACAAATAAGCATGCGCTATTTTATTTTGTACGACCGCATTCTTTAGGGTGCGAACAATATGTTTTTGTCCCACCACTTCATCAAAAGTATTCGGGCGATAAGTACGATATAGTGCTTTATATGACAAAATGTGTCACCTGCTTTCTTGACTTAATTATACCAAAAATAAACAATTAACACTACGTCTATTCAAGAGATAATCAGCTTTTTTTAACATGATTTTATGACTCAATTTTAAATCTCGCTTGTTTTCATCACCATCAGAATATACACAACAATCAATCAAATCTATAGCCAAAGGAAGGATATGCACCGCTCATATCAACAGTAAAATTTATCTCGTAATATTGACTTGAGCAACACCCTTTTTATTATATCGCTTTTTCTTAAAGAATTCAGTCAGCAAAGCTCCGCATTCTTTTTCCAACACTCCGCCGCTCACCGCAGGATAATGGTTAAAGCCTTTTGTTTCATACATATTCATGCAGCTTCCCAAACAACCGCCCTTTTTATCAAAAGCACCAAATACAACACGAGCAACACGTGATAATAATATAGCACCGGCGCACATCGGGCAAGGTTCAAGAGTAACATACAAGGTACAATCCTCCAAACGCCATGTACCAAGCACCTCATTCGCCTTTTTTATCGCAAGGATTTCAGCATGCGCTATTGCTTGTTGAGAATTCTCTCTCTCATTAAAAGCCGAAGCAACGACCTTATTATCCTTCACTACGATACAACCGATCGGTACTTCATCCAATAATTCAGCTTTTTTCGCTTCCTCGATTGCTAACAGCATATAGGCTTCATCGCTCATCCCATCACTCCTTTTCTCAATAAAAAAGTGCTACCACACATGATAGAGCTCCCTTATGGCTGCTTCGTTCCCGACCTGACCAGATTCGATAGATACCATTGTGATAGCCTATATATATTAACATATTACAAACAATTTTTCAATCTCCAAAGCTGTATTTCATTAATTCCCTGAAGTGAAAAGTTAGATTCCACTTCAAAGGGTAAAAAATGGAATTCAGTCTTTCAGTAAATTCTAGTTGAATTTACTCTTACATAATGGCATTGTTTATATGGCTGACAGCATCACTTTAGAAAGGCTGATTTTTTATGAATGCTATCTCAAACAAAAACAA
>CAJTJP010000005.1 GCA_910576855.1 Erysipelotrichales bacterium
TGATTGTAAGTGACGGCGCTTTATCCCACTGTGCATATAGGTTTACTGTATCGTTATTAACAGATGTCAAATTCTTTACCGACTTTTCATCCGTATAACCGGTACCTGTGCCGTCAGCCTTTGTATTCCAACCGATGAATTTCCAACCGTTTCGCACATAAGTATTTTTTCTAAGCGCTTTGGCGGTATTATACGTATGCGTTGTGTTTGCCATAGTCCCGCTTGTTGCGCCGTTTCCGTTGTATTTCACACTGTAGGTATTCGCAGTCCATTGTGCATATAAATTTACTATAGCGTCATCGGTTGATGTCAGATTCTTTACCGATTGTTGATTCGTATAATCAGTTCCGGAATCATCAGCCTTTGTATTCCAATGGTTGAATTGATAGCCTGTTTTTGTATACGCATTCGCTGTTAAAGCCTTCGCCGTATCATATACATGAGAGCTGTTAGACATACTGCCGCTTGTAGCCCCGTTGCCGTTATATTTTACTTGATACTTTGACTTCACAACAATATTGCGCGTTCCGCACGCTTCATTGTCGGCACTGTCGGTGGTACAGCTTGTCACCACATAGGTACCGGGCTTATCCAAGGCAGAGAAATTGACTGTTGTACCATTCTTTTTGATGCTTTTGATTGTAGCATTATTACCAAGCGTTTTCCCTGAATATTTATAAGTCGCTGTTTTCTGTTCATCTTCATCTGTATAGGAAAAGCCTGTACTTGTCTGTGTTTTATTGCCCGCAGCACTTCCGGCAGCTCCATCGGTATATAAGGATTCATTGGTGCGCTTACCGCTTGATACCTCACCGCTGATCCAAGTACCGTTTTTACCGTGTACAACCGGTTCATGTCCAAACTTCTCAATATTTACGGTGAAATCTGCATCGCCGCTGTCATTACCTTCATATTCACCTCGAATCTTAATTTTATTCGTACCTTCTACAAGATTCAGTGTAAACTTTTCGCTGCGATAATATGTGCCGGGACCTTTAGAAGCTGCATTACCGCTTTTAAATTCACCGATATATTTATTCGTAACCTTTTTATTTGTCAGATGGACAATATCAGATACAACCGGAATACTGCCGCCGCTGATTGTATAATATTCAGATAGCTCGTAAACCGCAGTACCCTTAATCGGATCATAGCTTTTACGGCGCAATTCATAACAAAAGCGATAACGTGCACCGGTGGGTGAAACACCTCCTCCGTCATTACCTGTAAACAGCTCCGGCGGTGCCGCTGCTTTTGTGAATTGTACGCCTGATGACAAGCACGCAGTCAGCACGCACAACACAGTTAAAGTCATTTTTATAGCTTTCGCATGCTTTTTAATAAATTGCTTCATCTCCTTCATCTCCTTTCCATAAAGCAATTATCTTTACCCTATGGCGGTGCTCTGTTTAACGACATATGATCATCTCCTTTTCTGTTGAAGGCTGATGCTTTGCATCTGCCTAATTTACCTATACACGTCGAATTTCAAAAATACAAAAAATTCACTAATATTTTAAGAATTTGAATAAAAAAAACTGTGTAAGCCCTATATACACAGTTGTTCTTTCTTCGGTTCTTTATGCTATCATATTATCACTATTATGTTGTTGGCTAACTGGCAAATTTTGCCAATAGATGCAGACATTTATTTGACTATAATTTATTTTTTTCATTCCTTATTTTGAACACGTTGATTATCGGGCGCATTATAGTATAATACAAAGGATAAATCAAAAGAAAAAAAGCGAATAAGTTTTGCACAATTAGCGGTGTATTACTTAAAACCTTAACTATTCCCATCATAAATACGCAACATACAAGTAAAGAAGCAAATAAGCCTACTTGAAATTTTGTCATAACAATATAACACCAAAAAAACATTATAGAAAACAAAAATACTAATACAATACTGCCTTCTCCCTGCCATTTATAAAATCCATATCCAAGAAGCAGGCTGATAATTAATGCAACAATACCAAACATTGCCTGTTCACTATAATATTCAATCGTATTATTTATGGCTGCAACTCTTTGTTTTTCCCTATATACAGCTCTTTTTCTTGCCTGCTTTAACCTATTTGGGCATCCGCATTTTGGACAAATATCTGCATATTCACTCATTTCATTACCGCACTCATAACATTTAATAATAGCCATTGTATATCTCCCTCTTTATAATAAGTTCATAAATATATTAACATATTTATACAAAAAAAGATACGCCTTAGCGTAGCAAATACTTAACCTTTCATAATCAGATATCCATGCCAACAAAGAACAGCAAATATTATCGACACTACCATATAACAAATTGACAGAATCAATAATACAATAGATTCGCATCCTAATATAAACATAATGTATTGTAGGCCGATTAAAAATACTTGTGTAAGCATCAATGAATAATATGTGTAAACCATTCTTGTTCCTTATCATCAAAAGAGCCCTTAGCACTTGGTTCATAATTTATGATTTGAATACCTTTTCTAAAAAATAAACTCTTAAATTCCATATGCATTCCCTCACCATGCTAGTCTTAACAATTAATACTATATCATATTTAAGGGAATAAATAAATGTTATTTTTTAATTACTTGTTGATTTACAAAAACAAGCAGAACAAGCCAATTAATATTGACTTGTTCCGCAAATATCAGAGTGATCTAACAATGGAATCGTCTTCTTGTAGATAATACAATAGCTCCTAAACTGATACTTAATAATCCTAAATACATAATAATGTTTGTATTATCGCCGGTATTCGGAGTCTTTGGGATTTTGCGGTTAGTGATCTCGATGACTCTGTTTCTTGATTCTTTATTGATCCATTCATCGTTGATCGTTACTTCGGTTACCTTATCGGACAACTCATAACCGGTAGGGGCTTTGGTCTCCTTGATGTATACCGTAGTGCCGAAGGTGATGTCCTTGAAGCTTGCGTTGCCTAATTGATTCGTGACTGCTTCAGAGAGCTTCTCGGTACACTCTTTGTCCGCATACATCGTAAATTCTGCGCCTTGTAGGGCGATGCTGCGATCTGCTTCATCTACCTTGTGGATATTGATGTCTGCCTTCATGAGTCTGTTGTCTGCCTCAATCGCTTCCACCTGTCCGTGCTTGGTCAGCTCTACCTTGAACACTTCATCAGTTAAAACGTAGTGAGCTAATGTTGCCTTTTCTCTGATGTAGTAGGTGCCAAGTTCAAGCTCATCGAATACGATACGGCCGTTGCCGTCTGTTTTCTTCGTATCGATGACGTTAGTGAATTCCTCATCTGTCGCAAGCTCAAAGGTAACTCCGGCTAAGTATTTCGGTTCATCCTTGGTGATCGGATTGTTGTAGATTCTCATGTAGTCTTCCATAATATGGAAAGAGTCTGCGTATTCCTGTTCTGCCTTTGTGTAATGCAGGGAATCTGTTGTTGTTTTAATGATCTCAATGCTGCCTCGTTTTAAGTCATTGTTGATTGGATCTCCTTCGTTGATCTCAATCGTGTATTCCTTGACTTCCTCTCCAGGATAGCCTACCTCAAAATCATACTCGGTTGTATCTAACTGATATTGATCATTTGTCTGCAGCTCCTTGAAGTAATATACACCGTTAGGTAAATCAAAGGTGTTTATTAAATGTCCGTTTTCATCAATGCTTGAGATTCCGATCAATGAGCCATTCTCAATCACTGCTTCACCCATATAGTTATAGATATCCTCTCTCGCATATAAGCCAAAGATAACATCCTTATAGGCTTCCTTGTTGATAAAGGTTTCTTGGTTCTCTAATGCCTTTGTAAAGTCAAGATTGGCTTTCGCTCTTTTGTTATTGATAGAGATACCGTTCAGCTGAATCTCTGCTTTTCCGTTTGGTTTGATTTCAAAGGTATAAATCGTTTCATCTTTGATATAACCATGCGGTGTTTTTGATTCATAGGCTTCATACTTTCCTACAGGCAGTAATAAGCTGTCGGTTGTCTGCCAATCAGATTCCAATATCGTTACGATATCGCCTTTTTTATAGTGCTCTGTCTGATCCCATGTGGTGATGTCCTCTGCCGCTTTGATTGTCAGCTCAGCTCCTAACAAATTTCCTTGCGACCAAATTGGATGATGTTCCTTACCGAAAGCTCCTTCTATGATTTCAACATCATGGAAGCTTTCTCCTGTTTTCGTAAATTGTACCTTACCTTTCACTTGCGTATTCGTGAGGTTTATCTTAACGATTTCTACATCTTGTAAAGTTACTTCATGAATCGTTGGATCATAAACATAACCTTTATCAGCCATATCATGATTACCGTCATATTTCTCTCTGATGTAATAGGTATAGTTGGCTTCCAATTCATCAAAGATCGCTTTGCCGTTTTCATCTGTCCATGTGGTTTTGATGATATGAGTAAAGTCTTTATCTGTCGCAAGCTCAAAACATACATTCATCAACGGCAGCTTACTGTCTGCATCCTGTTTATAGACTTCAATCGTTCCTCTTTTTAAATAGTTATAGATAGGTTTGCCGTTATTCACTTGGATTACCTGCTGTTTATCACCGTTATATGAATATGTAAACGGATATTTTTCATCAGACAGCACATAATCATTATCGGTTGATAGCTCCTGCATGTAATAAGTTCCTTTCTCTGTCAAGGTGCCTTCCGCTTTTCCGTTCTCATCGACATCAAGGATAGCGACTAAGGAATCCTTTTCTAACTGTTCCACCTGTTCACTGAATATTCCGAACACTACCTGTTTGTATGCTTCTGTTTTGTCCTTATTATCAGATATTTCCATATGCTTCATGATTGGAGTAATGCTTGTTTGATGTTGATTATCTAAGGTTAAGATTTCATCTGCTTCTATTTCATTTCCGTTTTCATCCAACCATGTCGGATCAACGATCGCAGTATTTTCATCTACATAATCAAAGCGGAAATAACGAATCGTATCATCCAGTACATAGCCTTCCGCTGTTTCTATTTCCTGAATACTGTAGATATTATGTCCTTCAGTTCCGATTGGTAATTGACTTGATGTCGTAATCGTTTCTCCGTCTGTTGTGAGAACCTCGACTCGTTGTCCGGCACGATACCACAGCTTACCGTCAGCTCCGATAATATCCGTTTTCGCTTTGATTTCAAACTTCACATTCGCAAGTAATCCTCTTTCATAAACAGGTGTAAACAATTCCCCATACTTTGTATTCGTTGAAGTATAGCCTTGAAACAACATCGCTTCCTTTTGGAGCTTCACTTGTCCTTTTACCGGTGTATCATCAAATGTGATCGTAGTTACGATGGTAGTATCATCAGGTCCTAACTGTTGGTGAATGCCGTTACCGCTGATTCTGAACGGTTTAGCGCTTTTCGCTAACAGATAACCGTTCGGTGCCTTGATTTCCTCGAGCTGATATAAACCGATCGGCAGCTCCTCCGGCAGCATTACCGTTCCGTCTTTGGTTGTCGTAAACGTATCTACTGTATGAGGAATCGGACTCCATTGCCACCAGTTTACATACTCTCCTGCTTCAAACATACTGTTTTTCTCAAGACATTTGATTTTAAAGGTTGCGCCTTCTAACTCAATGATATTATGAGTTTCTGCATCCTTTTTCACGATTGCGATGATCGTTGTAAACTCAGGATCATTGATATACAGATAATTCATAGGAATCTCACTGTCCTTTTTAATGTTCACATAGAAATCAGGGGCAGTTTCATAATCACCGGGATTACCGGGTGTCTTGGTTTCCTTCACCAAATAATTACCGAACGGCAAAGGCTTGCTTGTCGCAGTACCTTCATCACCTGTGATCAACACATCCCATTCACTGTCAAGGATACGATCATCATCAGGGTCTTGTGCAATTTGTAAAGCCATATCCCAGCCGTATTGTTCTACATAGCGATTCAAGATAGCCGTAAACTCTGCGCCTTTTAATGCCGGCTTGATACCGCCCGAACCATCGGGATCACTAAATTTCGCAATCTTGAACGCTTGTTTCATCACCGAATCACAGCTTGATACAGTTTTGACATAAGCATCAGAAGTAAGATTCACCTCATATTCTCTTTCATCGATAAGATAACCTTTCGGCGCTTTTGTTTCCTTTATCTTGTATTTTCCTAAATACAGATTATCGAAGGCTGCCTTATAGTTTTCACCGATAGAAGCAGTGGCAATCTCAGTACCGGCAGGATAAATAACCGAATCATCGGCAGGGTCCAAGATATCCTCCTTTGCGTATAAGGTATATTCTGCATGAAAGAGCTTTGCGTCACCTTGAGGTCTTTTACCAACCTCACAATCCTCTTTAGTAAGCTCAATTCTGCCTCTGATTTGATCGTTCGCTAAAGACTTTTGAACCGTAACATCACTCTCTTTGATTTCAAAATTGATTCTTTCATTACTGATGAAGTATTTATCTGGTTCTGTTTTTTCAAGTGCATAATACTTACCGAACAAAAGATTCTTTAGTGAAGCGATACCGTTACGATTAGTCGCAATGGTAGCTACCTTAGTACCGTTTTCCTTAAAGATATCAAATTCAACACCGGCTTTCTTTACCACCTTACCGCTTTGTTTATCCAGCTTCTTTAATTCAAAGTTACCGTATTTTTGGACTTTAACTTTAATTTTAGTTTCACGAGGATCGGGAACCTTAAAGGGCACAACATTTTGCGAATCATCAGAGGCATAAAGAATAGAAGTACCTACACATTCCTTTTTCACTAACTGATATTTTACTTCTGCATTTTCAGGTGCATTGGCAGTCGCAGTAATTGTTAATTTATTACCGCTTTTTTTCACTGTTAAACCATCACTTTTAGAAGTAAAAGAATAGTTTTCAAAAACACCTTCTGTATCAGTGATTGTTTTTGATTCACCAACTTTTAAGGTTAATGTTGTCTTATTAAAAGATGGAAATTTAACGAAATGTTGTAGTCTATTAAGTATTTCCGTTTTCTTTGCAGCATACCCGTCAAATGAATTAGATGTAAATATTAATCCCATAGCTTCCCATATCATAAATTGCGTAGCTACATAGTCATCATCTGTTTTGTCCTCTGACATATGCCAACCTGCATAAGCTATACTCTCCATTAGTCTCCGCTGATCATGCGTATATTCACTTTTTGTAAAATTGGCGTCGATACTTAATTTCTTGTTCGGCTGAACACAGAAGGCAATTTCCCCATTCACAAAGATTTTGGAAACTGTTTCACCCCATGCGCTTTCCACACTTCCATCAGGATTATAACCTCTGTAAGAATACAAAATTTCCTTTCCTATGGTAATATTGTCTTTCGCGTGTACCGGTAATGATATATTAGTTAATGTCACCAATGTTGTACATACAAGTATTGATATTCTTTTTATTACATTTTTTAATTCAAGCATAATATCACCTTTTCCTTTCTACCAAGAGCTTTGTAGCTTTCGGTTTTATGCTTATAAAAATTACTAGGACTTACATATGAGAAAACATATTGCCTTTTACTTATAGGGGATCCCCCCCTAAGTGTATCTCACCTTATAATAATTCAAGATATCCGCTCCTTTCCATATACAGTAAAAAGCAAGGTGCATAAGCCTGTTTAAGGCGCCCTTACTTATTACTTACGATCGTAATTTGAGAAATACAAAAAATTTTTAAACTTTTTTTATTTATTTTGAAGGATACAAATGGGGATAAAAAAAGCCGATATACATATATCGACTTGATTAAATATTAGGTGTTACAAGCATACGTTTAACAGCCTAATCCAAATTTATCACAAAAATCTTTACCATAATTGAATCCAACAGTCCATTTGTCCATATCATTCCCGCAATAATCAAAGACTTTTGAATAACCGAAGCTCACAATATTACAGTTCCCTTTATTATCACAATCTTCAATATACGCATTTGCCCAGTTTATTGCCTCTTGTTCACTGTTAAATAATTTTCCTGTATTTCCTATAGCATTAGGATGGATTACCCCCGCTTTACAAGTCTGTTGCGGTTTTGATTGTGTTGGTTTATTAGAACCAGTATTCCCTGATGTTGGCTTATTATAGCTTCCTTGATTACTTGTGTAGCCGTTTCCGCTTGATTGATTGTTATTTTGTGTTTCGCTTTGTTCCTGCGGCTTCTTCTTTATGGTTACCTTATAGCTGCTTTCCGCTTTATTGCCGTTCACATCATAAGCAGTTACCTTCACCGTATAGCTTCCTGCCTTCTTGGCATTCACATCACTTGAAATGATATAACCGTTCTTTATCAGCTTCTTATCCTCGCTCTTTTTGAGATCTCCGTCTACGGGATCCTTTACTGATTCAATGTTAGAAGCTGCATCAAACTTATCTCCTGCAGTGATTTCAAGCTTTTCTTTTTTCAGCTTAATTACAGGCTTCTTGGTATCCTTTACAGTTACTTTCAATGTTTCCTCTTTTGTTTTCTCATCAGAATCACTGAAAACAACAGTGATTTCTTGTTCTCCTGTTTTCTTTGCATCGAAGTTTTTCACTTCTTTTACAGTAACTCCTTCATCAGATTTCTCTTTATCATACAATAAGGCATAATCTAACTTATCCCCATACTCCACTTCAAGGTTATCCTTTACAGTAACCTTCAATTCTTTAGAACAGCCTACAACAAAAATCATCATAGCACTTACTACTAAAATACTCATCTTTTTCATAATTCTTCCTCCACTTTGCTATTACTATTTTATCACTCTTATACTATTCACGCAATTTGTTTTAATACTTTTTTTACCTGATACCTTTTTATGCTTTTAAATACCCTGCATCATTTACATACTTTCTTTATAATACTATTTTAGAACACTTTTATAGTTGGCTAACTATCAATATTCGCCGACTGTATCATAACCTTATTACAATGAAGGAACTGCTTCTTCGAGCGGTATCTCCTCAACCGATGCCTGCATTCCGTACCTGTTATCAAGCAGCTGAATACGTTCCGCAACTAACTCTTGGGCATAAACAATTACTCCTTTGTTGTTTGTAAAGCAACTGCTTTGAATATGCCCCACCACACAGACACTAGAGCCTTTCTTAGTAAAGGTTTCAAGCACTTCCGCCAACTTATTCCATGCTGCACATTGAATAAAATCAGCCTCATTATTCTCGTTCTTAAGATAGCTTTTAGGGCAGGCTACCGTAAAATTAACAACCTTGCTGTCATTCTTTGTAAGCTTAATCACCGGGTCTTTTGTCAATCTGCCGATTACTACTGAAACATTAGTCATTTTATACTCCTTTAGGGGGTTGCCCTATCATATATGGACAGGTGTCCATGTCATTTTAAAGATGTATCCTGTTCGGGATTGAGGAGAAAGAAGGCAATCCCACCGACAGAACAGAACATAAGCAAGCGTATGTCGGCTATATGATTTAATACAACTGATTACTCAGTAATCACCGATAAGCTGTATACACGCGGATATAAGTTTTATTACCGGCATTGCTTATATCCTGAATATTAAATATCAAGGCTTTCTTGCAAGAGATTCAACCGTTCTAATATACGATTTAAATCCTCAGTATTACGATACTTGATTTTAATTTCATTTCCGGTTACTTTTATCTTTGTTTGCAAATGCTCTTGAATTTGATTCTCTACACTTTTTAAAAAAATATCGCTTTCCTTCGTCTTCTCCTTTTTTGATTCTTCTTGTGTATCAGCCTTCATCCTTTTCAAGCGACGGTCGATCGTTCGACCGCTGACTCCAAGTTGCTCAGCTATCCAGTCACGCTTTAAACCTTTAGGCTTCTTATCCATAGATATCAAATAGTCATATTCATTCAACAGTTGCTTGATTTCCATCTCCTGTACATCAGGATTATCTGCCCTGTGGATATTAGCGGTTCGGATACGTCTGTATTCATCCCAAATATCTTTAGGCTTATCGATAATAATCAAGTCCATCATGCCGTCATGCAGCTTCTGTTTATATAAAAGCGAAATCGCACGATATCGCCGCTCCCCGCTTGTTAAGGTAAAGCGCTTGTCGTCATTTTGATCCTCTAAATACGCCTCGCCCGGAGTAATTTGTTCACCCATCTGCAATAATTGATTGGCGAGTTCTTCCACATCACACATTGGATAAATATTGTTTGGATTCGCGCGAATTTCATCAATATGAACAGTTACTTTTTTCTTGTCCTGCAGCCTATCTCTCAGTGACATATTAATTTCCCCCCTTGCATAATTCCCATACTTCATCGACGAGCTTTCTAAGATCATCCGCAACACCATGACGTGAATTGAAATCTTTATCTACAAGCGAATATCGGTTGAGAGAAGCCTTTTTTATCGGCTTGCCTTGAAAGCGTATGTGAGATTGTAAAACTCTGTCAGGAAATAGCTGATGGAGCATTTCAATAGCCGTTCTATCCTCGTTATTTCCCTGTGCCATTACCGGCAAGATTTTAAAATCAAAATCAAGCATACCTTCATTGGCTGTATCTATCAAATCATTCAGAGTCGTATACAAGCCTTCCAATCCGCCGCTGTCAATACTGATCGGGATAATAACCAAGTCGTCATGATTGCGACAGGCATATATAGCATTATAAAGCAACGCATTGGTAAACGGCGGATTATCAATTATCACGAAGTCATACTCCTGCTCTACTTGCTTCAATGCTCGGGTCAACTTTAAACAGGGGGAAGCTTGGACATTTGTTTTTAATTGGATATCACTTTCTGTTAATCGATGTGTAGCCGGTATAATATCAAGATTATCAACATCTGTTCGAATAATAGCCTCTTTAATAAGAGAAGGCTCTTTCAGCACATCGGCCATATCGTAGGGTACGTCGTTTTCAACAAAATACTTTTTCAAAAGTGCTAATGCTGATGAAATACTTTTCTCACCTTGATTAAACTGCTCGACTACTTTTAAACAGTTTGCAATAGTCAAAGGATCATTAAGCTTTAATTGCGCTTTAGTAAGATTCCCTTGCGGATCCATATCACAGTTTAATACTCGCTGATGATACTTACCGGCAAGACCAACTGCCAACTCTTTCGCAATGAGTGTTTTACCTACTCCGCCTTTCTCTAGGCAAATCGTAATTGTTTTCATAAAGTTCTCCTTTAAGGGGGTTGCCCTATCTACCTTACACTTTTATCAGAAGCCGTTGCTTGTGAGACGTAACAGGTGGAGACTTGTACTACCTGTTACGTTGAATAAGTAACAGCAATATTTGCGATAGCTCATTAATTAATAGTGAGCGTTAGCGTGCCTTATTGCTCCGTGCTGCAAGAAAACTGTAGGCACGGAGCCGCCTAATACAAAGCAATAAGCTTTTTTATATTCTTAATCCTCTTTCACATGCGGTTTAGGCAACTGCATCCATGCCAATCCTCTGAATTCACGTCCACTATCAAGATAGTAGCCGTTATCTTCCATCAATGTATCAATCCAAACATCCTTACCATCTGATACAAGTATCTCCTCTTCTTCATCCGGCAACGGACAATTCAACATACCATCTTCATCAAATGTAAATGATATCCATTCTTTAGAATCTCCATCGCTCCAATCCAAAGCCTGTCCGCATTCGTGGCAATAATCAAACCTTACACCATATTCAGAATCATAAATACTGTGTTTGTGGCAATTAGGACACAAACATATGATTTCATTGATTGAACCATCTTCATTATAAATGTCTGTAGTTTCTTCATCTTCCCAACTTTTATCAAAAGATGGTTTCTTCGGTGTTGCTTTTTCGACTAATTCTTGAAGTGTATCAACTGCTTGTTTGTAACCACATTCACTTTGCTCATTACATGAACAGCGATTACCAGTAATCATATATCCTGGACAATGTGTTAAAGTTTTCTTTCCCATTAGCATAAACGCTTCTTGATACTTATTCATTTTCTTTACTCCAATCCATCTTCACAGCATTTTTTATCGCCTACCAAATCATGCTCAACATAATATTGCTGCATTTGCTTGATCAGTTCGCGCATAGGCAAAACAAATTTTTGTATTATAATGTCATCATCACTAATAATCCATTCACTTATATCACCATGTTTATAAACTTTAAAATATCCTGAACACGTCATTATAGAATAATAAGGAGCACTTTCTAACAATTCAATCTCTAACGATTCTAAAAAAGAACGCTCAGGTATACATCTTTTAAGAGCATAACCTTTAGGTAAAGCATAGAATACACCTCTACATAACATATCAAAAAAGTAGTTGTATAAATCTTTATATAAATTACCAGTCAAAATAATTTTTTTACCCGATAATTTGTTTTCGTACTCTTTTACAAATTGTTCAAAGCTTTTCTTTAATACTTTTTCCATATTGTTCTCCTTTAAGGGGGTTACCCTATCTACCTTACACTTTTATCAGAAGCCGTTGCTTGTGAGACTTAACAGGTGGAGACTTGTACTACCTGTTACGTTGAATAAGTAACGGCAATATTTGCGTCAGCTCATTAATTAACAGCGAGCGTCAGCGTGCCTTTTTTGCTCCGTGCCGCAAGAAGTCTGTAGGCACGGAGCCGCCGATACTTCCGTAATAAAAGAAGCCTGCCAAGAAACTTTCGATACTGAATATCAATCATGTCCCTCACACTTTAATTATTCCATAAATGTGTAAATGGCTAACTATCAATATTCGCCCTATTTTTTAGATTTCTAATTTCTTATCTTGGTGCTTGCGTACTTTATTTTCGGTTTTATTTATAATTTCCGATCTATTTGATATTTCCCTTTTCAGCTTCTGTTTTTGCTCCCTTAACGGCAAGATGCGATCATTAATAAAACGCTGCATTTGTACATCACTCATATCCAATATGCCTTCCATTCTCATTTCAAGCATATTTTCATATTTCTTTTCGTTTAATCTTAACTGTTTGGATACATCATCCAAATAATCCTGCATTTCTTTTCTTTCTAATTTCATTTCGTCTAAATGGTCTAAATTATAAATCAACTCTCCCATCTCATGAAACTCATTGAACATCTTGTCTATCTGCTTCCATTTCAGATGAAGCATTCGTTCATAAGACGACATTTTGAAATACTGCATTTCTTCATAACTGAGTTGAACATTACTATCTTGATAAAATGAATATCGCCTGTCGCGTATTTCTTTTTTTGTATAATCATTCTGCAAGAAATCAGTAACTTCCTTACTGCTGATATAAACACCGTTATTACTGATTCGTTCAACGATTCTCTCATATGAATAATTAGGTTCATTATTCTGCCCTAATATGCGATTGCAGCGAATAAAATACTTACTGTTTGGAACTTTGATTCTTAAGCCTTGTCTGTGGTTTCCTTCCTCGCTGCCATCTTCTACCGTAAATCCCATTTTAATCATATATCGCTTAAATTCATCATAATCCTTAACCTTTGGAACAATATAGTCAATCGTCTTTTTAATTATCTCTTTATTGTTATCACCACGATTCTTAGTAAGCCATTCATAATAAGTACGCTCGTATTTGACATTAACAGGTTCCAAAATCTCTAAACCATGTTCCATGCAGATATCATCTGAGAGCTTCTTAAACAAATTCAAATCCCGCTTATAAAAAATGTTTAGCTTTTTATTGTCTGTGGTGCGATACGGATTTACTATAATGTGTGTATGGATATGTGCTGTATCCACATGGGTAGCTATCACATAATCGTATTTTCCTTGCGTTATCTTTTCTATCCATTTTTTAGATATCTCAAAAGCTTCATCCTCTGTGACTGTACCCTGTTTGAAGCTTTGTTGGAAATGATATCCCACAACATCATCAATTACGGACGATTTCCGTTTCTTGCCATTCTCAGCTTTTAATTTCCATTCAATTCCGGCACAGTACATATTCGAATGATTGCTTTCACACAGATAGTCTTTTGTTTTATGTTTCTGAATGATATAGTTAATTGCATTCTGTACATTCCCTTTTATAGCATGAACTCTAATTGTTGCCATTTTTATTTTCCTCTTTTAAACATGGACAGTTGTCCATGTTTGTATTTATATAATTGATTCCGGCATCATAGGCTAATTCTTCTTTAATACGTATGGAGCTGTTAATTTTGCGTTGTAGTTTTTCATTCATCAACTCAATATCTTTTAACATGATTTGATAAGCTGCTAAACTGTCTTTGGCTTCATTCAATATTTTGATATCAACAGAATCCTCGTTCATCAATTTATTAAGATTTCTCGCAATCTGATTAATATTATTATTCAGACGATTAATTGAAACTGTAAAGTCTGAAAGATAGTTTAACTCAATATGATTGATTGACAAAAACAAGCTGCTTTCAAGTATGTATTCCGTAACAGACTTATATCCAAGCTTCTTTGATGTTCCTTCCAAAAAAGCTTTTTCGTTCTCCGTACAACGAAACTGAAATCGACATTGCTTCCTATTTTCTTTCTTACGTTCTAATCTTTTTTTACGAAAATATTGATTCCGTTTCAGTATTCCGTCTTTCTTATCACTCATTTTTTGTACCTGCTTTCTTTACTATATAAGGGTATGGGATATCCCATAAATGACAGGCAAATCTTTGCCTGTTGGGTATGTACGTACAGAATACGAGTTTTACGAGTATTTTTGTGCGTACATAGCCCTTGCTTGCTATTTTTGAAGCTTCGCTTTTCTATGAAAGGCTCCTGCCTTGCCTTTAGCCGATGAAATAATGCAACTCGGGTTTGATTTACACGAATGTAGCCCCACTGCATCAGCGTGTAAAGGCAGGAAAAGAAAAAAATCTATACCGGTTGGCATAGATTTGTTGTTGTTTAAAAATACGTATGTTGTTAGTCGAAGTGCATATCATAAGCTGCTTGTGTTTCTTGACGATCGTGTAGTGGTACCGCATTTAATCCGCACCACTCACTGAAGCGGCTGTCACTAGATGATATGAAGCAGCCGCCGGACATATATCCTACATGATTAGGAAGAACCGGCTTGATCGGTTGAAAGATGGGACAGTACTTATCGAACAAAGTTCTTGAAATGAATACTACTGTATTATTTTCCACATCATTTATATCACTGATCTTTTCACCATGATCCAGCCAATAACAAACAACACTATCGTAGTTATGTGAGATGCCGTTATTAGAACTATCTCCAAGAGCGGATTTGTAAACCCAAGCTGTTAATTTTCTCATATTGATCTCCTTTAGGGGGTTGCCCTATCTACCTTACACTTTTATCAGAAGCCGTTGCTTGTGATACGTAACAGGTGGAGACTTGTACTACCTGTTACGTTGAATAAGCAACGGCAATATTTGCGATAGCTCATTAATTAATAACGAGCGTTAGCGTGCCCTATTGCTCCGTCCCGCAATCAATTTCTTAAATATCGCCATCAGCACCTGTTTAACGATGCTGTTGCCTGCCTGACTATATAACTGTGTATTGCTGTTCACTGCTTCTGCTTTTCTGAAATCTTCATCGCTAAATCCCATCAAACGCCAACATTCTAATGGTGTAAGTTTGCGGATTTGATGAGGACGATTTATGTATACACCATCTCCAGGATAAGCTTCCGCATAGCCTTTAACAGTGTTTTCGGGAATGATCATAGGCTGCCTATTTCCGCCTTCCATACAATTTAGTGATGGTGATATCCCTTCACTTGCATATATGCGACCTTGATTTGGATTATCTCGCGTTTGTGTTGGCATGCAATTTCCAATCTGCACTACATCCCACGAATGACGATCAAGACTGTCTCTGCCCGATGTCCTAATGTAATTCGATATGTCTCGACTCGCTTCATAAAAATCCCTTGTCTTTTCATACGAAATACAGTACCGTTCATCAACCTCAGCCTCTAACACATCTTTTAGCCTCTTTTCTAATGGTATAGGCATAGGGAACGTGTAACTGTAATTGCCTATTATGCTAACCATAAAACATCTATTTCGGTTCTGCGGAACTCCATAATTTTTAGCATTTAACAGTTTGTAATATGATTGATAACCAATGCTTTCTAAGAATGCGTACCACTCATTGAAGTCCTTGATATTTTTTGTTCCGATAACATCTGGAACATTTTCCATCAGTAACACTTGTGGGAGTGAATCCGTTTCATTCAATTCTTTCAAGATTCGCTCAACTTCCCAAAGTAACCCGCTTCTTGTACCGCTATCCTTAGACATGCCCGCTTGCTATTTTTGAAGCTTCGCTTTTCTATCAAAGGCTCCTGCCTTGCCTTTGTTTGATATAGTCAAGCAATTTCTGCTTGATTGATACGAATGTGGCACTCCTTTATTTTTTTGTAAAGGCAGGAAAAGAAAAAAATCTATACCTGTACTTGATATAGATTTTTTTGATAATCTTTTTTATGCTTTGTTTAATTTAACTGATGGTGCATCTAACCTCATAACAATATCAATTAACTCCTGTCTTACCTTCCAGTTATTTTTTGCAGCCGTCAACACCTCTCTTTCCTTCCGCATCGGAATAAGTGATAGCGCATAGTCAATCAATTTTTCTTCTACCTCTAACATTTTATCCCTCGCTTGACATATACTGAACCATGCTATTTTTGCTTCCGGCAAATCAGCAAATTCTTCATTCAACTTATCAAATTCAATTACATCTTGAATTAAATAGATACTGCTTTCTTTATAACCTTTCTTTTTCAAAAATTCCGCTTCTAATTTCTTTTCATATTCTTCCGCAACTGCCAAATCTGCTTTTGCTGCCAAATACATTTTTTGTTCTTTATTCATTGCTTCCATAATGTTCTCCTTTTAAGGGGTTTGCCCTATCTACCTTACACTTTTAACGGAAGCCGTTTCTTACGAGACGTAACAGGTGGAGACTTGTACTACCTGTTACGTTGAATAAGTTACGGCAATATTTGCGGCAGCTCTTTCATTTATTGAGAGCGTTAGCGTGCCTTATTGCTCCGTGCCGAATTAATATGCAGGCACGGAGCCGCTAAAAAAACATGGACATGTGTCCACATTTTAACTATTCATTAGTAATTTGTTAATATGCTTTATTTTTATCAATATATTCAATGGTGCCTTATCTTTCCACTCAACTACAAGACTGGAAGGATTGACAGGACAAGGCACTTCCCCTCTAATATACCAAAAGTTTATTTGTTTACTCGGCTTCTTCTTAAAAGCTCTTACTTCTCCATGTTGTGCTCTACATATATATTTATATCCTTGATCTCGAAGTTTTTCTAATATTTGTAATTGGTAATTTAGTTCATCATAGTTATATTTCAAAATAGACTTCCTCTCTTTCTTCATAAACGAATCATTAGTCTTTTTACTGGGAATTTAATACAGCTATGTAATTGCCGTTCAATTTGTTCCACTCTGCTGTATGGTGGTCGCTCCCCCATTTCATCCATAGGCAGCATATAACAAACGTTAAGATGCAACACGCTTTCCATTGGTTTCTACTCATGGATTACCTCCTCCAACTCAAACAGAGCTTTCACTTTCTGAATCTCTTTCAAGTACTGCTCACGGTATATATCATTATCAGCGTGCGTTTTTAATACTGCTTTTTCAAATTCCTCTAAATCACCACGGAAACAACCACATACAACCTGCAAGGACATTCCTTTTTCTGTTTTCCCGTAATAAAATGTGGTCCGATCCTTTCTTGAACCGATACGATCGGTGCGATGTAATGTTGGATTTTCTGTATATCGCTCGCAACAATAGCAACCACAGCAATTATCGCAATTATCGCAATTACAGCAATTATGGCAATTATAGCAATTATAGCAATCATAGCAATTATCGCAATTACAGCAATCACGGCAATTATCGCAATTACAGCAATCACGGCAATTACAGCAATCACGACAATTATCGCAATTACAGCAATCACGGCAATTATGGCAATTATGGCAATTATAGCAATCACTGCAATCACTGCAATTATAGCAATTATAACAATTAATCATACTGCTGCTTAATTCCTTCGCACGCTCTTCGCTGCAATAATCATTCCAACGATTGCCATTTTCGTCGATCCAATATCCGTTTTCATGTTTCATCATGTTACCTCTTTTCTTTTAATCTTTGTAATAATAAATAATAAATGTAGTCATACTTAAGTATCATGGCATTACCTATTCTTGACCAATCCCTATTGCGAATTTCTAACAGCATAAGCTCTAATTGACGTTTATTCATAGTTTTCAGTGTTGGAAACAGTTGTTCTGCCCTTGTTAGTTGTAATTTTTTCATTTTATTTTTCCTCTTTTCTTTTGATTTCATCAGCAGCCCATGAAGTCACGACATTCTCAACCTCTCTTAGTTGATCCTCATAATCTGCTTTATCCTTATACTGCAATGATACGCATAAATTGCATCCAAAAGCTTCATCTAATGAAGTCATTTCACAATCACCTATCCAGTGATCATCTAATCCGAATTCGTCTGTAACCTTTTGAATAATATAATTGATGTCACTTTCTACTTTATAGCTATTCACCGCTTGAACCCTCTCCTTCTTTTTTTACGGCAAACGCCTTTGTACCATTGCTTACAACGGCATAGCTCATGTCATCAGTGTAATGATGGATGAAAAAGCCTTTGTTTTCTGCCTGTTCCAGCGTCATTTCGTCAATGCGGAATTGCCCGCGCGGTGTCTTAATGTATTTCATGTTTATCTCCTTTAAGGGGGTTGCCCTATCTACCTTACACTTTTAACGGAAGCCGTTTCTTACGAGACGTAACAGGTGGAGACTTGTACTACCTGTTACGTGGAGTAGGAACGGCAATATTTGCGACAGCTCATTTATTAATAAAGAGCGGTAGCGTGCCTTTTTGCTCTGTGCCGAAAGTGATCTGCAGGCACAGAGCCGCCAAAAAAATTATGGACAGGTGCCCATAATTACATATATAAAATATTAGTCGCATTATCCAGTGCATTTAAAAATTCATTATAACTGATATCGTACTTTTCTATTTCAATTTCCTCAAGGATGGATACTACATAACGGAAGAATGGTCGAACCACTACACAATATTCTTTTTGTTTCACGCTTAGATCAAGGGAAAGAGGTTCCTCCAACGTAAAATCGTTTGCTAAAAACTTATGATAAACGTTATCTATTTCCTTCAAGTTAATTCGTGCTTCATTGCTAACATAATCATTCTCCCATTCACCAAGTATATAATGGATAATCAATGCGCTTATCCTCATATTAAGCTCGCTACCATCCTCAGAGAAACATTCTATAATTTTTTCTTCCAACAGTGCTTGAGCATCTGTTATATCCTCGATCATTAAATCATTATTTATCATTTTACTTTTTTCTTTTTCTAAAGCAACTGATTTAAATTGATTCAATAAATCCGTATATTCACTATAAGAATAGATGCATTTCTGATTTTTAAACCAATGTTCAAACTCTTTCTCAGTTCCACAAAAATCTTTGTAAACTACTGTTTCTTTTCCTCTTGTATCATCTATAACTTGAAGCGAAGCTATAACTTGAATAGAAGTGCCACTGCATGTTTTACCGTAAATAAATGTAAATTTCTGGCCTTTATCAACAAAATGATATGTAAACGGCGTGCTTCCATAGCCTTTTATTTTATGAGAATTACAACATGAATGACATTGAAGCATTGTACTGCATTCATCGCATGATTCGCATTTATCACAATTTAAGCAACACTTGCAGCTTACACAAGATATACATAAAAAGCAATTTTCACAGAAAATGCAAGAATCACATTCAGAACACATTTTACAAGATATGCAACTACTGCAGTTACAGCAATCTCTGCATGACAGACAATCGGTACATCTATAGGAATTTATTAAAGATTCACTATATTTTAATGCTTTTTCTTCACTTACTGCTTTTGCACTCCATTTATTTTCATTCTCATCGATCCAATAATCACCCACTAATTTTATCATAATGATCTCCTTTAAGGGGGTTACCCTATCTACCTTACACTTTTAACAGAAGCCGTTGCTTGTGAGACGTAACAGGTGGAGACTTGTACTACCTGTTACGTTGAATAAGTTACGGCAATATTTGCGGCAGCTCTTTCATTTATTGAGAGCGTTAGCGTGCCTTATTGCTCCGTGCCGCACGAAGCCTACAGGCACGGAGCCGCCCCGAAATACATAAAATAAAAGAAGCCTGCACAAGAGACTTCTGATTTTGATATCACCCCTCGCACTTTAATTATTCCATATATGTGCAAGTGGCTAACTATCAATATTCGCGGTTTTTTCAGCGTTCTAATTTCTTATCATGAAATTTACGAATTTCATTTTCTGTCTTATTAATGACTTCAGAAAGATTTGATAATTCTTGTTTTTGTTCTATCGTTTTTTCTTGATGTTGTTCAGTTAATTGCTTATGCGCATCATTTAAGCGCTCCGTTAATGAACGATTATGCCTGTTATTTAATAAGGCTTGATGATTTTCCATAAGGTAAGGACTTATTTTCGGTTCTAAGTTTTTTACATCTTTAATCTGTTCAGGGAACCACGCAACAATATGTTGATTATCTCTGAAATCGACTATCACACCATCATAACCCATTGTTTGATTGATAGCTTTTCTTAACTTCTCGGCATATTTGCCAAACAAAGTATCCAATGTTCTTAAATCAGTGTTTTGAAAATAATTATTAACCATTTTTTTAATAAGCGGTTGAAATTCTTCCTTAGTTTTCGGATTTACTTCCCAAGATTCTTCCACATAATCTCCTAATGGATTAGGCTCAAATTCATCATTAATATTATGATATAAAGTCGGAAGCTCTTTTACTATATCATATATAAACTTATTCGGTATCAAAACATTAGATAAATTGGTATCTTTAAGACCATTAATAACAATAGGATTTTTTATATTGACATAGGCTTCCACAACATTAGGATAAGCTTCACCGCTGAGCTTTACTCTTTCTTGTCCATTTTTATCGACATGAGCGAGCGTTGTAAACGATTCAGCAAAATCTCTTTTTGTCGTGAAGTAAAACCCACTTCCGTATTGATCGTTTCCTTGACCTGTAAAAGCCGGGTCAAATGAAAGTATCTTCGATCTTGTGCCGTGGTAGACCTTCAATAGATTACCTTGATCGTCACGAACTTTGCTATGTTTAAAGTATTCCTTTTGACCGGAACTTAATGACTCATCCATAATTTTCTCCTTTCAAAGACAAGAAAACCGACTAATTAACACAGTCGGTTTTCTTGTCTATTATTTCAATGCACTAATTCTTGTTTTTGTTCTATCGTTTTTTTCTTGATGTTGTTCAGTTAATTGCTTATGCGCATCATTCAAGCGTTCCGTTAATGAACGGGTATGCCTGCTTTTCTTTCTGTTTCATCCTCCGCCCATGAGCATAGAAGTTTTTCAATTTCCGTTAACTCGGAAATATATTCTTCTTTATTCATATATTGCAACGCTGGTACTACCTGTTATGTAGAACGGTAACGGCAATATTTGCGTCAGCTCTTTATTTATGTCGAGCGTTAGCGTGCCTTATTGCTCCGTGCCGCAAGAAAACTGTAGGCACGGAGCAACTAAAAAAACATGGACAGGTGTCCACATTTTAATTATTCATAAGTAGTTTGTTAATGCGCTTTATTTCGATTAAAATATTTAGCGGCGCCTTATCCTTCCACTCAACCGTAAGAGTAGCTGAATCAATAGGACAAGGCACTTCTCCTCTAACATACCAAAAGTTTATTTGTTTACTTGGCTTCTTCTTAAAAGCCCTTACTTCTCCATGTTCTGCTCTGCATATATACTTATATCCTTGATCTCGAAGTTTTTCTAATATTTGTAACTGGTAATTTAGCTCATCATAGTTATATTTCAAAATAGACTTCCTCTCTTTCTCTATAAATGAATCATCAGTCTTTTTCACTAAGACTTTAATGCAGGTAGGAAATTTTCCTTTATTACTCCCGATAGTCAAACATATATTTTTCTACCACATCTGTTCCGACTGCATCAACGAACGCTTCGCCTCTCTCTTTTGAATTAAAGCAAAAGCCATGATACTGCACAGCGTATAGACGAAGCCATTCTATGCGATGCTCTACGTGATTGAAACACATCGTCCATCTTTCTTGATTAGGGGCATCCCAATTCGGCTTAAAGGAGTACTCATCTAACAGTGCTAAGAATTTCTTGTAATCTTCACATTCTTCATATGTTCTGAATACAAGGTTATGCTTTATAGTCCATTTATCAGCACTACTATTATTGTAAGTGACTCCAATACCACCACCTATATTTAAAAAATAGTATGGTTCTCCATCCTTAGGAATAAACTTTCATATCAGCACCTCTCCTAAATCACCATTTTCAAGCTGAATGAATCGCTTGTTCGCTGATTCACTGCCGCTTAAATGACCCTTCTTTTCTTTTAATCTTTGAGTTAATAAATAATAAATGTATTCATGCTTAAGTATCATGGCATTACCTATTCTTGACCAATCCCTGTTGTGAATTTCTAACAGCATAAGCTCTAATTGACGTTTATTCATAGTTTCCAGTGTTGGAAACAGTTGTTCTGCCCTTGTTAATTGTGATTTTTCCATTTTATATTTCCTCTTTGCTTTTAATTTCATCAGTAGCCCATAAAGTTACGATATTCTCAACCTCTCGTAGTTGATCTTCATAATCTGCTTTATCTTTATACTGCAATGATACGCATAAATTGCAGCCAAACGCTTCATCTAATGAAGTCATTTCACAATCACCTATCCAGTGATCATCTAACTCAAATTCGCCTGTAACCTTTTGGATAATGAAGTTTAAATCACTTTCTACTTCATAGCTGCTTCTCATTAATTTCATTAAGTTCTCCTTTAAGGGGGTTGCCCTATCTACCTTACACTTTTATCAGAAGCCGTTGCTTGTGAGACTTAACAGGTGGAGACTTGTACTACCTGTTACGTTGAATAAGTAACGGCAATATTTGCGATAGCTCATTAATTAATAACGAGCGTTAGCGTGCATTTTTTGCTCAGTGCCGCACGAAACCTATAGGCACGGAGCCGCTAAACAAAGCATGGACAAGTGTCCATCATTTATATAAAACATTCGCTGCATTGTCCATAGCACTTAAAAATTGCTCATAACTGATATCATATCTTTCGATATCTATATCACATAAAATCTGCATCACATACGGAAAAATATCACGTACCGGCACAGTCGCGGCTTTTTTATCCGAACACTGAAGTTTAACCGAAATCGGCCTTGTCAAACTCTTATCAAAAGTCATAAACTTCTGATAGACATCATTTATTTCTTTAATCTTGATTTGTGCTTCAGCACTTATGTAGTCATTCTCCCACTTATCAATTATATATTGAATAAGAGATACAAGTTTTCTGAAATCAAGATCGCTATCGTACTTAGAGAAATGCTCAACGATTTTTTCCTCTAACATGGTCTGATCACCTTTTATTTTCTTTGAAACATCAAACATTGATAATCGGTTTTTTCGTTGTTCTGCTTTTAACTCAGTTTTTAAGCTTCTTATTTCTTCATTTAGCTTATGCAATTCCTTTTTTATTTTCCGCTTTCGATGCTTTCTGCCTTGTATATAACCTAAAAATAAACTAATTATGATCAATAAAAAATCCATAATATTCTCCTTTCATAAAAAAAGGAAATGACTTTAGCCACTTCCCGTTTAGAAATGATCTGATCTGAGGGATTAATCATCCATTTCTATGCTTGTATTATAACATTGTCTTTTTCTTGGCGAACCATCAAAATCCGCCGAATATTTAACTGAATATTCTGTTGTATTCAACACCAATACCGGTTGACCTGCTTCTATAATACTTTGAATATATCCCGTAATAATCAAAGAATCATCTGTATGTACTTCTTTCATTATACTGTTTATCAGCTTGGGATTATAAGAACGCGTATAAACCAAGCCTCGATTGCTGTTAATATTAAGTTGAACATACAATCTCTTATGCCCGTCTACATCTGTAAACGGTTCAAATAAACACTTGCCCTCAATTACATATTCATTAATCATTTTCTCACCGCCTTTCACCTTTTAAATGAAAGTCAGCGATGAATGGTAATAACAGGTGGAGACTATGTACTACCTTTTATTACGTGAATTGCGATTATTATTTTACTAACATGTTATTCTTATGCCCTACCCCTTACTGGGGTGGAAGTAACAAGCAACGGCTTTTGAAACATGAGGAAAATTGAAGTCGCACTTCGGGCGCACTTCACCCTTACCGATTAGGTAAGGTTACGGCAATAAGCCGAAAATTTTCGCGTGTTATCTGGGTTTGGATAGCCGAAGTATCCGTATTTTGTTTCCACGTCGAAATGCTATAATATTATCAACTCAATAGAGAAATGCTGTGATTATTTCTTTGCCGCATTTTATGATAATCCCTCGCTATAAAGCATCACTTCCGCCCCCGGTACTGTTGTTTTTGCTGTCAAACCGGTTCTTCCAGCAGTGCACGATTAAAAATCTCATAGCATAGAGATTAATAACCGAATATAGTTCAGCCCCGATTCGCTCCGGCAATATCAAACCAACCCACATATTTAAAGTCATTGGGTCTAGGCGGGGATACTCTTGACATATTTAGTTATCAAGAGTATCAAATAGGTAATTGAAATTGAAAGTTTTTAAGTGATATTAAAAAGGACGTGCTGATTGAATATTCAATCGCATCATACTTTAATTCCTCGTATGTGTAATCTATATCATTATCTAAATAAGCTAACGCAAGCAGGCCTTTCGTTAAGCTGCGGCGATCAGAAGTATCCAGGTATTTCCAATCAATATCCATGACATACTTCATAATTGCTTCTTTTGCGTTTAAACTGCTGCTTTTGATCGCATGTAATTCGTTGATCCATTTCATGCACTGCGAGTAAAAATTATATTGGTCTATACTCGCAGATTGATTAATCAATATATATTTGCTTAATTCGTCTTTTTCAATTCTTACTGCACCAGATATATATAAAGATTGAAGTCCAAAAAGCTTTGCCCTCATCCTTTTAATGATCTTTGTTTTTTTATTACTATGAGATAATTTATAATTTTGATAATTCATCTCATCCTCTGCTGAATAATCGATAGAAGCATCTAATAATGCCAATTTCAAATATCCACGTTTAAGAATAGTATATATATCATTCCGCTTGAATGAGCGAATGGATTTACCATCTAAATAAATACTGACAAATATATTTCTATAAGTATCAGATAATGAATATATAAGATTCCTCATCCGATTGGTAAAATCATAATCATTTATTTCAGCTGCAATCACTTCGCATTTTATATCATGATGATTATTAGAATCGCTGCTTTTTAAAATACTGGCGCTTGTATTAGGCATTCGATCAATTACCGAAGGAATGCCGTATGTCATATAGTTTTTTAATCTCTGACAGTTTAATTTCGCTGCTCCTATTGCCTCATCTCTCTTTTCAGAAAGTAATTGAAGCTGATTAATCGTCGAGTCTTGGTTTGTCTGTACCATAAAAAAATTGCTCCTTCCCTCAGAAGCAACAGATAATTATTAACGAACCGGCTCTAAAAGTTCGTTAAAAAAAGGAAATATACGACAACCAAGCCATATATTTCCATTTTTTCACTAATGGCGCCTCAAACAAGACTCGAACTTGTGACCTGCCGGTTAACAGCCGGATGCTCTACCGACTGAGCTATTGAGGCATCTCAAGTGCTTAAATATAATATCATATTCATCAGATACTTTCAACATCTTTTTTTGATTTTCTTCACTTTTTCACTAAGAAGCAGCTTCAAAACGATAAAACTACGAAAGCGCGCCTTTGTTTAACGAGTCATCCGCTCTTTGTCCTCTCATCTATCAGTAATTACGCTCTCCCATAATAATGCTTCCCAAGCGAATCATATTGCTGCCGTATTTGAGCGCAAGCTCGTAATCATCGCTCATGCCCATCGAAAGATAACGGAAGCACTCACTGCCGTATTTTTCTTTCAGCGTAAGAAAGCATTGCTGCATCTGATGAAAGCAATCAGCGATTACTGAACGATCCTCACTGTGCGGGCCTACGCACATCAGCCCCTGCAATTTTACATGTGGAAATAAAAGACACTGCTCAACAAAAGCCTCTGTCTCATGCAGCAATATACCATACTTATTTGGTTCCCGTGAGATATTGACCTCAATCAAAATCGGCATACAAATATCACGCTTTGCGCACTGCTTTTCAATTTCCTTAAGAAGCGGCAGAGAATCTACACTTTGAATCATTGATACAAGATTGATGACATCCTTGACCTTATTGCGCTGCAGATGACCGATCATATGCCATTCATAGTTAGGATCGTACTTTTCCTTTAGCTCCTGTACCTTATTCTCACCGAAAATGCGGCAGCCGTATTGATACACTTCATCAATTTTTTGTTTCTGATGATGCTTGCTGACCGTAACCAAGGTAACGTCCTTCGGCAAAGATTCTAAAAGTTTTTGTATTTTCTGTTGATTCATCGTTATCACCGAACCTATTATATCACTTATCCTTCCAAAGCGAAACAATGTCATAGATATAGTGGGAGAATTACATACAAAAAATCTCTGCGCGCTTTTTTCACTCACAGAGATTTTCCTATTCAGTTTTGTATGTGAAGAAACAAGCCTATCTCGAGCTGTTTGTCTTATCAACTCACTCATTTGACTGTTTCCTTTCTGATTTAAGATTTACCGACAGACCATGCCTTTCTCAAGATATTTGTGCAATTATTCTCCTTATACGTTACGTATGGTTCGCTGAATCTTGATAGATCTGACGCTGTAACTCAGGTCGTATCTCTTAAATACGGATTTTTCTTGAACTATGAACATTCAAGGACAACTCTCACAAGCTGTCATTCCTGTTTGCCCCTGCTGTACCAAACGCTTCCAGGCCTCACACTTCGGCTTTCCCAAACCGTATGTTCCAAATATGACAGATGCGTTATGTGTTCTGCACCGTTAACACTTTTCATTCATTATAGCTGTTATTAATAGTGAATCGCATCTATCGCTCTGACGTTCCCATTTTCTCACCGCTCTCTTTGCTTCTTTTTTCTTACACCTACATTATAATCAATTTCAAATATTCGTAAACAGAAGCGGCCTTTTCGGTCTCTTTAACGGCATAATCAGTATAATCATTTATGTTCTCTGTTACCACACATTATCATCATGATAAGATCACTTGAAAAAGCATGGAAGAAATGCCATATCGTTTCTAACAATTTACCCCTTTTGAAGGGAATCGCCCATCATCAAGCGAATAATTTCATGATCGGTTTCTCGCATACCGTCACGCGCAAGTGCACTCACAGCGCGGATCGTATTCTCTACACCTTTCGCAACGATTCCATCGCCGCCGTAAAATTGGCTGTGATGCTGATACATCTGCATTCCTAAAAGACCCGCCTCTACTGCCGAAGCAATCTTGGCCGCACAGCTTGCCTTTGCACCGTCACAAACCATACCGGAATTGATAGCCAAAGCATTTACGATCGTATGAGCAATTTCATCATATCTGCCGCCGTACAAATAACAAATCCCCGCTCCTGCACCGGCACCGGCACTGGTAGCACCGCAATAAGCACTGAGACAGCCGATTTCTGTTTTTAAATGAATCGTCACAAGATTAGAAACGATCAAAGCACGATAAAGCAGTTCCTCAGAAGCCTTACAATGCTTCGCATATTCAATAACCGGTACACTGGCAGTAATTCCTTGATTACCGCTTCCCGAATTGATTACGACCGGCAATTCACATCCGTTCATTCGTGCATCAGAACCCGCAGCCGCATAAGCCTTCGCTTTATTTTGAATATTATCACCGTAAGAAGCCAATAAAATACTGCCGATATTGGCTCCGAAATTGTTGCTTAAGCCTGCCTGTGCTATCGCACTGTTATATGCAATTTGACGATCCAATACGTCCTTTACAGCTTCTAAATCAACAGTCTGCGCAAACTCAACGATATTCTTTACTGTCAGCAGTTTGCGATTCTGTGCTGCCTGAATAATTTTATCCTCATAAGGCTTTTCCAAAAGCACCTTATCATTATAGCGTATGGAAACAACATTGGTATGCTTACCGATAATACGCACATAAGCAGTATTATTCCTATCAGACGCAAACACTTGAATATCAAACGGACAGCTTGCATCAGATTCCTTGATCGTAAGCTTGGTGTTCTCCAAGAAACGATCCAACAGTGCTGTTTGTGCTTCATCAGCCGCTGACAGTACCTCTAAGCCGCAATCAGCCCTCCCGTAACAAATACCTGCCGCAATCGCAGTCGCAATCCCTTTTCTGCCCCTGGTATGCGGCACGATAACACTTTTCACATTCTTAATGATATTGCCGCTGATGATAAGATCGAGCGTATCGGGGATTGCCTGTAAAGTATCTTTGATAATTGCTCCGGCATACGCAATCGCAATCGGCTCTGTGCAGCCCATTGCGGGTATCAGTTCTTCCTTTAATATCGTACTGTATATTTCCTTTAAATTCTTATCCGACATACGTTATTATCATTCCTTTACTTACCGTCTACATACTCATGAAACCAATCGATAACAGCCTTTCTCCTCGCTCTTGCGATCGGAAGCTCCTCTTGGTTACTCAATACCATTACGTCCTTTGTGATTTGTGCCACATGTGCTACATTCACTAAAAGGCCGGCATGAATACGAATAAAATCATAAGGCAAAAATATCTGTTCCGCCTGTGCCATTGTTTTTCGTTCCTTAAAAAACCCTTTTCGTGTATGATATATCAGCTTTTTTTCGCTTTTTTCAATATAATAGATATCCTGTATTTGCAGCGGTACCAACAAATTCGCATAAGATAATAAATATTCCTTACGCGACTGTAACAGCGATAGAAAATGACCTTTGATTCTTTTCATTTCCGGCTTTATTTGATTTCGATCGATATAAAAGATTCTGCCGTTTGTAGGTATTTTCATTGTTTCTGTTAAATGATCCATACAATAAATTACGATACGCGCAGGATACGCTTCAATAAAAGACGTGCTGATTCGCGGTGTATGAAACAGTTCATTCATTATCAAACAGTCGAATCTTTGTTTTTCGTCCGCATGAGCGAATTCAGAGATTTTTGTGAAATGCGCAAAGGTCCATTCCCATTCTCCCAGCATTTTGGCACATTCAAAAATGATATCCTTTGCCTTCTGTTCCTTTTCTAATATCGCAATCCTCAGCATCAATTCCCCTCCTCTCTTATGAAAGCAAAGCTTATTTTTTAGGTTATAAGCTTCGCTTTGTTTTAAATAATTTTTTCTATCTATCATTATAAACTGTTTTATTCAAATTGAAAACAAGAGAATGAGGCATATTATCGATTTATCGCTGTTATGCTTCTATAATCAATCAATATCCATATAGTTTATTAAGATTTTCACCTGTAGTCACTGCATATCTCCTTGAAGCTTGACATTAAAAAAGATGACTTTTTGCGTTTACGGCATAAGTCATCTGATTCTGTTGCTTATTTTAAATGATTGATTTCATCTACGAAATGGCAAGCTACTTGATGTCCTGCCTTGACCTCACGCAGCTCAGGTCGTTCCTCACTGCATTTGTCCTTCGCATAGCGACATCTTCCCGCAAATGGACATCCCTTAGGAACATCGATAGGACTCGGCACATCGCCTTGAAGGATAATGCGCTGTTTCTGTTTTTCCATATCGGGATCGGGAATCGGCACTGCCGACAACAACGCCTGAGAATACGGATGAAGCGCATTATTGTATACTTCATCGCTGTCACCGATTTCCATCACATGGCCTAAGTACATGACCGCAATACGATCGGAGATATAACGAACGATATCTAAATCGTGAGCGATAAACAGATAAGTCAAACCAAGCTTTTGCTGAAGATCGATCAACAGATTGATGATTTGTGACTGAATGGAAACATCGAGTGCTGAAATCGGTTCATCACACACAAGGAACTCCGGTTCGATTGCCAAAGCACGGGCTATACCGATACGCTGACGCTGTCCGCCGGAGAATTCATGCGGGAAGCGGCTCGCATATTCCTTATTCAAGCCAACTGTTTCAAGCAATTCATCAACGCGCTCCTTGCGTTTTTTCGCATCATACATCTTATGTATTTCCATACCCTCGGCAATGATATCGCCGACAGTCATACGCGGATTTAAGGAAGCGTAAGGGTCTTGGAAAATCATTTGTGCGACCTTTGCGTATTTATAGCGATCCTTAGCTGATTTAATATGTAACGGCTCGCCTTTAACGATGATCTCACCCTCTGAAGGCTGATAGACACCCATTACGACACGTCCTAAGGTGGACTTACCACAGCCTGATTCACCGACCAAGCCCAGTGTCTCACCCTTATTGATATCGAAGCTGACCTTATTGACCGCTCTCAGCAGTCCGCCGCTTACCTTAAAGTTTTTGGATACCTCTCGTAAAGAGATAAAGCTTTCCTTACTCATTATCTAAGCCCTCCTTACGTTCACTCGGGCAGTCCTTATGAAGCAGCCAGCACGCGGAAGCATGCCCGTTGCCTAAATCAAATACCGGCGGCTGCTTGCTCTTGCATACCTTCATGCAGTGCTCACAGCGAGATGCGAAGGCACAGCCGATCGGCGGCGCAATCAAATCAGGAGGAGTACCCGGTATTGATGTTAACCGTTCTGATTTGTTTGTGTCATGTTTCGGCAAGCTGCTCAATAGTGCCGCGGTATACGGATGGGACGGATTTTTAAAGATATCCTTCGCAACACCCGTTTCCACGATTTTTCCTGCATACATGACCGCAATACGATCGGCCAAGTTCGCAACGACACCTAAATCGTGGGTAATCAAAATAATAGCTGTATTCATTTCCTTACGGATGTCTGCCAACAAATCAATGATCTGAGCCTGAATCGTAACATCCAGTGCCGTAGTCGGTTCATCCGCAATTAAAAGCTTCGGATTACAGGACAATGCCATCGCAATCATTGCGCGCTGACGCATACCGCCTGAGAACTCATGCGGATATTGCTTGGCACGCTCCTCTGCGTTAGGAATCTGTACCTTTTTCAGCATTTCAATGGCTCTTGCCTCAGCTTCCTTTTTATCTAATTTCTGATGATGCACGATTGCCTCGACGATTTGCTTGCCGACCTGCATTGTAGGATTTAATGAGGTCATCGGGTCCTGGAAAATCATAGACACCTCTTTACCTCGTATCTTCATCATTTCTTCTTCATCTGCCGCAATGATATCAATGCCGTTTAAGGTCAATTTCCCTGACTTGATTCGTGCCGGCGGCATCGGATTCAGCTTCATGATCGTTTGTGCGGTAACACTCTTTCCGCAGCCCGATTCACCGACGACAGCCAGTACCTCACCCTCGTTGACGAAGTAGGATACACCGCGTACCGCCTGCACCTCTCCGGCATAGGTATCAAAAGAAACGTATAGGTTTTCAATATTTAATACATTCGCCATATACTACCTCCGTAATTTAGGATCAAAGGCATCACGCAGCTTATCACCAAGTAAGTTAAAGCCCAACATTGTCAAGCTGATAAGAATTGCCGGAATCAACAGCTGTTCCGGATAATAACGGAAATTGATGATTCCGTCATTCGCTAAGGTTCCCCAGCTTGCCTGCGGAAGCGGAACACCGAGTCCGATAAATGACAAATATGCTTCGGTAAAGATTGCGCTCGGAATTGCCAATGTCAGATTGACGATAATTACCGACAGCGTATTCGGCACTAAATGACGAAGCAATATTCTGCCTGCACTTGCCCCCATCGTCTGCGCGGAAATAACGAATTCCTGTTCTTTCAGCTGCATGACCTGACCTCGCACCAAGCGTGCCATACCGACCCAGCCGACCAACGCATAGGCAATAATGATCGTGGAAATGCTCGGCTTCATAATCGTCATCAATAGAATTACGATCAACAGATAAGGGATACCGCTGACAATTTCAACGATACGCATCATGATATTATCGATCCAACCGCCGAAATAACCGGAGATACCGCCGTAGATAATTCCGACCACACAGTTGATGCCGACTGCCACAAACGCAATCAACAGGGAAATACGACCGCCGTACCAAAGTCTTGTCCAGCTGTCACGTCCCAGATTATCCGTACCTAAGATATGGAAATTACCTTTGATATCATCTGAGAACGGTGGAAGATTACGGGAATCACAAATCTCTGACATTGAATATTGAGAAATTATCGGCATCAAAATTGACATAAACAAGATAAAGCCTAATATGATCATCAGAGTCAACGCAACCTTGTCATGGAATAAACGACGTAATGCGTCTTTAAAGTAGCTTACGCTTTCTCTTACAATTACATTGCCCTTTTCGATATCCTGGCCGACCCATGTGAATTCATCGGCACTGATTGCTTCATCGCAAGTGTATGCGACTTCATTCATGCTTTGCTCGGAAACATTCTGCATTGTATTTTTCTTTTTTCGCATAACACCTACTCCTTCCCATTTGCTAACTTCACACGCGGATCGACAATACTATAGGCAATATCCACCAACAGTGTCATAATAATCAAAAACGCCCCGTAGAATATCGTTGTGCCGGCAATCATCATATAATCCAGTTCTTGAATTGAAGTAACAAAGAATTTACCCATTCCCGGAATTGAGAATACCTGCTCAACGACAAACGCTCCCGTAAGAATTGATGCGGTAATCGGTCCCAATACGGTAATTACCGGCATAATTGCGTTTCTTACGGCATGCTTCCAAATGATTCGTTTTTCGGATAACCCCTTTGCTTTTGCCGTTTTAATATAATCAGAGTTTAACGCATCCAGCATACTGGTACGCATCAAACGGGAAATCGTCGCCATTGAGCTTAAGCCCAGCGCAAATGCAGGCAGTACCTTTGACATTTCACTTGTCCATCCGGTAATCGGAAAGAACACCGATCCTAATTTCAGGTTCAACTGCAGCGCCAAGAAATACTGCAGCAATGCCGCTACAATAAAGCTTGGAACCGATACACCGATTACCGCAACCGTCATCGCCACTGTATCCGCTGCCTTACCGCGGCGTATTGCCGCAATCGTTCCTAACAGAATACCGCCGAAGATTGAAATCACCAATGAGCGTATACCGAGCTCAAAGGAAATCGGGAAGGATTCACCGATAATCGTCGTAACCTCTCGGCCGTATTTTGTTGATGTACCGAGATCACCCTTAAAGATATTGCCGACATAGATCAAGAATTGCATCCATAACGGTTTATCCAAACCGTAGCGCGCATATAAAGCAGCTTTGGTTTCCGGTGTCATAGCCTTGTCTCTGGCAAACGGGTCTCCCGGTGCAGCATGCATCATTAAGAACGTGATGGCGATCAGCAGCAACAGTGTCAGCAGTGCATAACAGATTCGCTTTATGATATACTTTAACATTAATTCACATCCTTTTTATCATATCACTTAAATGATTAAAATAAGGCTATAATGATTAGTTATAGCCTTATTATTGCATATTCTTATTTATAGAATATTAAGATTCCTCATATGCTATTTAGTTTCTGCAAATCTAAGGTCCATGTCTCTCAACGCTGAACGCTGAACTCCTGTCAATTTGTCAGAGCAAATGAAGTCACGAGAACGCCAGTATACCAAACCGATTGCGCAGTCCTCTGCAAGAATCTTTTCGGCATCTAACAGCATCTGAGTACGTTTTTCAACATCAGCTTCCATGTATGCGCTCTTAACAAGCTTATCGTATTCAGGGTTAGAGTAACCACCGTGGTTGTTACCGCCGCCTGTCAACCATAAATCAAGATAGCTCATCGGGTCATTGTAGTCTAAAGACCAACCTGCCCATACGATATCAAAGTTCTTATCATTCATTCTCTGGATACGAGTTTTGAACGGTACCGGCTTGATTTCAAGCTTTACACCAAGATTCGTCTTTAACTGTTCCTGTACGAATTCATAAGTGATTTTCGCAGTATCGCTGTCATCACCTAATAATTCAATGCTGAAGTTCTTAGGATCGATGCCTTCTTCTTTCAAGCCTTCCTCTAACAGTTTTTTCGCATTTGTGTAATCACCGTTAGCACGTTCCCAAACATTACCGACAGATTTAGTAAACTCACCGCCGTTGATTACCGGTGGAGTAAATGAAGTCGCTACCTGAGAATCGTTCATCGGAATTGTTTTGATGAATTTTTCACAATCAATACCCATTGTCAAGGCTTTACGAACCTTTGCGTTCTTTAAGCCCGGACGATTCATATTGAATTCCATGTACCAAACGCTACCGTCACCGTAAGTCTGAATTTCTTTTCCGGCATCCTTAAGCTTACTTGCCTGAATACCGCTCAGACCGATCATATCGATCGTACCGTTTTCAAACTCATTCAACGCAGTATTGGTATCCTTAATCATCTTGAATGTGATTTCATTCAATTTGATTGCGTCCTTGTTCCAATACTTATCATTTTTAGTTAAAACCATGTTGTCCTCATGTGTCCATGAGCTCAATACGAACGGCCCGTTGTATGCCATTCTGTCTGCATCATCACCATAGTGTTTGATCCCGCCGTACTTATTGTACAGCTTTTCATTGATCGGCGCAAAGCTGTAGAATGCGAATGTACCTAAGATATAAGGATAAGGCCCTGTCAATTTAACCTCGAAAGTATAATCGTCAATTACCTTGTAGCCTACATTCTCATAAGCCTTTTTCGCAGCTGCAGATTTTGCATCTTTTTTAGTTTTAGTTTGTGCCATCAATTCCTCGGCACCGTCAATCAATACTGCCCAAGTGCTTCCGTAAGCTGCACCTAAGTAAGTAGTGAATAATTGATCCCATGCAAACTTAAAGTCATTTGCTGTTACCGGTGTACCGTCATTCCATACGGAATCCTCACGCAAGTGGAATGTATAGGTCAGCTTATCATCTGAGATATCCCAGCTTTTAGCTACACCCTCTACCGGGTTGTCATTGCTGTCTAAGGTCGTTAAGCCTTCTACAGTGTGACGTAATACGTTACCGCTTGTTGAATCCTGATTCATAAATGAATTCATTTCAGGCGGCTCAGACGCAAGATTAACGATAACCTTGCCGTCAGAAGCACCGTCAGATCCGCCACAACCAGCTAACATTGTGAGACCCATCAATGCGGATAAGGCAAGCTTACCAAGTTGATTCATCTTCATTGTGAATTTCCTCCTCTTTACTTTCACAATAAGCAATCGCTTATGCCCAATTATTTTATCACTATTCTTTCACAAAGTCTACACACATTTTCACTTTTCAACACTTTTGTTTTCGCATTATTTCATTGTCATGAATATATTTTCATAAAACAGAAAACCTTGCGTATCTGAAGTATTTTAAAATTGCCTTTCGTACAAATACAACAAGGAAAAATTTGTTCACATATTACGGCACTTTCTGCCAAAAAGCGCCGTTTTTCCGTTATTTTCCTTACAGGGACCAAAAAAGCTTTTTTAATATTTTACTTCCCTGCGCCCTGCGATCGATTTATATTTTTAACGGAGTTACGCGAGACCTACGCAATTTAATCACGAAACATTTTCCGTGTTTTTTCATTTCTTAAATACAACCTCTCACATATTCCTTGCCTTCTTTTAATGTCACGATTTGAAACAAAAAAATTCCCATTCAGTAAAACACCGCAAAACTTTTACAACAAGTACAAGTAAGTGCTATAAAAATTCGAGGCGAAAAACATCATTGGTCGATCATGAGCTTCACTTCCTTATCCTTCTATCCTTTATCCGCAATCCTTATGCAATACAACGATTCAATCGTTTCTATCCCAAATGAATATATTCAATATTCCATACGATTCCATAAAAAAACTGCCGTACATGCCGACAGTCAATAATTATTCTTATATGATTAACGCTGTACCGTAATCAACGCTTCCTATTCTAAGCTAAGAATCAATCGCTATTCCACGACCTCACGCCACAGCTTTGCGCCCAACGCCTTCAGCTTGCCGTCAAGATTATCATAGCCGCGATCAATATGATAAATTTCATGAATCGTGGTAACGCCCTCAGCCAATAAGCCGGCAATCACAAGACACGCACCGCAGCGCAAGTCCGTTGCGACGACCTCACAGCCCGTTAAAGGAGTAGGCCCGTTGATCATCGCACTCGGCGACATCACGTTAATATTCGCGCCCATTTTACTCAGTTCCTGACAGTGCTTAAAGCGCTCATGATAAATCGTCTCAGTCACAATCGATTGTCCGTCTGCCTGAGTCAACAGAGCCGTCAGCGGCTGTTGGATATCAGTCGCAAAGCCGGGATACGGCAATGTTTTGATATCTGTTGCCCGTAATTCATCTCTGCCTAAGACTTTGACATAATCAATACCGATTTCTAAACGGATACCGATCTCATGAAGCTTCGACAGTAAAGATTCCAAATGCTGCGGAATAATATTTTCAACCGTCACCTTATTTGCTGCAGCTGAAGCCAACACCAAATAGGTTGCCGCCTCAATGCGATCGGGAATGATTTCATGGAAGCAGCCGTTTAAATACTCGACACCATCGATCGTAATCACATTCGTACCGACACCGCGGATTTTCGCCCCCATCTTATTCAACAGCGTAGCCACATCGATAATTTCCGGCTCCTTTGCGGCATTTTCAATCGTTGTTCTGCCCTTCGCATACACTGCAGCCATCATAATATTTATCGTTGCACCTACACTGGAGATATCCAAAAAGATTTTATTCCCGACTAATTCATCAGCGTCAATAATATAAGCTCCGTGCTCATAACGAACAGTTGCCCCCAACGCTTCAAAGCCCTTCACATGTAAATCGATCGGTCGCGGGCCTAAATAACAGCCTCCCGGCATCTTCATTTCTACATGACCGTATCTGCCCAACAGCGCTCCCATAAAATAATAAGAAGCTCTCAGCTTACTGACCGTATCTGAAATCATCGGTGTATTTTTCATCTGTGACGGATCGATAATTAAAATATCCTCACCCTTGCGAATGACCTCAATTCCCAGCTCCTGCAGCAGCACTGATAAAAATTGCACATCCGATATATTGGGAACACCGCAAATAGTAACCGGACCATGCGCTAATATTGCGGCGGGTATCAATGCAACCGTCGCATTCTTAGAGCCTGAAATTCTTACGGTTCCGCTCAGCGAATGTCCTCCTTCAATTTTAATTACTTCTTCCATGTGCTGTTTCTCCTTCCAATAATTATTCTATTAACACACCATGGGTTCGGTGCGTATTTTTCTTATAACTTAAAATAATTTATCTGTACTTCTTTACTTATCGTAATCCTATTATATTCAACATGGCTTTTTTATATAAGTATAGAATATATCTGTTAATTCCTTCTATACATATGCAGTTATATTATAAAGCATTTCTATTAATATATCTATATAAAAAATAAATAAAATGACGAGTGAAGGCCTATATTCCTATAATACAATACTATATTCATTGCATATCACGGAATCGAGAATGCTTATTGAAGATGTTTTAATGCTTATACAAATACAGAATTAATGAAATATATAAATTTTTATTAACTGATGAGATTTTACAATTTTCATATAACTGATGAGATTTTACAATTTTCATTAGTAAACAGTTAGTATATTTGATATAATAGATACGTTGTGGATAGGAGTGGTATGATGAACGATACAGCATTTGATAATGATTTATATTTGTCTTTACAATCAAAGCATATTTTAGAGCGTATATCTAAATTCGGAAACAAATTATATTTGGAATTCGGCGGGAAGCTTTTTGACGATCATCATGCGGCCAGAGTATTGCCCGGTTTTCAGCCTGATTCTAAGCTGAAAATGCTTTTGACCTTAAAGGAACAGGTTGAGGTGATTATCGCTATCAATGCGAATGATATTGAGAAAAATAAGGTTCGCAGTGATTTGGGAATCACTTATGACGTCGAGGTGCTGCGTTTGATTGATGCGTATCGCAGTGTAGGATTATATGTAGGAAGCGTAGTTCTGACACAGTATGCGAATCAAACGGGTGCAGATACCTTCAAGCATCATTTAGAGTCGCTGGGCATTACCGTATGTCTGCATTATCCGATTGCGGGGTATCCGAATAATGTAGAGCTGATCGTTTCCGACGAGGGCTACGGCAAAAATGATTATATTGAAACAACAAAGCCGTTAGTTGTAGTAACTGCGCCGGGACCGGGCTCAGGAAAGATGGCAACGTGTTTATCCCAGCTTTATCACGAGCATAAACGCGGTGTCAAGGCAGGATATGCGAAATATGAAACCTTTCCGATTTGGAATCTGCCGCTGAAGCATCCGGTGAATTTGGCATATGAAGCCGCGACTGCCGATCTGAATGACATCAATATGATAGATCCGTTTCATTTAGAGGCTTATAATGAAACAACGGTAAATTATAATCGTGACGTAGAAATATTCCCGGTATTAAATACGATGTTTGAACGAATTCTCGGTAAAAGCCCCTATAAGTCACCGACCGATATGGGTGTGAATATGGCCGGAAAATGTATTATCAACGATGATGCCGCAATCAAAGCCAGTGAACAGGAAATCATTCGCCGTTATTATCATGCGAAATGTGATGTAAAAAAGGGATATATCGGAAATGAGGTCGTTGAAAAGATTGAAATCATTATGGCACAAGCAAATATTACGACCGAGAGTCGCCCATGCGTTGCAGCCGCAATCGCAAAATCAGGGGAAACACAGGCTCCTGCGATGGCGATTGAGTTAAATGACGGCCGTATCGTGTGCGGCAAAACAAGCCCGCTGCTCGGTGCAGGTGCAGCAGCTTTACTTAACGCATTAAAGGTGCTGGGTAATATCGATGATGATATTCTGTTGATTTCTCCGAATATCATTGAGCCGATTCAAAAGCTGAAGGTGAATCATCTGGGCAATAATAATCCGCGCTTACACACCGATGAGGTGCTGATCGCATTAAGCGTTTCGGCTACGACAAATCCGATTTCGCATACTGCGTTAAAACAACTGGAAAAGCTCAGCGGTTGTGAGGCTCACAGCAGTGTAATTCTGTCTGAGGTTGACAAAAATGTATTCCGTAAGCTGAAGGTAAATCTTACACAGGAAGCACAGTATCAGACAAAAAAGCTGTATCATCGCTGACAGTTATAGGATAATAGCTCGGTTGAGTAAATCTCATTCATACATAGAACATTTGTACAAGCAATTTAAGACACAGTGAATACAAGCTGTGTCTTTTTGTTATGCAGAAGGAAACAGACCGCAAAAAAAGACCGCAATTTCTTACGGTCTCTCACACTCATTCAAACAATCTTTAATTAATCTTCAACTCATTTAATCTACTACAAGGGAATGGCAAAATTACGCTTTGCCTGCGGAACCGAATTGCTCCATCATCGCAATAACCTTTGCTTTGATAGCGTCTGCACCCGGTTTTAACAGCTTGCGAGGATCATAGCCTTTGCCTTCCTGATCCTTGCCTGCTTCGATATATTTACGAGTAGCTGCCGCAAATTCAAGCTGCAGCTCGGTATTAACATTGATTTTTGATACACCCAATGAAATTGCTTTCGCAATCTGATCGGCAGGAATACCGGAACCACCGTGTAGTACAAGCGGTTTACCGTTTGTAATATCCTGAATTTCACCTAAACGATCAAAATTCAAGCCTGCCCAGTCAGACGGATATTTCCCGTGAATGTTACCGATACCTGCTGCTAAGAAGTCTACTCCTAAGCCTGCGATCGTTTCACATTCTTTCGGATCGGCCAATTCACCCATAGAGGTAACGCCGTCCTCTTCACCGCCGATACCGCCGACTTCGCATTCGATTGAGCATCCTTTTGCATGAGCCAATGCGATCATTTCTTTTGATTTTTCAAGATTCTCCTCAAACGGATAGTGAGAACCGTCAAACATTACTGACGTGAATCCTGCTTCGATACATGCCTTTGCACCATCATAGCTGCCGTGATCCAAATGCAACGCAACAGGTACTGTAATACCTAAGAAATCATGAATCTCACGAACCATTGCGACTACATTTTTAAAACCGCACATGTATTTTCCGGCACCTTCGGATACACCAAGCATAACCGGTGATTTTGCTTCTTCAGCTGCCAACAAAATTGACTTAGTCCATTCCATATTGTTGATGTTAAATGCACCAACGGCGTAATGGCCTGCATGTGCTTTGTTAATCATTTCAGTTGCAGATACTAATGCCATAATAAATCCTCCTTGTTCTTTACCTTATTATTTTACTTCATTTTTATCCTTTTGAAAAGATGAAAACGATGGTTTTTAGCATTTTATTCTGTTTATGGCGCCGGATTCGGGTAATTCGAGCCGTTTATCGGTCATAGAGGCACTGTTTCATACGTATGATTCGCAGAAACTATCGAAAGGAAAGCGTTACAACAAAGAATCATCAAGTAAAAAATCGATGACATTGATGTTCAATATACCGTTATCATCATACCAGCGCTTACGGATATCACTACGAACAATGATTTTCGGGAATGAATCTTTTGTCAAAGAAAACGGCTTGTTTTCGATTTCTGCCTTTTCCTCGCTCAAAAGTGCGTATGCAGATTGAATATAAGTTCTCTTACCGCCGAAGGACGCTATAAAATCGATTTCTCTTGCGACCCTTTTCATTGTCCCCTTCGCATCTTTTTCATTTGAATACACAACGCCTACATCTACTGTGCAGTCTCTGATCGCAAGCTCGTTATACAGAATATTTTCCATGATATGCGTCATTTCCTGTTGACGAAAACCGATTCTCGCATTTCTTAGTCCGATATCCTCACAATAGTATTTATTAGGATAGTCAAAGTAGCCCTTTCCTTTCACATCCCATCTTTTACATTCGCTGAATAAAAATGCGTCTGATAAATAATCGATATATGCCTTAACCGTATTATGTGCAACAATATTATCACCCGATCGCTTTTGTTTTGAATTGATCGTATTGGTGATATTAGTCGGATTGGTAAGAGAACCGACAGAGGAACACAGTAGGTCAAGAATTGAAGCTAATACATCTTCTTTTTTGATATTCTTACGCTCTATAATGTCCTTCAGATAAACCTCGGAAACAAGCGACTGTAAATAGCTCATTTTCGCCGCTTCATTAGGTCGAGATAAAATCAGCGGCATTCCGCCGTAAAAGGCATAATCATCAAAAGCGTCCGCTTTATCACCACCCACTGCCGAATAGTATTCCGCAAAGCTTAACGGGTGAACGCGAATTTCATCGCTGCGGCCGCGGAATTCCGTAAGAATATCCGTCGAAAGCATTTTGGAATTACTTCCGGTAACATAAATATCAAGATTTGATAAGCTATTCAAATCATTTAAGGCATCATAAAAGGTAATTTTCCTTCCGTCAGGATGATAAGGATTGGCAACCTCATCGGACATTTGAATTTCATCCACAAACAAATAAAATTGTCGGTTTTCGCCTTCCGTTTTTTTGCGTACAAATTCAGTCAGCTCTAAAGGATTGCGATAACGAATATCACTCGTTAAATCAAGCGCCAGATCAATTATAATGTCGTCTGTCACTCCGGTAGATATCAAATAATCACGAAACAGCTTTTTAAGCAGATAAGATTTTCCGCAGCGTCTGATTCCGGTAATCACCTTAATTTGTCCGTCCCACATAAAGGAAATCAGCTTATTCAAATAACGATCACGCTTTATCTCCATAACTAACCTCCGTTGAAAACTTCTATCAATTACAGTGCTACTTTTCAATATACATTATACGCCGCTTTACGGGAAAATCAATATCTCTATTGAAAACTTAATACAAATATAGACTAAGTTTTCAACAGGACTTCATATAAGGCAAAAGAAAAGCTTAAAGATTTTGTCCTTAAGCTATTTTAAGTAACCTTATCGATAAAAACAAGAATATGGAATACACCAATTTAATTAGAATCGCTGTGCTTAACAATATAATAAATACATACGATTGTTAAAACCGTAAAAGCAAAGGCTAAGAAATATAATATATTTAAGAAAAATTGTCCCGTCACGACATTATTACCCATAGAAAGACCTCTGATTAAAGGCTTGGGCGATACTAAATCGATCGGTACCAATTTAAAATAAAGTGCCATACACCAACACATCACTGCCGACACCATACTCGGTGTCAATAACTTATCCGCTAATCGCTTCATCCTTTTCTCTCCTCTTTATAAAAAATCGAAAGCGAAGGAATACTGTTGTCCCCTTCGCTCATCAATACTGCAAAATAACTCCTTAAGCAAAACAATTACTGAATCAGCTTCGCAACCGCTTCCTGATACTCCTTCGTTTTTGCCTTAGCATCCGCCACAGTAGTACCCTTAATGCAGTAATAGAATTTACATTTCGGCTCAGTTCCGCTCGGACGAATCGCAATCCAGCTACCGTCCTTCAAATAATATTTCAACACATCTGATTTCGTAAAGCCGCTAAGTTCACTTTCCGTACCGTTTTCTATGATACGACACTCCTTATAATCCTCAAAGCGGATTACCTCAGTTCCTGCGATATCGGCAAGCTGACTTGTACGCAAATCACTCAGAATCTTCTGAATCTTAGCCGCACCCTCGGCACCTGCCAAGGTCAAGGACGTTTGACTTTCCTCATAAGCACCGAATTCATCATATAAGCCGTTCAGCACATCAACCAGTGTTTTGCCCTGTGCTTTATAGAAGCAAGCAGCCTCTGCCAACATCAAACAAGCCTGCGGTGCATCCTTATCACGCACGAACGGCTTAATCAATGATCCATAGCTTTCCTCATAACCGAATACATACTGCTTCTCATTATTGATTTCATATTTCGCAACCTTTTCTCCGATGAATTTGAAGCCGGTCAAGGTTTTTTCTGTTTCAACACCGTATTTAGCGGCAATTTTTTCACCGAGATCGCTTGTTACGACAGTATTGAACATAACCGGATGCTCAGGCATCAATCCCTTGTCCTTAAGCTGCGACATAATATATTCAATCAAAACCGAACCGCTCTGATTACCGGTCAACAACACATATTCACCGTCATGCAGAACACCGACACCCATACGATCCGCATCGGGATCGCAGACTAAGATGATATCTGCATGTTCCTTTTCTGCATACTTAAGCGCCAGCTCATAAGCACCCTTTTCCTCAGGATTCGGTGTAGGCGTCATTGAGAAATCCGGATCGGGAGTACACTGCTCCTCAACCGCAACGAAATCATAGCCCAAGCGCTTATAAATTTCCTTTACGGGAACATTGGCAGTTCCGTGCTCCGGTGAGAATACGATCTTAACGGCTTTCTTATCAACATCCGGATTTAACTGAATGCTTACGACATTCTCATAATAAACCTCATCAACATCTGCGCCGATGATCGTAATCAGCTTGCTTTGTTCCTCACTCGGATCGGCACTGATTGCCAATTCATCCTCAATCGCATTAACCTTATCAATGACCTGCTGTGCCAATGCCGGTACCAACTGGCATCCTTTTTCATCATACAGCTTATAGCCGTTATATTCCTTAGGATTATGACTTGCCGTAATCATAATACCGCCGAAGCAGTTAAAATGACGTACCGCAAAGGATAGCTCCGGAGTCGGTCTTAAGGAATCAAACACATAGCTCTGAATTCCGAACGTAGCCAATACCTTAGCACTGTCCATCGCAAATTCCTTAGACATATGACGGTTATCATAACCGATCGCAATACCGCGTTCTTTTGCTTCCTCACCATGCTCGGAAATATATTGAGCAAAGCCGACATTTGCCTTGCGGATCGTATGCAGATTGATACGATTCGTACCCGGTCCCAAAAGACCTCTCATACCTGCAGTACCAAAGGCAATCGTTGTATAAAAGCTGTCCTTCTTTTCTGTTTCATTCATATTTGCCAAAGCATCCTTATATGACGGATCTAAATTCGGATGGTTCAGCCATCTTTCATAGGCTTGTTGTATCATGTCTTATCCTCCTATAGTTCTTATTCCTATTTATTATACTATTTTGTTAGCGCTTACGCAATGTTATAACAGCAAAAAAAAAGATGGCCATCGCCATCCTTCATCTTAACCGATAATTTTCTGTGCGCGCAGTACTTCTTCAATCGCTGCGATTGCGGCATCCTCATCATCACCGTTACATGTAATAGTAATTTCAGAATTCGTAGGGATACCTAAAGACATAACGCCCATGATTGATTTCATGTTTACTTCACGACCTTTGAATGCAACGTTTACCTCGCATTTGAATTTGCTGGCAGCGTTTACCGCTACTGTCGCAGGACGTGCATGCAAACCAACCGGATCAATTACGGAAACTGTAATCTGTTTCATTTCTTATTCCTCCTATGTTCACAAAGTTTTTACATATACTATTTTAAACCATTTTGATAACACTTACAATGCTTTCTTGCGTTTTTTTATAAGTTTTTCATGTTTCCACAGTGAAATTGAAACGGTTTCACTGTGTTTTCATGCGGATTCTGTTGAAAAATACCGCTGTAAACAGTATATCAAAACCATATTCTGACAAGTTTAGTATCCAATATATGATAGAAATAAATCTATCGTCCACATACAACATAAAAATGACATCCCTTGTCACTTTCTTATCAACCATCCTCAAACAGTAGCCTGCTTCCACAGTCGAGGACTCTTATCTCACCACCAATACCGTCTATGCCGTAATAAATATCATTTTTCATCAATTTATTACGCTGTATCGAAAAAAATTGACTTTCTGTTCATTGAATACTATAATAAACACAAGAAGGAGTGTCCCCACATGATAATAAGAAAAAGATACTTAGATGCAATCAGACCCTTTTATGAACAATCACTAATAAAAGTGTTTATCGGTATTCGACGATCGGGCAAATCCGTTTTACTGACACAAATCATTGACGAGCTGAAAGCTTCGGGAATCGACGACAAGCATATCATTTATATAAACTTTGAAAATTATGATTTTGATGAATATACCGAGCCGAAAAAGCTGCATCAATATATGAAAGAGCGAATCTCAGACGCAGACAAATATTTTATTTTCTTAGATGAAATTCAAAATGTCACAGACTGGGAAAAGGTAATCAACTCCTTAAGAGCCACGCAAAACACTTCGATCTTTATAACCGGCTCTAACAGTGATCTGTTATCAGGGGATTTGGCGACCCATATCGCAGGCCGCTATATCAGCTTCAAAATAACACCGTTTACCTTCAGTGAAGTCTGTGAGCTTTTAAGCATATCCGATCAAGACAATCATGAAGCGATATTCACGGACTATATGAAATGGGGCGGAATGCCGCAGCGCTTTATGCAGAAAGATGATTTTTCTAAAAAAATATACTTAAATGATGTTTATGATTCTATCGTTATAAAGGATATCATTAAAAGGTTTAAAATTAAGGATATAGACTTATTAAACAGAATCGTTACTTATATTCTGACAACGCCCTCACAAACATTTTCACCGGAAAGACTGAAAAAATATTTCGAGAGTGAATCGAGAAAGGTTTCATTAGAAACACTGTATAATTACTTGGACTACATTATCAGAGCGAATCTCATCGCAAAAGCTGAAAGATATGATATCAGAGGCAAGCGTATTCTAACCGGAAAGTATAAATATTATTTAACAGACCTTGGTTTTGCGAATCTTTTATCTGAAGGGAAAAGGGAACAAATAGGTGCTCTGTTAGAAAATATCGTCTATAATGAATTAGTCGCAAGAGGCTATAAGGTCAATATCGGAAATATCAATAACGGTGAAATAGACTTTATCGCTGTCCGCTTTCATGAAAAACAATATATACAAGTAACCTATTTGTTGGCAGATGAAGCAATTATCAACAGAGAATTCGGTGCTTTTTCAAAGATTGATGATAATTATCCGAAATATGTGCTGTCAATGGATAAGGTTGATTTGTCACAGAACGGAATCATTCATAAAAATATTATCGAATGGCTGTTGAAACAATAAGAAAAGCACTGTCTTTTCATCAGTCTGCAGATGAACAGATGTGCTCGATATATATGAATAGATAATATGTATAGTTAATATGTACGGAACATATAAACAGATATAATAAAGGAATAATCATTTTCCTATGCTTACTCTTTGAATTGGGATAAAAATTCTTCAACATCATACACCCTATATCCCGAGTCCATTAAAGCTTGGGCAAAAATACCGCTTCCCGATATCAGCTTTCCGTCAAAATTTCCGCTGTAGCGCTTATTTACACCGCAGGAAGGACTTCGAGATTGAAGGATTACCGCATCCGGCTGAAAATCGGCAGTGATTTCTAATGCTTCCGCAGTTCCTTTTTCAAACGCTTCACTGACATCCTCATTTGCCGTATTGATCATGCGCCCGTTTTGTATTTCTACACTTAAGCGCGGTGTCGGCAAGCCGCCCAAGACCTCCGGGCATACGCAGCGAAACGTATGATTTTTCAGATATGCGCTGAGTCTTCGCTGATAATTGTTACCGCCGTTGTACTTACAATTTGCGCCCATCAAACAGGCGCTGACAATATATCTCATTGTGAATCTCCTTCTTGTTGCTCCTTATGCTCATACTCATACAAAGAAGCTTCATAATCCTCATCCATCTGATAATGATAATCATCCTCGGTCAAAATAAGCTGTTCGACAAAGAATAGTGTATCGTACCACACATTCAAATCGCCGCTCAAGCGATTGCCTCGCACATTCAAGTAGCACAAATCCTCCATCGTCTGAAAGCCTCTTAACGTATCAATCGCATTATATTCCAAATTGATTCTTGTCAGCATCGGAAGCCGCAGCAGTGAAAAAACATTTTCAATCTGATTATAGCCGAAGTCAACCTCACTCAATGCTTCCATATGGCGCAGAAATTTTAAATCATTGATATGATTATGATCTGCTACCAAAAGCTCCAGCTTCACTAAATCCGATAACGGCTCCATATCGGAAACATTACAATTACTTGCGCGTAAAAGCTTTAAATTCGTCAAATTGGATAACGGAGTCAAATCACTGACGGCACAACCGCTGATATCCAAAACCTCAAGGCTGACACAATCCCTTACCGATGTGATTTTCATCAACGGATTATCACTGATTTTTAAGCGTCGCAGCTGAGGCACAAAGCCAAGTCCCATTAAAGAAACAAGCTCGTTGGAATGAACATCAAGCTGTACTAAATTAGGAAAGAAGCGTAAGAATGACAAATCAGATATCTGTGTATTGACAATCGTTAAATCCTTGACCTCAGCCAATGCTTCATCACGCAGTTTTTTCCCGAACATACCGTTGCCGAATTTATCCAACAACAGCTCATATAGCTGCGGATCTTGTATTCCGTATTCATCATTATTGATTACTGCCATGTGCCTTCTCCTTTCCTGTTTTAAAGCTTTTTCAACCCTGATTCTTGATGCCCTTTGCCCTTCATCCGTCATATCCTTACAATGTATGTTAAGTCAACACCGTTGATTAAAGAGCCTCTCCCTAGTCTTCTCTTATTCTTTTCTTACACTTCTCTTATACCTTTTCGTATTCTTTTCCCTATTCTTTTAATCCCCTTATTTTCTGTTTACCGAAACAAATTATAACATAAAAATTAATTAAAAGTATAGGATTCAAGCATTTTATCAACAATATCAATCATATTCGTTTTACAAGTACAAAAAGCGATAATCAAGCCTTAAATCGATTATTTTACTTATATGAAATTCTTTTCATTACACTTGTTTATTATATGAAGTTTACAAAGCGTAAGCACTTGACAGTCTGATAATAAATAAAAAAAACGTATAGATTGGTTAGCACCTCATCAGTGACTGTTGTGCTTCTTTGGTATCTATATCGTATTTTTTTATAAGTCTTGATTTATCGATTTAATAGCCTTCCTCTAAGGCAGTTTCTCCTGCATCCTTTTCAAAATCGATCTGTTTAAGCTTATTCATAGCTTGATATGTCTGCAGGATATAAATGAAAGACAACAGGCCGATCAATATCGCTCCTGCGCCGTTGATCCAAATGCTTTGGTCGGCCGAAAGAATATAATACTTAAAGAAAGTATACAATGCCTGTAAGCCGCATACAAGCAACAGTGCCATTGTTTCCTGCTTTTTTAAGAAACCGCGAACGATTACCAAATACATTGCGATATGGAAGCAGACCGCACCGATCTGTGCCGCAAAATCAACCAACAAATAAGACAGCGGGCGCTGAAACAGCATATCCAGCACTTGTTCATCAACTTCAGCTCCCGCCTGCATAAACAATAGCTGAATAAAATAGAAGCCGACAAACAGAAACAGCGTTTCACAAAAGCCGTGTCCGATTCCGGCACTGAGCGCAGCACCCCAGCTCAGCTTATCGCTTAAAGCAGCACGCACAATCAAATAACGTGCTGCGCCTGTGAGCGTTGCCGTTACCAAACCCAAGAATATAAGCATCGGGATACTGCTTCCTTGAGCTAAGTCAAGCATCGGAATAAGCGGAAGCTGCAGCAGCACCTGGGTAAAAAAGTAGCCCAAGCCTCCTGCCATCACTATTCCGAAGCTTCCCGGAAATCGACGATGCAGCAAAATCACTCCCGCAAGCATCATACATATCGTTAAGACTAAAACAACCGCAATCACAAACGAATCATTCATTATTTTAATTTGACTGCTGTTCCATAGGCAATGACCTCAGCCGCTCCTGCCATTACCGAGCTGCTGGAATAGCGAAATGATACGATTGCATCTGCGCCCATACCCTCTGCTTCTTCCACCATACGCTTTGTCGCTAAGGCTCTTGCTTCATCCATCATTTTTGTATAAGCCTTTAATTCTCCGCCTACCAAGGTCTTGAATGAGCTTCCGATATCCTTGCCGATATTCTTTGACTGAATCGTACTTCCTTTTACTAAGCCCAGTGTTTCAAAATCCTTTCCTGAAATCATTTCTGTAGTTACAATTAACATTTTTATGTCCTCCTTCATCTTTTTAATTATAAGCACTTTTGATTTGTTTGTGAAGTCCTTTTTATATTTCTGACAAAGAAAAGTGCCGTTATACAAGCATATGTTTGATGAAAAACAGATATGTATGCTTATTAACGTCACCTGTTGATTATATGACTTCTTTTAAAAACACATAATGGTTATGGTTGGAAAGTGATTCTTCATAATACCAATGATCGATATGAAACTGTTTCAGTTGTTCAGGGTCATCAATGCGATTTTTCATGATATATTCTACCATATTGCCACGTGCAGTTTTCGCATAGGTAGTGATCGTTTTACGCATATGACTTTTAATCACCTGAAAATCAATCGTTATCATTTGTTCATCTTTATTTAAATAGGGTGATATTGATTGACTGTATTCCTTACTGGCTAAATTGATATAGATGTGATCATTGTTGTCTTTTCGTATGGAGCGTATTAATGAATCACTCCAGTAGCTGTATAGATTATCAATTCGTTGTGATAAGCCTTTGGCCTGCATTTCCAATCGATAGGGATAGATACTGTCTAACGGCTTTACGATACCGTACAGACCGGAGACAATACGCAGATGATCTTGGGCATACAAGATATCGGCTTCCTTCCATGTATCCGTGTGCATAGAATGAAAAACAAGTCCGGTATAAGTAAGCAATGCCGGTGTACCCTTACAGTCAAAGCGAATATTGCGGAAGCGCTCCTGTGTTTGAAGTGCCAGCTTTGCGTTGACCTTCATGATATTCATAATTGATTCATCATTATAGGATTGAATCAGCTCGGTAAGTTCCTCTGCCTCGACACAGAATTCAGGCAATGTCATCGGTAATGTGCCTGCGGTCGGCTTCATGTTTTTGGTTGGGGCAATAAAGGTAATCATAGCTTTTCCTCATTTCTGCATGTATTGTAATATGGAGGATAGTGAATGTCAATCCCGTTAATTTCTCAGATTATAATGAAAAGGAGCGTTGTTGTTTCTTCGCTCCGATTCTTGTTACGTTATTTATGAAATGTATCTTTCTGTTTTCTGTATATCAAACAGCATATCAATCCGATGCTGAATAATAGGAAATTGAGATACAGTAAAAGATTGGTTGAATCTCCGGTAATCGCACCGCCGACATTGTCACCCGGGTAATAACTATCCTTTACATCGGTATCATTCTTGGGTTTGGTTGGTTCATCCGGCTTTTTCTGTTCCTCATCGAATATCATAGTATCGTATGGTACATCGCCGTCAACGTTTTTATTTGGCTTCCATTCGGTGATATCCTTGATATTTTCATCCGGTGTTCCATCTCCGTCTGTGTCAACATTTATATCGGGAATTCCGTCACCATCTCCATCAATATTCGTATCGGGGATTCCGTCGCCGTCAATATCGATATTAATGTCGGGATTTCCATCTCCGTCTGTGTCGATATTGATATCCGGTCTGCCGTCCCCATCTGAATCAATATTCAAATATGGCTTACACTCTTTATCTGTATCGTAGCTGAAGCCTTGATACGTGTAGTCCTTTTTCGGTGTCCAAGGGGTATGCACGGTTCCGATATTGATGCTCGGTATTAGATTATCCTTGGAGATATTAAAGTCTGCCTTCATATCACCGTTTGTATCAATGTTGATGTTTGGTACTCTGTCATTGTCGGTATCTACATTGATTACTGCTTTCACGCCTGTGCCGGTGCAGTATTCCTCTAAGACTCCGTTATCGATATCAGCCTTAACACACTTTGTCGGCTTCCAATCTGTTTTCTTTAATATGACTAGATTAAGGTCAGGCTTACCATCATGATCAGTATCAATATTCAAGTCAGGAATCCCGTCTCCGTCACTGTCTATATTCAAATCAGGTATCTTATCATTGTTGCGATCTCCGTTGATTACGATCCATTTGGTTTCATCATTTGGGTCTTTCCATTTGATGTTTAGATCAGGACAGCCATCCCCATCAGGATCATTGAAATCAGGCTTGCCGTCTTTGTCTACATCCACATCGATTTTCTTTAGCTCTGCCTCATGACAGCTTTCTGTGCTTGTGTTACCTGCGTTATCTGTAGCTGTTACACATACTCGATAGCTTCCGCTTGTTTCACTGATCGTGATACTTGCCTTTTCATTTGTGACGGTTAAGCTGCCTTCCTTGATTAATTCATCTGTAGCTCTCGTTTGAGTTTCCAATTTAAAGACCTTATAAGCTATCTCCTTTGTGCCGCTTACCTTTAAATCATCCTTTGCATCACTTGTCGTTATCTCGAATGAGGTTCCCGGTTTAAAGAAGATTCCGCCGCTTAGTTTATTGATGATATCTTGAAGCTTATTATTTGAATCCTTCGCTTTAATGTTCTTGACCTTCGGTGCTGTCTTATCAATTCTGATGATTTCCTGTTTTACCTTTGTAATTGCTCCGCTGTCTTTTTTCATCCAAAAGTCTTGATTGGTTTCGCCTTCTCTTGAAATCGTTATTTGATTAGGATTCCATGTGCTTTGATCTAAGGATAAATTGATATATTCATTGTGATCGGTAACGATGACTACATCCTTATTTGTCCAAATGCCTGTATAAGATGTGTTATTTTCATCATCAAGCTCTACATGATACCAATCATCCTCAATAGTTTCCTCATTGATTGTCAGTGTTCCTTCCTTGAAAGTAAAACTGTAATTCGGATAAGTCCTGTTTAATGTATTATTGTCTCCCTTGATTGGATAATCTCCTGCATTACTATCTGTTTTTGCCGTTGTACTTAGCTTGATATCATTTTCCTGTATACTATCTTGTACACCGTTCCATGATACGAGCTCACCTCTGAAATCCTGATACGTTAAGCTTGGATTCTGTTCTCCCTTTAGCTTTTCTTTATCATCAATAATGATTTCGATTGGTTTTGGAAGTACCGTTACCTGTACCTTTTTACTTAGCGGTGCTTCTCCGTTCGCTGTTCTTGTCACCGTTACGGTTGTTTTGTTTGTACCGCTTGCCTTCAGCGCATCAAATTGTGCACTGTTGCCGTTTACTGTCGGGCTCGAGATATAAGTCGTCTTATCAACCTCAAAGGTATATTGTACATTCGTACTGTCCGCATCAAACTGCGTGCTTCGTATTGTGAAGTGATCGCCGTAAATGATCTGTCCCGGACTTGTGATTGCCAACATACTTTCATCAGGCCCCATAATATGCAGTGTACCGTCTGTTTCCGCAAGCTTATAATTTCGATTCATCGGCTTTGTCGCATGGATTTTGATGTCCTTGCCTTCTTCGCCGCTGTAGTTATAATCAATCGTTTTATTGTCGTTTGTCCATGCAATCGTATGATCCTCGTTACTGTCAATTTCAATGAGTACATCGCCATCGGTATCCGTTACTCCGTCTACCTCTGTGACAGGCACTACCTTTCCTTTACCGCTCACCACATAGATTGGATTCTCCGCAAAGGCTATTGTTCTTGTACCTTTATCGATATTAATCGGAAGCTCGATTGTTTTATCCGCATAATTTCCTGTAGGATCATGACTAGTTGCCTGTACGATCACCTTGCCCGTTTGTGCGGTTTGCGTGGCATTCAGGATTGTAACAAGTCCGCTTGTATCTACCGATATCACATCGGTTGGTGCTCCTGCCTTTAATTGATATGTTACATTAGTTCCTGTAGGATTTCCTGCCGTATAGAGCTGAAAGGTTTTATTTGGAGCGTATTCCTCTGTTTTCGCGGAATAATTATTACCGCTTTTCGGCAGCTCATTTCCTGCGCTGTCCGTATAGATAAAGTTCTGTGCTCCGGCTGTTACCGTAAACGTCAGCTCGGCACTAGCGTTTGCCTGACCGCTTGCGCCCTGCTTCTCCGCGACAATCGTAACGCTTCCCACTCCGTGAATCGTAATCGCCCCGCTGTTTGAATTGACTTCAATGACATTCGTTGAACCATCTTTGATTTTATACGTTACCGGATTCGTATTCGTACTACCCTTGACTGTCGCATACACCGTCACATTCTTATCTGTCACTTTTACGCTTTTCGTATTGATAATCGTACTTGAGGTACTGTTTTCATAAAACTTCAGATTCTCTGCCGCTGACATTCCGACATTGATTGTTACAGGGATTTCCTTTGTACTCCAGTTATCCGATACTGTTACGGTGATCGTATAGGTTTTGATTCCCAGATTCGCCGTCGTTTTGATAACTCCTGTATTCGCATCGACACTAAAGAAATTCGCATCTCCTTCTCCTGCCTTTAGTCCGTATCTATACGTTGTAGCACTGCCGCCGATCGTATCCGGAGTTCCCAAGCTTCCTTTAATCGTACCGATGATTCCATTCACTTTAATATTAGAATCAGAAGTAGTGAAAGTCGGCGTTTGTGTACTCGATGAATTGGCATGCGGTGTAACACTTCCGTCTACCCCTCGATAAATAATGATTTCCTTTTCTGCCGAAGCAGGATTATAGTTATCTAACCCGGTACTTGGATCATCATCAATCGTTGCCTTTATCTTGACCTTACCATACGCATTATTTCCTGCATAAGTAATCGCACCTGTATTCGCATCAATCGTTATCAAGGAAATATCTCCGCCGATCACACTGTACGTTACCTTAGTACCTGTTGTTGGATTACCTGTCGCTGTTTCATTCCATGATGTGTTTGCGGCTTCCATTGATTTCTTTGTGGTAGTCGCAGCATCAAAAACGATTGTCGGATTTGTTTTCGCGACTGTTAAACTGACACACACTCTTGAATTAACGGTCGGTGCCGTTGGTCTGCCTTTCGCATCATTAGAATTGATACAGAACTTATAATCTTGAGCCTTCAAGCCACCGTTCAGTGAATCCGGAGCATTACTTTTTATTTTCACATTTAAAGATGTGGCCGCAGAAGCATTATTATCATCTAAACCCTCAATCTCAAAATTCTCATAGGTTTGATCCCCATTCTCCTCAATTTGATAAGTTAAAGGCAGTGCACCGGTCGGATTGACCGTAATCGTACCTATTACAGTCTGTTCATTCACATTCTTACTGAATTCATAGTCATTTCCTGCACTCGCTCCGCTTGCAGGATTTTTTTGATATGTTATTTTATGAGGAATTGCCTCAGCTACCTGCAGGGTCTTTGTTGAAAAGGGAGAGCATAAAATAGGTTCATTATCATTTCCGATTTTCTCATTCACCAAATGCAGCGTATAGGTTCCGTTTTCCCATCCTGTCGTTGAAATCTCTACCGATCCCGATCCATCATTGCCTACAGTTTTTAAGTTTTCATAAGAAACCCACTTGCCGTCTTTTTCTACAATTAAAGAAAGCATTTGATTCGATCCGGTCGTAGCGTTCGTATATTCCAGTTTAATATCAGTATCTGATTCAATTTTAGTTACCGCTTTATCTGTAAAGCTTTCTTTGATTTGATTTAATGTAACGGCAATACCTGAATCTGAAACTCGACTTCTCATTGTACTTCCTGTTGCGGTAGTAATTAATTCAGTATTTGTATATTCCGGATTTTTTATATTTGTATACTTATTACCTTCCGTTGGATTCATACTGCTGTCCAAGCTGAATAATATTTTTGAGTTATTGGCTTTTACTGCCGGTCGAAAGTCAAAGCTGTCTGTTTCCTTTCCCATTTGAGCATTACCCTGTTCATCAAAATAAATAACGGAAAAATACTGATTATCCCAGATCGCAAAGCCAAACCAATAAGGCTGCCCAAATCCCATCGACGGTTTCTTAAGATAAAGATTTACGCCACCGTCGGCTGTCCCGCTTGTATAGGGGTAAAGGTATGCAACCTCATCAGCAGTAATCTGATAGCACCAGTCTTGCTGCCATTGAAAGGTCGCACCGATAGAAAGCTTGTTATTTCGTTCAATAAAAGCAAGATCGGAAGTTGTCAACAAAGCATTTTTTGCTTTTATGATATCACGCAAATTACTTGTTGAATATAAATTGCCGCTATTTCCACTAATATCTGAATGTTGATAAGTTCCATGCCCCATCGGTTCTTTGGAAAGCGCCGTATTATTTTCAATTATTTGGAATTCACCTATACTCAATGTGAATTTATCTCCTACTTTAAGCGCACCAAGCCTGCCTGTTATTTCATTGCTTATGATATTAGGATTAACAGAAGCATCCAGCTGCATATTTGAAAGCCCATAAGCTATGGACAAACTGCACATCAGCACAAGGCAGGACACTATCAACTTTCTTAACATATTATTCCTCCTTTTGTCTGCAAATATAGACGGTATGAAACAGGTGTTTTTTATTAAAAATTCAAAGGAGCTTCACCTCGCAGCGATATTTCTGCACATATGTGCTCCCCTTTTCTGAAAAAAGGTTCAAAATACCGGGAAAAAATATTATTTTTTTATCTGCCTTTATTCAAGGTAATAGTATCAGATTATTTATGTAAAATCACTTTGTAAATTATGGAAATTCTATAGTATTTTTTTATTTCAGTTCTAAAATAAGCAAAATAAAAAGCCTATACACATAAGCTTTTCATTAATAAAGATATATTCGCTGCTGTTTATAAGCTATTTATTGATTCTGTTTTCAAAAGCATATGTCCAGCGATTCTTTTTTAACTGTTCATAATAAGCACCGCCGTAACGCTTCAATTCCTCATATAAGGGCTGCATATACTGAACTTCCGCAATGCTTTTTTCATCGATCATCTTGTCGCAGCAAGCCCATGAAATAAGTGTAAAGTAAGCATCCTGCGCATTATCGATAATTTCATCACCAAGCTGTTTTTCAATAAAGGGTGTTTTCACAGTCTCCTCTTGTTCATTGATGGTTGAGCGATGATTATTGAAGTAAGTAACACCGCCGACTGTTACAGCCACTGCCGCCGTTCCTAAAATAAGCTTGGAGCTTCCGCTTTGAAGCAAGCTCTTAAAACGCTTGAAAAACGGTACAGCGAGCGGCTTTTGAAATAATTGCTGAAATTGTGTTACAAGCACTCCGGCAACAAGCGCATCGAATTCACGAAAGCTGAGGGCGATGCCTTGTGTTGCTTCATATTCATCCAACGCTTTTTTCAAACAATTTCTTCCGTAAGACAAACGACTTTTTACAGTTCCTACAGGCACCTCTAATATATCCGATATTTCTTTTACACTGAATTGTTCCAAATAAAACAAAGTGATGATCGTTGCCTGTGAGGGCGGAAGCTTCGCAATCAAAGAGTCCAGCACCTCTTTATCACTCGTAAAGCGCGTAAGCTGTTCCGGTGTATATTCCAGTCTTTCCTCTTGAATGGAATTGATCAGCGGTTCATCTTCAAAATCAATCGTGATATGCTTGTTCTTACGAAAAATCTTTTTGCATTTTGAATGAACGATCTTATAGAGCCATGCTTTAAAGTAAGAATTTTCTTTTAATGTATGAATGGATCGATAAACTTCAATAAAGGTTTCCTGTACGGCATCCTTCGCATCTGCTTCATTGCGGCAAAGCTTGTATGCGAAAAAATATGCCAGTTTATAAAATTCATCATACAGCTGTTCAAATGCACCGTTTTCATTATTTTTTACTGCTTCAATCAGCTTACAGGTTTCTTCCTTCACATCGATCAATCCTTTTCTTTTTTAATCATATTGTTTATTTAAGTAAATGTCAATATTTATTTCATTTTTTTACTTTTTTTCGTTGATTTTTACAGTTTTAGTGTTGTGGGTTTTTAAGTGTTAAAAGTGTAAAAAAGCCTTGATTACGATGAATCAAAGCTTGAGATTTTTAGGTTTTTTAATGAGCTATGCTGAAAGTATTTCAATATCATGTTCACGAATAAGAATCATGTTTTCCCATTGCGCGCTTAAACTGCCGTCCTCACTGTAGGAGGTCCAGCCGTTTTCTGCATCTATGTATAAGTGCCAATCGCCTGCATTGATCATCGGCTCTACCGTGATGATCATTCCCGGTGTTAGCACCATACCGGTATTTTTTATCCCGACATGGGAAACGATCGGATCCTCATGAAATTCCTTACCGACACCGTGACCCGCAAAGTCACGCACTACGCTGTAGCCGTTTTTGTGTGCATGGGCAACGATTGCCGCTCCGATATCACCGACAAAGCCCCAAGGACGAATTGCCGCTATACCGATTTCCATACATTCCTTTGTGACCTCAACAAGACGCTTTGCATCTTCGCTGACATTCCCGATCATAAACATTCGACTGGCATCAGAATAATATCCATGATAGATCGTCGATACGTCTACATTTACGATATCGCCGTCCTTTAGTATCACATTAGGATCGGGAATTCCGTGACATACCTCATCATTTACGCTAGTACAGCAGCTTTTCGGGAATCCTTCATAGCCTAAAGGTGCAGGAATGGCTCCGTGTGACACTGTGTATTCATAAACAAGCTTATCGATATCCTCTGTGCTCATTCCCGCATGAATATGCTTGGCAACATAGTCCAGTACACCGGTATTGATTTGAGCGCTTTTTTTGATTTCAATAATATCCTTTGGGCTTTTTATCAATTCGCGATCCGGCATATGACAGCCCTTCAATTTCATCATTTGATATTTTTCATCAAATTTTTCATGACATTGTTTATATTTTTTTCCGCTTCCGCACCAGCAGAGCGTATTGCGTTTCATTTCCATGTTTCGTCCTCTCATTCTATTGTATAGTATAGCATGAATTTCATCGGATTTCACGTTGAAAACAGCGATAGGGAATTTTTTATGACGGAAGGGGTGTATTTTTTTATTAAAATCCGCTATAATATTGCATGAACTACGGAGACGTATCGAAGCGGCCATAACGAGACTGATTCGAAATCAGTTGACGTGAAAGCGTCCGTGGGTTCGAATCCCACCGTCTCCGCCATATAGTTGATTGAGCCTTTGAATAAAGGCTTTTTATTTGTTTTATGCTGTTCATGAAGAAATATATGACGAAAATTTCTGTGTATTTCATATAAGCATGTGCTAACCTTTGATTAGGAGGTTCATATTTATGGCATTATTAAGTTGCCTAAGAAACCGCAGCCGAAAAGAATCTGGATTCATGACTTTAGACACAGCCACGCACCATGCAGTATGACCTGTTGATTATTAAATCATAGTATTTAAAATTTTTTCTGTTTTTTTAAGCTCTTTCTTGTTAAAAATTTCCGCCCGAAAAAAGACTGTTGCTTCCACCCTGCATCAAAGACAACAAGCGATATAAAAAGTGCCAACCTATATTCATAGGCTGACACCGTTGACCTGTAAAAGGTCTTATTCGCATATGGTGCTGAAGATGAGATTTGAACTCACACGCGATTGCTCGCACTGCCGCCTGAAGACAGCGTGTCTGCCGTTCCACCACTTCAGCATTTGCTTTATAATAATACTATAAAGCGATTAAAAAATCCAGTCTTTTTTTATTGAAAACGCTTTTTATCGTTTTTATACGCTTTTCATAAAATCCTTAATCACAGAAAGTCGTTTTTGGGTGTCCTCATATCCAAGATCATACCATTTCCCGAGCAGCTTTTCATCATGCGTATAACGTGTTACACCGAAATCAGCGCTTGGGCGCAGTACCAATGCCTTACCTTGCTTTTCTAGTTCCTGAACGCGGCGCCACTGTTTGGCATAATTGATATGGCGCATACGCAGATTTTCACGAATGGTTTTATTGCCCGGATACATCAAACGTGCCAAATGAATCTGATAAGCACCGGCAGGCTTTCTGATATAGTTTTCCTCTTTGGTAGAGATAAAAACATGCTTGTCCATACCTTTACGGATGCTTTGTTCAATCGGTATCATATCAACCAGACCGGCATCCATATATAAATGATCATGAAAGCGTACCGGACGATTCAGAATAAAAAGTGAACACGCAGCTATGATAAGCTTTTGTTCAACAGGCTCAAAGGCCTCCTTGCCGAAATATTCCACACGGTTTTCATCAATGTTATATAAGCCGACATCTAATTCCGTCTTAGACTGCTTAAAAGTTTCATAATCAAGCGGTGCTTTGTCTTCTATGAAATTCATCACATGATTAATACCGAACAGACCGCGTTCCTTCATCAAGGGCTGAATTCCGATTGCCGCAGGATCACATGCCGCATCTACTCCGGTAATGCGCAGACGATCCCTTTGTTTCGCCACAAATGCCAATAATACCTCTGCACCGGCACTGATTCCCGCTGTATACGGAAATTCGATATTTTCATCTAAAAAACAGCTCAGCACACCACATGTATAGGCTGCTTTTGTGCCTCCGCCTTCACATATCAATCCGATTTTATTCATATTCTATCACCTTAGCCTTGTAAAATTAGTATATAATTTAAAAAAGCCCTTTATACCGGGTTTAGTCGGTTTCCGGCAGAATGTTGATCAGAAGCATTTATCTCAAGTGCAGTTTTCCTTAAACCTATGATATTCATGATTCCTACTGCCTTCACCTTTTGTTTCATACATGCTCATTATACCATTTCCCGACGTTTGCCGCAATATATAAATTCGTATGACAGGTTGAAGTCTACGGAAAGCTCTTTGACAAATAATTTATCATTTCAATTCTGTATTCATCATTCGTAATGCTTTACAGTATAAAATGCTTTCTTCACTTCCCAATCGACATCTATCCGCTTATCCAAACAGCGTTATCACCATATACGACAGGATCATGTTCGAATTTATCGATTGTAGCTCTGAAGTCCATCACCGCTATCGTTTCCTTCATATTAGCCTTTGATGCGATTCTATTTAAGCCCTCTTAAGGTTTTCCATGAAATTATAATAGAAAATTGTTGAGGCCTCTCATTCCGGAAATATAAATCCGTAAAAAAGTGATGAAGCACTGTCATCACTCATCTCAATTTCATATTACATTCATAGCTTTAAATACACTATCCATAAAAATGCGCTATATCAAACCAAGCCTAGCTGTTAGGATCATGCAGGCTTTCAAGCTGTGAAGGGTTAATAAACTCAGGATTCGGTTTATCAAAATAATTCCCTGAATTATAAGAAAAAGCATTCGGTGAATCATAGCCTAAACCAAAGTCCTTGATTTCATTCGGTTCGCTGCATGTATGCAGGATGCCTTTCAACAGCTTCACGTTTTCTTTCTTGCCCGTAATAATATAATCAAAGACCTTATGTGCTCCCTGATCCTCAATTTTAGCACATAATTCTTGATACAGACGTATCTGGCGTTCCTCATCCTCTAAATGAAACATGGTTGCCGCAGTGATATCATTATTGACATGTTCCTGTTCCATCGGCTTGATCGGATTATTTTCCTTTAAGGGCTTAATCATCTCATGTGTCGGTGTATCATCATTATCCTCATCGTAATAGCGATCATCACTTCCGTGCATGAGATGCAAAAGCTTTGCCATAAGCTCCATATGAGTAATTTCCTTTACTCCCATCTGCATATACATAAATCGAAAATCATCGTTATTGATCATAAAGCTGTCACGAATATATGCCATCGCACTCATTAAACCTAAGCGTGTTCCCTGAAATTCACGATCAAGCAGTAAATAGCTTTTAAAATCCGGGCGATCGATTGTTACATCAATCGGCAGGCTGTTTTCATATGTTATCATTGTATCACTCCTATAGCTTAAGTATGGTTTTGCGAAAGAGCGGTTATACATAGATTCTGTTTCCGTATAAATCACAACACTGTATGAAGCAATCAATAAATATGAGAATTTTAAAAAGCTTTTTATATTGCCATGTATTGTCTGAAGGATTTAATTATTCTCTGCCGCCTGCAAGATTTCCGATACAGCATACAACGGCAAATCAATTAATTTATCTGTTTTTTTATAATCTGCCATCGATAAGCGTAATGCAGTCTGCGGATTAAATTTATCGATATAGGTTTTCAGACTCTTTGCCTTTAAATTGATTTCCGCCTTAACCTCTAACGGAATAATTGCGTTTCCTAAATCAAGGATAAAATCAACCTCACAAGAACCGCGATCATTGGTATAGTAATAGGTTTGAATATCCGCTGTAGCCTTTAGCTGTTGACAAACATATTGTTCACTCAAGGCACCTTTAAATTCCGAAAATAAATCATTACCGTTTAACAACGTGCGCTGATGCAGATTACTCATACAGCCAAGCAAACCGATATCCACAAGAAACAGCTTAAAAGCACGCCAATCCTCGTATGCTTTCAACGGAAAGCCTACCGAATTCACTCTTGTCAGCTTATGAACCAATCCGCAATCACTCAGCCACATAAGCGCTGCTTCAAAGTCCTTAGAACGTGCTCCGTCTCGTATAATCCCGTAAATAAACTTTTTATTTTCTTTTGCGAGCTGGGCAGGTATACTGTTCCATATCATACGAATTTTCGGCACGATTTCATATGGCGCATGCTTAGAGAAATCTTGTTCATATGCGAAAAGAATTCGTTTCTGTATTTCTCTTACCGCTTGGAAATCCTTTGTTTTACTGAAGCACTGAACTGCCTCCGGCATACCGCCGACAAAATAATATTGTTTCAGAGCATTCACATAAATGTGCTTAAAGGCATTGATCAATGAATAATCCTGTTGTGCCAAAAGCTTACAGAAGCGCTCCCCTTCCGTTGCGTGTAAAAACTCATAAAATGATAAAGGACAGAGCTTTAAAAACTCTACCTTACCGACAGGGAAAGAGGTGCCCTCATGCAACGCAATCCCCAACAATGAACCGGCGCATATGATATGATACTGCGGTGCATCTTCACAAAAGTATTTCAGGGAAGCCAGTGCCCTCGGTACCTCTTGAATTTCATCAAAGATTATCAAGGTGTTATCGGAATCAATTTTTTTACCTGTATATAATTCAATTCCCGTAATTAAACGCTCAACCTTTAAATCGGCTTCAAAAAGGACTTTCATATCAGGATCGGAATCAAAATTAATATATACACGCTCAGAATAAGCCTGTTTACCGAATTCTTTCATCAGCCATGTTTTACCGACCTGTCTTGCGCCTTCGATAATCAACGGTTTATGAGCTTTACGCTCTTTCCATTCATACAGCTTTTCAATAGCACTTCGATACATACGTCTGCCTCCCTGCTTATTTATATGCTTAGGATACCACACTGATACAAAAATTACAACGAAAAAGTGTAATATAGCAACACTTTTTACAACGAATAAATGTAATGACACTACACTTTTTACGACGAATGTCAGTTTACTTGATATTGAAACGAAGTTCAACCCTATCCTCGTCCTATCCGACCGAAAAAATCAATAGCGCTTTCGAGAACGAGATGATATAATAAAACAGCAGTCATAATCAAGCAGCATCATTGATTATGAATGAACAAACAACATTAAATAACGCCAACTCGGCATAGAGAGGAATACAATATGAAGGATATTACAATCGGCATTACCCACAAAGAAACAAGGAAAGTCAGTGAGGATCTATCGGCAAAGGCAGTCGGCTCCGGTGAAGTAGCGGTTTATGCGACTCCGATGATGATTGCCTTAATGGAAAACAGCGCCGCTATGCTTTTGAAGCAATTCTTATCAGAGGAAGAAACAAGTGTCGGCACAATGATAAATACTACGCATGAGGCCGCAACTCCGTGCGGTATGACAGTAAGCGCCGAAGCAGAAATCATTAAGCAGGAAGGACGAAAAATCACCTTTCAGATTACGGCTGTTGATGAAGCTGGAATTATCGGACAAGCAGTTCATGAGCGCGTCGTTGTCAATAAAGCAAAGTTTGAAGCGAGAGCACAGGCTAAGCTAAACGGCTCCGTATAAGGAAATCAAGCCAAGCTTCAACAAGCAATTATCTGCATATAAAATCTATGCGGCAATAACCGAAAAAAGTAAGATTTAAGTGATGTGTCACCGATCAACAGGTGATTCATCACTTTTGTAATAAAAAGATAAAAAATTGAATTGTTGCACCGACAGAAGCATCGATAAAAATAAGAAGTATGATATAATCATTACACAAACACATCATAGTTTAGACAGGAGCTGATTTTAATTGAAAATCGTTACTTACGGAAACAAGGAACAAGCGAAAATATTATTACTGCATCCCATGTTCACAAGTGCTGAATTTTTTAATTTTGTAATTGAAAGCTTAAGCAAACAATATTATTTAATTATTCCGACATACAGCGGTCATTATGAAAATTCACATTATATCTCAACGGAACATGAGGAAAAAGCTATTAATCAATTTTTGAAAGAAAAAAACATTGATCGATTAAAGGCAATCATAGGATTCTCATTAGGCGGTAATATCGCATTTCATTATTTCTGTAATAATCAAGATAAAGTCGATCAAGTAATCGTGGACAGTGCACCTATCTTTAATTTTCCAAGTATCATTATAAAATATTTTTTTAATAAATATAAAAAATGCCTGCTTACGATCAAAAAACATCCGGAAAATACAGTCAAGGAATTGAATAAGTGCTTTAACGGTATGGGAGAAGCACAACAATATATCGCCCCGACAGTATCGATAGAAAGCTTATTAAATCTGGTAAAGAGCTGCTTCGCCGTTGATACACCGAAATTAGATATTGCATCACAAAAGAAAATAACATTTGTATACGGAACAAAGGATATCGCAAGACTTTGTTTACCGAGAATCAAGAAATATAAAAACAGTGAATTTATCAAAATTGATTCCCAGGGTCATTGCGGTTATTTCAGGGAGAATACAGAGGAATATATAAAGAGACTGATAAGATAAATTCTTGTTTAATATCGACTGAGTAAAGAATTTCATTTACCATACGATCACATGTCGTACTTAGGAAGCAGTTTAGTATGCTTTATTCTGTTTATGACAGGACTTTGTTACCAGCACATCATGACAATCAAATATACTTTGATGCAGCCAATATGGCATTTAAAAACTTTGTTATATACAGCGGCTATATACAAGCAGATACAAGCTAATCTTTATTTTTTACATGAGGAAAATCACCTTCAGTAACAGCACATAAACTTCAATATAGTCCATCTGTATCAACCAGCTCCTCATCTGTAATCAATTATATCATCAATCGCAATTCCCAACAAACCCACATAAGCTGTTTCCACTTCTTCCTAATATTTACGGTTTACACAAAAAAATGAAACACTTAATCAACAAGAATTAGTTCATTTTCATTTATAGCGCCAGTCACATCACCATTATACCATGTAGCATTTTTCTCACTTTTGCTTTTTTTTTTAAATTTATGGATATAAAATCGTTCTTAGGATGTTTGTTAAACTGTAAGTGAGGCCCGCTATGCTGTATATAGCTTCATCAGCGCTTTATCATCCGGTTTTAGTGGTAATCTTAGTGAAGTTATAAGAATTAGTTAGACTAGAACTTATAACTTTTTTCAAGTTCGCAACATTTAAAAATTGATAAATTACATTTATTTAATAAAACCTATTATACATGTATCCATCTCAAAAAAACACAAACAGTAATATTACTATAACAAGCTATATCAAATCTTCCCGACTAAGTGGTATAATAAAGAAAACTACCGAAAGGACTCTCCATATGACAATTGATCATCTAACGATTTTTATCGCATTAATTAAAATAACAGCCCTGTTACTTATCATTCTATCTATATCCTTAATATGCGCCCGTTTCCGCGTTAAAAATAAAGATATATTTATCCTCAGTATTTTTGCTTCTGCGGTCTTTCTTCATCAATACGTATTATGCTTTCCGTTAATGTATCTATCGTATGCTGTTGTCATTCTGAGCGGTATCATATATATCCTTTTCTGCTTGTATACACGCTTCAAAAACAAAGAACAAAGCCATCCTCTGTTAAAAATGATTATATTAACACTTTTGTTGTTGCTGCCTTCTTTCGGTGGAATAAGATCATATTATTTATATAAGCCTCTTTATCTGCTAAACGCAAAACATCTTATCTCAAACGATGCCGAGCTCCCGGTTTTAAGCTACTTTACAGCGAACCCTGTTAAAACCACGAAACAAAGTGTGGATTATGAGATAGGGATAGATTTGCCATACATTTCACACATTATAATAACTTTTGATGAAGCTTTGGAAAAGGTAGATATACCGGGAGCGAAGAACTTCAAGAAAATAGACCGGTTCACTACCTATTTTGAGATTTATCTTTATGACCGTAAACATACAAGATTTACCGATACAAAACCGACTGTATCCCATAATAAATAAACAGCCTGTTTTAAGACCCTATGACTATTCTCAATCCAACATGCGATACTGCGCAATCAGTGCCTCAATTATAGTTCTTTGTTCATCAGTCAATCGCTCCAATGAAATAAAATCCTTGATTTCATCATCATTCAACAGATAATCGATTGACAATCCGCTCAGTTTTGAAATTCCGATCAAATGAAGCGTGGAAGGCTTTCCTGTTCCAAGCTCCCAATTATTGATCGATGATCGAGATACACCTAACATATTGCCGAATTCCTCTTGACTCGCATGCAGCACCGCCTTACGCGCATACTTGATTTTATCGGCTTTCATGAACGTTTTTCCTTTCATTCATACTCAAAAAGCTTTGATATACCTCAGTCACAAGCCGTCTTTGTTTCGTATCAAGTCCGCTGATATCCAGCATTTCACTCTTCTTCCCCAATAAAATTTCATCAGCACTTAAGCCCGTATACTTCATCAATTTCGACAACTCACACAGATCGGGTACGGTGTAGCCCATTTCCCAATTTTGAATCGTCATCAACGGAATTTTTAACGTCGTCGCCAATTCGCTCGGCTCCATTCCCAAAAAAGAACATATTTTGTGCATTCCTATCCCTCCTATTAACCATATGCATTGTAAAACTTTGTCGAATTTTCGTCATTATCACTGTCCCGCTTCGGTGACTATTTTAATCATTTTACTTATTGTTTTGATTATTTTTGCTAAATCGGGCATTAATTTCATAAGACAGGTATATTATCACCATTTTATTTTACAATTTGTGCTATGATAAACAAGAATATCACAATCACTTTAATATGAAAAAGAAAAATAATATATTAACAGGCAATCATAAAGTCATTTCCTCAGACACGATATGACCGGTTATACGTCGAATAAAAAATCAAAAACAGATAAATTCAATTCACATAACAGGTCATATCCTATTCATAAACAACCGCAAAGAAAGGAAGGAAAATCGTGTGCTGTAAGGATTTGATTTGGGTATATACCCGAAATGAAGATCACCGCTTATATATGCAGCGAGTGAAGCACTATGCCAAACAGAAGGAGTTAACAATTATAGGAATCACAGACGGCAATATTGCACACTTGATGAAAACGATATGTCTCGATGTGAATTATTTGTTGATCGATCGCTGTGAAGTGCTGAGCATGAGCGAACAGCGAGTGTTGTCCTGCTTTTGCCGTCGAAAACAAATTCATATGATTGTCATATAATCGTTCAATCAACACAACGATGATATTCCTTACACCAAACCATATGATCGTTGATAATACCGATTGCCTCTAAATAAGAATAGATGATCGTCGTACCGACAAAGCGAAAGCCGCGTTTTTTCAAATCCTTGCTGATTATATCACTAAGCTCACTGTGTGTAGGGACTTCACCTTGTTCATGAAAGGAATTCACGATCTGTCTGCCGTTTGTAAAATGCCAAATATAACGATCGAAGGAACCGAATTCCTTTTGAACCGCAATAAAGCATTGTGCATTCGTAACTGCACTTTTTATTTTTAAGCGATTGCGTATGATCCCTTCATTATTCAACAGTTCTTGTTGCTTCGCTTCATCATAAGAAGCCACCTTTTCCACATTAAAATGATCAAATGCCTGTTGAAAGGCAGCACGTTTTTTTAATATCGTCACCCAAGAAAGTCCTGCCTGCATTCCCTCAAGAATCAACAGCTCAAACAGCTTTTGATCGTCATGCTGAGGCTTTCCCCATTCATTATCGTGGTATTGCTCATTATATTCTCCCTTTGCCCAGTCACAGCGCATGATTACGCCTCCTTCACTAAATCATAGCCCTTGCTTTTTACCTCATGATTGATAAAATTGATTGCTTCCTTATGACCGTGCTCTGCACAATAGCGAAGCATCAGCTCTAACAGTGCCTTTGTCTTTGGATGAATGATGACATTATCATAATTACGGATAAAGTAATTCAATGCGCTGTCATCGCGATACTGCTTCTTTTCATAAACCATGGTAGCCGCAATACGATCACACCACATTTCAATCACATAGCGAATCGGCATCTGAATCGGAATACATTCGCCCTTGGTGAATTCTGTCCAATATTCCCAATGATGCTTATTTCTGCCCTTATGATGAAGCCAAGCGCCGGAATAGCCGAAGCGCTCACGTTCCACTCCGTTAGGACTGCGATAGCCGCAATAATAGCGAACACCGGTAATAAATTCCGTAAACGAATATTTCGACAGGTCATGAAGCAGTCCCTGCTTATACAGACCGCAGGCGAAGCATAAGCGAAGTACGATCCGTTTATGCTTATTGACGGTAGAAAAATGTCCCCATAGCTTAGACATAACAGCCTCCTAGCCGCTTACTGAAAGCGTAATCTCAATTTCCTTATGCAGAGATAAAGAATAAATATATGTACGAATCACTTTATCGGGATACAGTTGATTCATTGCCCTTGTATAGGTGAGAAGCTGTTCTCGATAACGCTTTGAAAGCTCTTTTTCATCGATCCCCTTATCCGTTTTAAAGTCAATGATGATGATATCATCATCGATTGCGGCAAAGTCAATAAAGCCGTGAATGATTTCATGATTTATACAAACAGAGAACGGATATTCATGATACACCTCACGATACGTATTCGCTTTACGATACAAAGAATTTTCATTTAAGGCCTGTAAAGCCAAAAGCTCATGAGGGCTTGGTACAGGAAAAAGCGTATCATAATCGCTCTTGTTCCAACAGCGATTCGGCAATGCCTCGATATACTTATGAAGTCGTGTACCGTAGCTCATCGCGCCCTTGGATTGAAAGGATAGTTTTGGTTGTGGCATTTTTTCTGATGTCGCACTTAATACATGCCAGATCGGATCGTTTCCCGCATAATACTGCATATCGCTTTGAATCGATACAACTTCGGCTTGTACTTCCTTTTGCCACAGATGATCGACCTTGATCGTTCGCATCAACGCAAAGTCATTATGCGCAAGTGCACTGTGTAAAAGCCATGAGGTATAACCACCGCGCTCATAAACCACAGCCGGTGTGAGCTTTGATTCAAAGCTTCGCATATCCTTGATACAGTCTACAATATGAAGCTGCTGCTGCGCTCGTGTAGTCGCAACATACAAAATTCTCATTTCCTCCTCCAGCTCCTCTTTATTTTTCTTATGCTCCATGGCGATTCGCTGTACGCTTTTTCGAATCAAGCGTACATCACCATCGACATGAGAAAGCGCAATACCCAATTCACTGTCACAAACGCATAAGCCTCTGAAATCAAGTGCCGATTGTTTGGAATTCGACCATAAAAACACAACGGGAAACTGCAGCCCCTTAGATTGATGAATACTCATAACTCTTACGACATCATCCTCATTGCCGATCGGCATCGCCTCACTCGTTTCCGTATTGCGAAGCTCGTTGAGCTGTTGTAAGAAAGCGGAAAGATTATGCGGATGCTTCGATTCAAAGGCAATCGCTTTATCATACAGTAAATCTAGATTACAGCGCTCCTGTTGATTCGTATACAGTGTGTAATAATTCGCCTGTTCATATAAAGCGTTCAATACCTCACAAATAGAACAGTGCTTCAGCATTTCACGAAGCTGTTCAAATATATCCATTTTCGGATAATGATTTTCCTTCATATACGAATAATAGGAAAGTTCTTGTTTGACCAGCTTGATATCGGCAAGGCTTTGCATATCATAATCAAATAACGGTGAGCTGATTGCCGCAATAAAATGAATTTCATCGTAAGGATCGGCCAGTGCATATAACACAGAAACAATGATCTGTACCGCATTGGATTGATAAAAGCCCGAGGAAGCATCGATGAAGCATGGGATATGCCATTCATCAAACACACGCTTCAGATCCTTTTTGCGCTCATTCGCTCTGACAAGTACCGCAAAATCCTTCCAGCTGCGATTGCTTTCCTGCTTGATTTCTACGATCTTTGCGGCAATATATTCCGCTTTCCACTCATTCGCTGTTTTGATTTCATCGCTTTCCGTCTTTAAAGCCTCTTGATCCAGCGCATGAAAAATGATCGGCTGTCCGCCCTGCCTTTGCGCATCAATACCGATATTCACATCGTCCTCTTTCGCATAACGACAGGAAAATCCATCAAGATTCATCAATTCCCAAAAGAGCTTATTATTAAAGGAAACAATTTCTTTTTTAGATCGATAGTTATGTGATAAATAAATGATTTCATCCTTTTGCGGATCGGCATGATCGATCAAGCCTCGCATCAGCTGCGGCTTCGCATGACGAAAGCCATAGATTGACTGCTTGATATCACCGACCCGAAATACATTATTTCCGCGACTGATCAGGCTTACCAAATCATTTTGAATATCATTGGAATCCTGAAATTCATCTACCATGATTTCGGTAAATAAGCTTCGATAATGCTCGGCAATCTGTCCGTTATTATATTTCAACAGCCATAAAGCATAATACTCCATATCATTAAAATCAATCCCGTTACTTAAACGCTTTATTTTATTATAGCTTTCAATGTATGCCTGACTCATTTCAATCAGCTTATCGATCGGTTCCTTTAAGTCCTTCATATCCGAAAGTAATTGTTTCTCATCATAAAGCATCGCAATCAGTGAGTCCTCAATATTTATGACGCGCTTTCTTGTCTGTTCATATAACAGATTGCTTTTATCGGGATTTGTCGGCGGGATCAAATGACAACAGGCAATAAAGGCTTGTTGGAAGCCGGTGTAATCATAACCGTCAAGCAGCTCTTGAAGCTGAGGAAAGCATTCGCATTTCTTACGCATCGTTTCATATTTCTTTGTTTCCTCGCTGTAGTCAGTTTCATACATCTGCAGTAAGATTTGACAAGCCTGCGTGTATTGATCAAGCTGCGTTGTTAAATACGCAAAGAAGTTAGTGAGAATAGGCTCAGGCAGTGCACTCAGAGAAAGCTTTGGTTCACACAGCTTTCTGCAATGCGAAAACCATTGATCCCGATTGCTTTGTGAATTTGCGGTTTCGGCAATTTGACGAATCATATTGCGTAATGCTTCATCATCCTCACTGCGCGCCGAAAACATTGCGCAAAGCTGTTCAAACACAGGATCCTGTTTTTGATACTGCTCACGCATCACCATTTCCATTGCGCTTGTTTGGGCACTGCTCATCGCTGCCTCATCCATAACCGATTCGATTGCCTCTGCGCTTAAATCGGATAAATAATAAAATTCCTGAATGATCGACAAACAAAAGGAGTGAATCGTTGAAATATGGGCATTGGGAAGTGCCGCAAGCTGTTCACTGATATATTGCTTCTCTGCTTCATCATCGCTTTTGATATATAAGCTGTGAAGCTCTGCCGCTAGGCGTTTTTTCATTTCATTGGCAGCGGCCTCGGTAAAGGTCATTGCCAGAATATGATCGATCTTGATTCGATTGTTGATGACAAGCTCTACCAAGCGGGCAATCAAGACCGTTGTTTTACCGGCTCCCGCAGATGCCGATACAAGGACGTTTTTATCCTTGGTATAGATTGCCTTCAGCTGTTCCTCATTCCATGTCGGCATGTGCTTTCTCCTTTTCAAAGCCTACGATCGGCTCCTTAATTTTTACATAACCGTGAAACCGGCAGATATCATGATACGGACAGAACGTACACGCATCGTTGCTCGGCTCACATGCGATGTCTCCGGATAAGATTTTATCTGTGATATGCGTAAACAAGTGTATCATCATTTCCTTCAGCTCTTCGATATCATAAAGTCTTGATGCCTTCAGTTCTGAATCCTTATTACATCTGACACCTTGAATATGCGTACCGTCATCGTCCATCGCCTCAATCGCTTCATTCATGACCCAGCCCCGCAGTCTGCGCTCATTTTTCTGCAGGCGGCGAAAATCCGCTTTATCCATCGGGATATAGGCAACAGGTCTTCGTTTCAGCTTTCCTGCCTCACCGTTGATATTTTCCTTTTTCAAGGAGTAATAAAAGGCTCCCAGCATACGCTTTCCCCATTTTTCATAGGCATACAACGCATAAGCACATAACTGAAGCTGTAATCCGGCACAGAAATCTGTCTCCGACATTGTTTTCTTTGAGCTTTTATAGTCAATGATACGCATAAAATCTTGATTGGCATCGATGCGATCGATAAAGCCGTGCAGGCACAGCTGTTGCTTGCCTAAGTCCATATCCCACCAAAATTCATGCTCACAGGCAAAGGGAGATAAGGACGAATGTGCTTCCATATCGTTCAAAGTTTCTAAATTGCTTCGCATCGCTTCGCTTAAACGTTTTTTCAGTCCTTCCAAGCGATCGCTTAAAAGCGGATAAATATCGCTGATTGCCTGAAGCTGCTCACTGATTAATTGATTGATTTCTGTATCACTTGCCTTCGAATATTCCTTTTGATAACGACTTACTAAGGTTTCTAATATATAATGAGACAGGGTACCGATTCTGCTTTGTGAAAACTCATAGTCGATCGGCTGCTTCAGCTTTAAACCATAGGTCAAAAAATACGCAAAGGGACAGCGCATATATTTTTCAAAAGAGGAAATTGATCCGTAAAGCTTATCTTGTTTCAAATACAAGCGCCTTGCACTCTCGGCGCTTATCTCAAAGCGATTTTCTTTTTTTATATATCGATGGTAAGGCTCCTTCAATATCGACTTTTGTTGAAGCAGCTGTTCCAGCTCCAAGGCGCTTTCGTTGGCTTTGCCGTCATATCCGCCGATCGGATAGGTTACGGTAAGCTGAGGATAGGAAAACAGATAGGCTTCCAAGGCCTGCATATATTGTCGATGTCTTGCGGTGAGGGTCGGATAGGAAGCAATTAGGGCTGCATAGGCCTCGTCAAAGAATCCGTCAAGCTTTGGAAAGGCAGGATATTTTTTCTGCGTTGCGCCGGCAAGTACACCGATTTTCCCGGGGTATAAGGGCTGCTTCAGCGTTGTGATCAATACACCGTGATAGTTTTTCTCGTGCTTTTGTTCCTGCTGCTTTGACAACAACTGAATTAAGAAACCGATATCCTGCGGTTCATGAAAATACGGTAAGAATGCCACAAACAACTCATGCAGCTTTGTCAGCATCAAAAGCTGATCGACATCGTTTTTGGCAATGTTTTCACTGATGATATCACTGATGCACGTTAAAATATCCTGCGGCTCCTTTGCCTTATGTAATCGTTCAAGAATCACCGCGATTGCGGATTTGCATTGTCGAGCTCGCTGCTCTAAGCGCTGCAGCTGCGCAAGCTCTGTTTCGGATATGAGCTGTGAAACCTTTCCCTTCATTTGGATATGATCGAAGGAATCCGCTGATTGTTTACCGAACAGCTTTACATAGTCAATGAATTCCTTTTGATACGGTGCGCTGATCGCATTTGTCTGTAACAGCTCAATGATCGACTGCATATCGGGCTTAAGCAAATATTGTAACAGCGCTTGTGCCTTTTGGGCAACGATACTTGGCAGTGCCTGCTTTAACAGGGTAAAAGGAATTCGATAGCGCTCAAAGACCTGTTGAAACAGCAGCGCATAGGATTCATCACACATCGTGATTTGGATATCCTGTGCACTTAAGTGCTCCTGTATGATCCACTGTGCAATATATTCACATTCCTTACGCTTATTCAAGGCATGTATATAATGAGCCTTGGGTTGATAAGCAGGGATAGGGTAAGAGGTTGCTCCAAGCTTCTTTAGGCGGTTGATTCGTATCTCATCATCTGCGCTCGATATCAAGCTGATTATCTGTACATGTGATAAATCCTGATGGGACAGCTTCTCCCATGCCTGATTTTCGTAGTCCTGTGCCGTAGGAATAGAAATCAACAGGGACAGAATTTGCTTCAGCTCCTTCTGTGCTGCATTTTCCGTCGGCAGTTCATCGACAGAGATATGATACAGCTTCATCGCTTCGATAAATTGATGACATTGTTCAAGAAAGTCTAATGATAAAAGGATATTTTGATACAGCTTGGCCGGATAGCTACGCAATGCATCGCGATATTTCAGAATTACATCGACGGCATCGATTTCCCCTGACAGCTCTCGTTTCAGAAAAGCAGAAAGAGTGATGATAGTGACAGAGGACAGCTGTTGGTTATTTTGGGCAAGCATAATACGCAGCTGATCGTGAATATGTGACGGTGCGATTAGAACCGTGGCTTGTTGATGACTCATTCGCTTCTCTCCTTTATAAATATTAATCATATTATAGCGTTTTTTTAGGTGTTAGACAAATGGTTTCTATTGGGAATTTCGATTCATCTTACATCGACAGGGAAAGCATGAAAAAAAACTGTCCGAGTTCGCTTTCGAACAGCTTATGAGGTTCCGTGTTATATGGAGGCAGATAATTCGCACTCATATACAGTAAGCGCACTGTTTATCGAAGCTTTCATTCATCATCAATGAATCACCTGATAGCGCAGTCTTAAATAGGAATTTTCCAACACGTTACATTCCTGTAATTTCAATACACCAAGCTGTGACAATTCACTTTCCGACATTAAGGATTTTCCGTCAATCAGTGTTGATGTTTCCTTGCCGCCGACCAGTACGGGAGCTACGACTATATCAACATAATCAATCAGCTTTTCACGTAAGAATACACCGTTTAGCGTACCGCCGGTCTGAATTGTTATTCTTTCACAACCGTATTCTGTTTTCAGCTCTGTAAGCACTTGTTTCAAGGACAGCTCATCTTGATACAGGATATGAAGATTATCGGCTTCTGTTTCAAATGCCGGATGATTTTTATTCGATGTCACTAACACAAATTGTTTTGATCGCGCACAGAAATATTGAATACCGTGCTTCGTTAAATGGGTATTATCGATAATGACAAAGGAAACAGGTGTTTTATGCGGCATTTCCATCGTATTCACACCGAGCTTGGCTTGTACACGTCCTGAATTCAACGACCATAGATCGGTCGTTTGTTCAATTTCATAGTATTGATGCAGTCCTTCCTTTACTCCTGTGATACTTGGAAGGTCCTTATCCACATCTAAATCATCTGATGCACCGGTACTGATTTTACCGTCAACAGACACCAGCATAAATAATGTCGTAATCGCTCTGTCCATGTTAATTCTCCTTAATATTTTATTTCTTCTCTATTATACAGGAAGCAGATATCTTGTAAAGTAAAAGTTTAAAGGGTGATTGACTTATTTAAGGTAAAATTTTCTCACATCATCGTTGATTTTTGTATATCATTTAGTAGAAATCATCTTAAGAAATTCCGGCATTTTATTGTTTCAAACAAAAATGAAAATGTCTTAAAAAAGTTAAACATCAGCACCAATCTGACTGTGCTTTTGTTTCTTAAGATAAGATTGAAAAGAGGCATGTTTCCACGGAAACACTAATTTCTCTTACTCGTCACAGTCCTTTTATTTAAACTTTCAATAATAACTCAAATCCTAAATATGTATTTATAGCGCTATATAAAGAATTCAACGCTGTTTCAAGTAATGTTTGGTATTCGGTATATGAAAGACCAAATTGAGTTTCTGCAAGACCGCAAAAAGGAATGGCAAGATAGAATGTTTCTTCTGAGATGAGAGAATTCCCACCTTTGTCTTTTAACTCAAAATGCATCATACAGTTTCTAAAATTTGTTTTTCTGATATTTTCTCCTAAACTATATCCACTCGCCATTGGCAGCAGACCATTTTTTTATAAAATCTTTTTCCTCAATCGTCGCAGTAAACGGCTCTGCAAGGAATGTATTAATCGTTCTTAATACTGTTTCAAAGGTATCAATTTTAGTATCAACTTTGCGAACAAATGCTTTCCATTTCTTTTGCATTGCGCCGTCTCTGTCAAAACCCATTACTTGCTCAAACTGTTCAACGGTAAAGCTGTGCCCACGGTTTTCAAAGGTCTTTTTCAGTGCTTTTGTCAGCGTCGCTCCGTCAAAATCAAATTTATTGGCAAGATAGTAAATATCGTAGTAATCTTTCATTCGACTTGAAAATTCCATTAGACTGAGAATAGCGTCTATTTTCTCGGCAACGGTTGTTTCAAGAGAGTATGTATATACTGTCGGGGTGTCAAAATCGAAAAGCTGTGTCGGGATTTTCCGTTTTTCCTGTCTCGGCACGATGACATCCCCAACACCGAAATCAATACTGAACGGTGTTTTAGTATTTTTAATACGGGCGACCGCCGATGCACCGATTCCTGCATACTTTTTAGCAACAGCAATAGGGGCAACATCTTTAATTTCAAAAGTGATAAAGTCGTTACCGGTAGGTGTTGCAATAATTTCCTCCAACACGGTTTTTAACTGCTCCGGCGTATTTGGTATTCGGCGGAGCAAAAAGTCCACATCAACTGTTACACGGCTGTCAAAATCGGTAAGAGAATAGATAAATAATCCGCCTTTCAGCACAAGATTTTCTGCATATTGAGATTTTTCCAAACGGCGCAGAAATTCCTCCTGACAAAAGAGCTGCAGACAAAGCTGATAACTTCTTCCGCTTGCGGCTGCCTTATTTTCAGTCGTGCAAGCACGGATGCAGCAATATCAGCCATTAAGCAGTACCTCCATCAGTTCGGTAACCTTTTTGTATACACGAAGTTTTTTTGCGTATACAGAAAGGTTGTTTAGATTTTTCTTTGTATCGTTTGCGTAAGCATTAAGCGCTTTATTAAAAATTTCGTTGTCGAGTCTCGAACGATATTTGAAACAGTCGCAGATGGTACGTTCACGATCATATACAGGTAGGGTAACACCATCGAAATCATCTGTGGTTTTTCCCAAATCGTACAGATCCGATTGAATATAATAAGGCTGCAGAGCGAGAACATCCACATTCAGTTTAGTCCTCGACATAGAACGAGGAATTGCGATTGACCACTTGCGTGGAGCAAAGTCACTGTATCCGTAATGAAAAAGAGCGGATTCGACGCAAACAATTCCTTTCGGAATGAGAGTTGCAAGAAGCTGTTCCTCGCAAACCGCATTTTTTTCCGAAAGTTCATAGTAACCGTGACGCACACGATTGAGAAAGCCGGCATTACACAAATTTACAGCATCGACCGCACTGATTCCGGCAGCAACAAAATCAGCAGATTTTGCAATGCCGCCTTTATTGATAATGACCTCTTTTACTTGCTCTCGGATGTTCACACGCTCACCTCTTCCAATTATAAAATTCACACACAAAAAAACAGTATATGTGTTCGAAATTATTATAGCGCGAAAAGAAAAAGATGGCAATAAAAATTACGCACAAACACTGGAGTCTGTGTGCAAAATTAAAATTTGCCTCTTAAGAAATTCCGGCAATTTATTGTTGAATTTCTGTGATCATTGATGAATTAAAAGAAGCAGCACAATTATATCAAGAATACTTTGAAAGTCGACATCCCTAATCTTTTCATCACTTTCCATGTTTAAAACAGCGTTTATCGCTCATACTTCCATATGACTGAAAGGTAAAGTCGATACGGCTTGAGGTGATACAATGAAAACAAAATACTATTTATTAGCGGCAAGCATTTGGTTGGTACTGTTGGGATGTGTGGTAAGCAGTAAGGCTGATTCCTTGACCTATACGGTTTACTTTGATACAGAAACGACAAACAGCGCTGAAATCAAACAGGGTATTTTAGATAACTATCGTACCTTGATTCGCGGTGTTCATGAGGAAAGCGAAGCTGTTTTAGTCGCTCATAATTTATCCTGTTTTATGTGGGAAAAAGATATGATTGCGGAATGGAACAGCGGTGAATTAATCGTTACGATCGGAGACGGCAAGGGTGCCGTTATTCACGGTGATTTAGAGGCAAATGAAACCTGTCTGCCTGAGGTCAAGCCTAAATCATGGTTGATGGAGTTATTCAGCTTTGATTAAAGACAATGATATTTCTTATATGTGACATGTGAAAAGCTGCATACCTGTATCGGTACGCAGCTTTTATGATTACTGTAAAGACGACAGCTTATTTTGAAGCTCCTTATTTTCATTATTTAAGCGTGTTACTTCACCATTCAATTTCGTAATCTTTTCATTCGCATTGTCATACTCTCTTTTCTTGCGCTCTAATTCGGTAACTTCCTTATTTAAGACCGTCAGCTTCTGATTCAAGGTGTTCATCTCATTTGTTTTGGCTTCCTGATCAAAGCTTACACAGAAATCACCCGAAACCTCCTCGCCGCTGCACTGTGCCTTATAATCCTCAAGCTCCTGAGCGATATTACCGATCAAACGTGTCGTATCATCACGCTCTGTTCGCTTACTGTATAATTTATTCTCATCGATTTTATTGTTCTTTAATGCAGTTTGTGCTTCCTTGATCTGCTTATTATAGGATTCGATCTGCTTTGTATTGCCTTCGATTTTCCCTTTGATTTCCGCTATTTCCTTTGTATTGTCCTTAGGCTCCTGTGCAGAATCATCCGGCTTATTTGTATCATCCTCATTGTCATCATCATTCGTCAACGGCTTATCGTCATCATCGTTTGGTTCAACATCATTTTTATCTTTATCGGTATCAGTGACAGGAGTATCATCATTAGAGTTGAAAAATACTGCCTTGATGCCGAAGCCGACACCGATCAACAGACACAAGGATACGATTCCGATAATAACACCGGTAACGATCTTATTCATCTTGTCCGCATCCATGGAAGGCTTCGCCACAGTCTTTTTCTTTTCCCCTAAGAATTCATTGATATCGTCCTCGGTGATCTCTTCCTCAGTCACCTCATGGTTATCATACAGATAAACGGAATCATCAGCTTCCGCAGTTTCCTCCGCTTCATAACGAGGGTGCTCCATCACAACTCTTGTCTTATCAAAATCCGCTTCTGCATAGCTGTCTGCCTCATCGCTTTCCGCTTCAATATCTTCATCCATCATATTTTGCGCTGCGTAACTGCTGCGGGTAAAAGCCTCATAAATCTGCGGTTCTTCCTGTTCATAGGATTGCTTAGCCTCTTGTGCCTCGCTCTCCTTCTGCGATTGCTTCATCGCCTCTATTTTTCTGCGTAATTCACTATCCTCATCATATTCATCTATCATTTCTGATAAATCAAGTACATCATCATTGGAATTGTCCTTCCTCATAAGAATCCTCCTTTGAATACACTTCTTATATTACCACAGCCGGCACTGATTGTGAATCAATTTTCATAATTTATTACAATCTGTTGTCTGACATTTCCATGTCGTTCTTACTTTAAAGCTCTTTTTTTGCCTCATTGTCATCGAAATGTTCACTATTATCCTGTGATTCCGTTTGCTGAATTTCTGTAGTCGATACTGTTGAAGCATCACCGTCTGTTTCAATCACCAAGGCCTTTTCTTTCACTGATACAAACTGCATGCTTCCTTTGTCGCGATTGATCATATCATAAATGCACGGTACGACAAACAGCGTCATCAATGTTGCGTACAACAGACCGCCGATTGTGACAAGTGCCATCGGCGCCAACATATCAGCACCGCTTCCGATACCGAGTGCCATAGTGGAAAGACCTAAAATCGTTGTCAGCGCTGTCATAATAATCGGTCGTATTCTTATTTTTCCGCTGATCAATAACGCTTCCTTTTGCGGTGTTCCTGATTCCTTCAGCTGATTAACGCAATCGACAAAGACAATACCGTTATTTACCACGATTCCCGATAAAATCAAGAAGCCAAGCATCGCAATCATGGAAAGATTACTGCCGGTAAAGAGTAATGCCAATAATCCGCCGGTAAAGGCAAGAGGCATCGTAAACAATACGATAAACGGAGAGCGCAGCGATTGAAATTGTGCCACCATAATCAAATAGATAAAGACGATTGCCAGAGAAATCATTTTCACCAGATCGACAAGCGTTTCATTGATCGTTTCATTTTCACCGTTCATTTCCACCGTATAGCCGTGCGGTGCCTGATAATCAGCTAATTTATTTGAAACACTTTTGCCGACAATACCGATATTCGCCGAATCCTTTAACGATGCGTTGACACTGATCGTTCGGATTTGATTATCATGATGAATATTTTTCAATGAGCTTTGCGTAGAAACCTCAACCAAATCCTTCAGTTTCAGCTTTTCCTTAGTCGTTGTTGTGATTTCATGATTCAACAGCTGATTCAAGGATAAAGTTTGTTCCTTTTCACTGATAACGATCGGTAATTCACTGCCGTCCTGATAAGTAATCGCCGTTGATTTTGTACTTTTGCTTAAAAGCTTCGCTGCTTCGCCGTAGATCTGTGCTACCGTTAGCTGATGCTTCATCGCTTTGTTTTTATTCACATGCAGAACGATTTCCTTATCATCTGTCTCTAAGCCGTTTGATACGCTTTTTATCCCTTCAACATCGGTTAATTCACGCTTGATATCCGCTGCGATTTTCTGCAGTTCATTTAAATCCTGTCCCTTGATATCCACCTGAATACCGCTGCCCATTAATGCTGACATATCCATCGATGACCCCTTGGCATTGATATGAATTCCTTCTGCAGGCTTTAATGAATTGATCTGAGCAGCTATGTCCTGTGAGCTGAGGGAGCGCTTTTCCTCTAATATCAAGTAAACACTCATCGAGTTGCCCTGAGAGCTTAAGGAGCTGTTCATCGCTGAGCCGCCTTCCATTACACCAACGGTCTTGACTCCCTCTGTTTGTTCAAGCATCGGCAGCATTTCGGTTACCTTCTTACGAAACTCTGCCTTTGTCAATTCTTTATCACCGCTGATGGAAGCACTTATCATTTCGGAATCCATTGCCGGAATGAATTCGGTTCCCATTCTTGTCACCATATAGCCGCTGAACAGAAACAGTGCGATAACGGCGCTCAATAACACTGCCTTTTTCTTTAAGCACCACTTTAAAGCTTTCAGATAAGCGTTAATCACGCGATCGAAAAGCGGATGCGCTTTTTCTTTCTCATGCTTCAAAAGCTTGCTTGATAATGCCGGCACAAGCGTTAATGCGACAATCAAGGAAGCAATCAAGGAATACGCTATCGTAAGTCCCATATCGGTAAACAACTGTTTAGTGATTCCTTGGGTAAAGACAATCGGTAAAAAGACACAGATCGTTGTGAGTGTCGATGCACTGATTGCTCCGGCCATCTGTCTTGTGCCGATGACTGCCGCTTCCTTTAATTCTCTGCCCTCTGCTTTTAAACGATAAATATTTTCTACTACGACAATACTGTTATCGACAAGCATACCGACACCTAATGCTAACCCCGCCAATGAAATGATGTTTAAGGTAACACCGCTGAAATACATCAGCACAAGCGCAAACATCAATGATATCGGTATCGATAATGCCGTTACAAGTGTTGTTTTGATATCCTTCACAAATAAGAATAAAATGATTGCCGCCAATACACCGCCGGTGATTAGATTGTTTAACACTGATCCGACTACCATTTCAATCATTGACCCTTGATCACTCAATACAGTCATATGCAGCTTTTCATTTTCCGCTTGAAGCTGTTCCATCACTTGATGAAGTTCTTTGGATACGGTAGATGTACTCGCAGTGCTTTGTTTTTGAATCGTAAATAATAGGCCGTCATTGCCGTTGATTTTCGCAAAGCTTTCATCGGCATTATTAATGATCTTAATATCTGCGACATCATTTAAGGTAATATGTAAATCATTTTGATCGATCAGCGTAAGCTTTTTCACCTCATCGATTGATTGAAATTCATCGCCTACCTTTAATAGAGTAGAAACATTATCAACTGTTAAATAGCCTGCGGGCATTTCCATGTTTTCGGCGGTCAATATTTGACTGAGCGACTGCTTGCTGAGCATACCGCTCAAGCCTGCCGCCTCATAAGCACTTTTGCTTGCAGTATCAAAGGCTGCCTTGCCTTGAATAATTGCCGCTTCACCCGCTTCGATCTGTGCATAACCATCGGCTATTTTATCCGCAAACAGCTCCTTGCCCTGTTCAAGCTTTGTCCCTTGTTTTTCCATACCGGCCAAGGTCTGCTTTAGGCTTTGATTTCCCGCCAGCAGCTCCTGATAGGAAGTATTGGCTTTACTCAGCGCTTCCTGAAGCATTGTCGTATCAATGCCTGCTGCTTCTGCCTCCTTCAGTTTCTGACTCAGCTCGCTCATGGTATCGCTCATGCCTGACACTGCCTGATCCATTCCCTGTTTACCATAGGTCAAGATCGTCTGCATATTCTTTAAAGAAGCTTCGCCCTCAATCAGCTTCATCAGCTGCTTCTGTTCTTCGATTCTTAACTGCTTCTTGGCACTCGCAAGCTGATTCGCACCTTGATCGAGCTTATTTTTTGTTGCCGCAAGCGTCGTATCCACCTTTGCCAAAATCTGTTCATTCAGCTTATCGATTTTCTTTTGATCCAGTGCTATTGATATGCTTTCCTCTAACAGACCGCTGCCGCTTACCGAAGCGACACCATCCACACGCTCCAATGCCGGAAGCAGCTTCTCCTTCGCCAAGGCAGAGACTTCCTTCATCTTCATATCGTCAATATCGATCGCTCCGACCATAATCGGCATCATATCCGGATTGATTTGGATAATAGTCGGATTAGGCACCTCTGCGGGTAAATTCGCTAAATCAATTTTTGATGAAATATGAATCATGGCCGCATTCATATCGGTGCTTTCATAAAATTCCATAATGACCATACTGACATTTTCACTCGATATGCTTTGTATTTCTTTCACACCGCCGGTCGTTGAAAGCTGCTGCTCCAACGGCTTTGTGACATTCTTTTCAATCTTTTCCGGTGAATCTCCTACGCTTGTCGTCATTACCATAACATAGGGCAAATCCATCGCCGGAAGCAGATCGGTCGACATATTGGTAAAGGATACAAAGCCCAACAACAGTACGAGCACTACGCCGACGAATATCGTCAGCGGCTTTTTTACGCTAAAACCTGCCATATAAGTTCCTCCGTTTATTCAGTTACAGAATAAGTGTTTCCACTATATCATTCCATATTGATTATTTCAGAGTCTTATTATAGCACTGATAGTGGAGAAGCACAATTTATCACCAATTGAAGCTATCTATCATTTTTGTAAGCTTATGTGATTACTTACGGAATGAGTAATAAATAAGTATCGTATACCAACTTTGAATCACTCATTTTTTTTCGCTTATTTTTAATGTTTCTTATTTGAGATGCTGGGCGTATCAAATGCTTTATGATAAAATAGCGTCAGAAAGGAAAACGACTGTTCATGAAAGATAATCAGTCGCGTAAGTATTTATGAATGATGTGAAACAAAGCTATTTATTTCTAATGTATCCGAAATGCAGTACTTGTCAAAAGGCAAAACGTTTTTTAGATGAGCATAATGTCGACTATACATTGAGACATATTGTTGAAAACCCACCGACTGCCAAAGAACTGAAGGAATGGCTGAATAAAAGCGATGCTCCGCTGAAAAAGCTGTGGAATACCTCGGGACAGAAATATCGTGCGTTAAACCTGAAGGAGCGTATTCCAGAAATGAGCCTTGAGGAAAGTTTGGAGTGCTTGGCCGATGACGGCATGCTTGTGAAAAGACCGCTGCTGGTCGGTGATGATATCATGCTTGTCGGCTTTAAGCAGGCTGAGTGGGAAAAGCTTGTGAACGCATAGTAAAATATCGTTATTGACAAGGGTAGGATGAATAAATCAACAGAGCTGACAACCGTTTGATTGTGAATTCTGTTGGTTTTTATATAACGGCTATGAGAGTCAAAACAAATATTGATATGATAATTTTAATTGAAGCAGTCAACAGTATACATTATCCGAAAAATATAATCTGCCCATATTATTATCGGTGAATCAGCGTCTACCATATCAATAAAAAAGATATGAAATTCTACCGAATCAGAAGAATTCATATCATCTCTTATCAGCATTATTTTGTTGATTGCTTTACGGCTTTTTCCACTTGAGGTCGAATGGCCTTATCAACGTCAGCCATGTCCATTACTTCGCTAACGCTTTTGTTCGTTGTTCGCATTAACCCAAGTATCATGTCTACTGCCATTTCAACGCGTCCTTTTTCGAGCCCTTTTTCGAGTCCTTTTTCGAGTCCTTCTTCAAGTCCTTGCTTCAGTCCCTCTGCACGGCCTTCTTCTCTGACGCCTTTTGATAAGTTGCACATACCATCCATCTCCTTATCCATCGCTCTTGTCATCATTATACCATAGTTTTTACTTAATTGATATTTTTTATCCTGCGCTGACATTCTTGCCTTAAATAATATATTCAACATTTTCATCATGCTGTGCTTATTATCTTTTATATCATATTCACGTTTTGGATAAATCATCACAACAGAAAGCTTATCATAATCCGCTTTCGGAAAATAATACTTTGTTTCCAAGCACTCCTCGGTTATTGTGTACTTGTTTAATACACCCTCCATCGCTTTATTTGAATTCATCACGATCCATATCGAATAGACCTTTTTGAGATTCTGAAACTCTGAATTCTGAAAACCGCCCTGCATGTTTTTTTGTTTCGCTAACAGCCTGCTGCAGTAGTATACCGCTCTGCTTAATATAGGATACGGTGTGTTACTGCTGTTCTGTGCTTCGATGTTGATAAACAATCCGATTCTTTCATTTTCATCAGAATTTGGCAGCTTCGCATCAAATAAGATATCATATTTGATTTCGGCCCCGTGAACAGATTGATCCTCGACATTTCGACCTTGGATTTTATCTGTTTCATCCTCAACCGACACATCCAACTGCGGATCATTTTCAATATAAGAAGGAATATCCTCTACCGGAATATCTCGATACTCAGCTACACACTCTTTCATGATGCGTGCTAATATCTGTTTATTACTTAATATTTTCTTACAATACTCATCATATGCTTTATTCAAATCATTGATTTCAATCGCATCCGCGACCTCTAAATTATTTTTCATTCATTCACTCCCCACCGTTATACTTAACAAAATCAGAAGCCCCTAAACCGCTTCCTTCAACTGATTCAATTATAACATATCGCAAGTGTGATAACTACTGAAAACCCACCTTTTTCAAAACTTTTTATATCACTGTAAACAAAGTGTTGATATCACTTTCGCAGTGAAGTACACATGCAAATCTGCCACCGCAAAACCCTTCCAAGCCATAAAGAGAAAGCACAATAAAACAGGATCGCTCCTGTTATTATCTGTCAGATTGAATTAAAGCTTTTACTGCTTTTTCTACCTCTGGGCGAATGGCTTTATCAATATCAGCCATGTCCAGTACTTCACCCATGCTTTTATTCGTTGTTTTCATCAGGCTGATTACTATGCTGCTTGCCATTTGGATTTGTCCTTCTGTAAGCCCTTCTGCGCGCCCCTTTTCCATTCCTTCCGCAAGTCCTTTTTCAATTCCTTTATCCATAATGCCTTGTGATAAATTACACACGCCCTTCATCTCCTTGTCTATCGCTCTTGTCATCATTATACCATAGTTTTCACTTAATTGATATTTTTTATCCTGTGCCGGCATATCCGCTCGAAACAGTATATACAGCATTTCCGTCAAATCATGCTTATCATCATTGATATCATATTCATTATTCAGATAAATCATCACAATCGATAGCTTATCATAATCCGTTTTCGGAATATGATACTTCTTTCTCAAGCATCTTTCACTGATCGTGTATTCATTAAATACACCTTCCATCGCTTTACTTGGATTCATTACGATCCAAATCGAATACACCTTCTTAAGATTCTGAAACTCTGAATTTTGAAAACCACCCTGCATGTTTTTCTGTTTTGCTAATAATCTGCTGCAATAATAGACTGCCCTGCTTGTCAGCGGATATCCGTTATTATTACTGTTTTGTGCTTCTATATTGATAAACAATCCGATTCTTTCATTTTCATCAGAATTCGGCAGCTTCGCATCAAACAAGATATCGTATTTGATCTCTGCACCGTGAACAGATTGATCCTCGATATTACGACCTTGGATTTTATCCGTTTCATCCTCAACCGACACATCCAACCGGGGATCATTTTCAATATAAGAAGGAATCTCCTCTACCGGGATATCTCGATACTCGGCTACACATTCCTTCATGATGCGTGCCAGTATCTGTTTATTACTTAATATTTTCTTACAATACTCATCATATGCTTTATTCAAATCATTATTTTCGATCGCATCCGCGACCTCTAAATTATTTTTCATTCATTCACTCCCCACCGTTATACTTAACAAAATCAGAAGCCCCTAATCCGCTTCCTTCAGTTGATTCAATTATAACATATCGCAAGTGTGATAACTACTTAAATCGCCCCTTTTCTCAAAACTTTTATATCGCCTAAACAAATTGTTGATTTCATTTCCACAGTGAAGTATACACGCAAATCTGCCGCCGCAAACCCCATCTAAACGATTCAAAGAAAAGCAAAATAAAATAGGATTACTCCTGCTTCAATTTTTTGAGAAATTATAAATTTGACAATATATTAAATTCAGATAAAAAGTGTGTGATATGAAAACCACCTACTAGAGGATTTAAGAAAACGACAGCTTGAAATCATATTTTTTATACAAATGCGGAGATAAAAAAGACCGAATAACCGCACGACTGAGTCATTCGATCTGCGGAAGGATATATAATCCTTCCTTTAATTTAACCTATTGCAGGATACGCTGAAGGCTACTTCTCATTCATGAGACGATTTTTATCAGCACAGGCGCGCATCGCTTCAATCACGGCACTGCGCAGTCCCTTTTCCTCAAGCTTTGCGACCGCTTCGATCGTTGTTCCTGCCGGAGAGCATACCATATCCTTTAGCTCTGCCGGATGCAATTCGGTTTCAAGCACCATTTTAGCTGCGCCTAAAACAGCCTGTGCCGCAAAGAAATACGCCTCTTTTCTCGGCATTCCGAGCATCACTCCCCCATCACCCATCGCCTCAATAAACTGAAACACATAAGCCGGAGATGAACCGCTCAACGCAATCACGCTTTCCATCAACCGTTCCTCAATTACTCTTGCCTTGCCGAAGCTTTCAAAAATCGTAAGAATTTCCGCCCGCTGCTCCTCATCAATATCCGCTTGAAAACAAACAGCACTCATTCCTTCCGATACAAGCGCCGGTGTATTCGGCATCGCCCTTACGACTCTGCATTGTCCTTCTGTCATTTCCTGCATATCTTGAAGTGTAATACCTGCCGCAATCGACACCAATATCGCATCCTCTTTCAACTTATCCTTTATTTCATCAATGATTTTTGCATATAAATGGGGCTTCACTGCCAAAAAAATGATATCGGCATGCCGTGCCACCGTTTCATTATCCGCAATATAAAAATCATACGTATTTCCAAGCTCCTGCAGCTTCTCCGGATGCGCATTAGATACGATCATTTGATCTCCGTATACAAGCTTTGCCTTCATAATTCCTTCTACCATCGCTCTGCCCATATTCCCGCAGCCGATAAATCCGATCGTTTTTTCCATTCTCTTCACTCCTTCACAATAAGCACTTTCATTCACCTAAGCATAGCACGAAGCGAAACCATCTGTAAAGCAATTTTTCATCCAGTTTCTGCCTTTCATTTCAAATCAAATTTTTTTATCCTTACCAATCCTTTTTCAATCAACAGCTTTGGATAAGTAAACATATCGATGGGAATACTGTTGGAAAGGATGTGTCATAATGGAAAAAAGAAAAATGATTCAAATATGTATTTGCTGCAGCTGCTTTTTATCTGTTATCTATGGGATTGCCCGCTCAGATAAGGTGCATCGTCGCTATAAAAACGATGAAATTACGACAATGGCAGAGAAAAAATCTAAACAGGAGATATTTACACCGCAGCGTATCATGTATATTACCTTTGAGGACGGCCCCGGCTTATATACACAGGATATTTTATATATTTTAGATCGTTATGATATAAAGGCTACTTTTTTTGTGACCGGTATGGATCAAGAGTATACACATTTATTAAAGGATATTCAACAAAACGGACATGCTGTCGGTCTGCATAGCTTTTCTCATGATGAACAAGAAATCTACCGTGATGTCGATGCTTATTTTAATGATTTAGGTAAAATCAGCGCATTAGTAAAAAAAGAAACGTCAGACGTTTCTAAATTGATTCGGTTTCCGATGGATTCTTCAATGACTGTTTCAACCAAGCAAGAGAATATGAGCGCCAGACTGATGAAGCATTGTGAAAATCTCGGTTTCAGCTTTTATAATTGGAATGTTGACAGTGAGGATGAAAATCCCAATACTTCAAAAGATCAAATCTATAAGAATGTGATTGATAATATAAAAGGAAAAGAAGAAGTCGTGTTGCGATTGCATGACGGAAGTGATAATAAAAATACGATGCTTGCGCTAGATGAGATATGTAAAGAGCTGATTCGACAAGGATGGGAATTTCGTATCCTTGAGGGTGCTTAAGATAATTGTTACAGGATAATCGCAAGTCTATGATATCAATGATTCACAACAAATGAACTTAATTCTTTTTTTACGCTGTCTAAATCATCACGAACAGCGATGTGTTGCGGACAAGCCGCCTCACATTTACCGCATTTTTGACAGTACTGTGCTGCCTTACTGCTTAACGCCGCATATTGTTTTTCGGCAGTTTCCTGATGTTCAAACACAGCCGCTTCGTTCCAAATTCTGAAATTAGCGGGAATATCCACACCGAAGGGACAAGGCATACAATAACCGCAACCGGTGCAGCCGTTTTTCACTCGCGCATGAAGTGCCTGCGCGGTTTCATCGATAAGCTGTCGTTCCTTTTCGTTTAAAGGAGTAAACCGATGAAAGGTTTCCAAATTATCCAGCACCTGTTTCATTGAGGACATCCCGCTCAGCACTACCTTTACATTCGGTAAGCTCGCGACCCATCTCAAAGCCCATGAAGCGATAGAATAAGACGGCTCATAATCAATCAGACGCTCCTTTAAATCCACGGGTAAATCAACCAAGCGTCCACCCTTGATCGGCTCCATAACAATCAACGGAATATCAAGCTTCTTCGTAAGCTGATAACCTTTCATTCCTGCTTGTATTTGTGTATCCATGTAATTTAATTGAATCTGACAAAAATCCCAGTCATGGTAAAGCAGTATATTATGAAAAACTTCATAATCATCATGAAAGCTGAAGCCGAGATAACGTATTTTTCCTGCTTGTTTCATTTCGGTTAAAAAAGGAATTACTTCAAGCTCTAATGTTTTCTGCCATTTTTCTTTATCTAATGCATGAATCAAATAAAAATCGATGTAATCAACCTGAAGTCGATTTAACTGTTCCTCAAATAATGCCTTAACATCTTCCTTTGTCTTCGCAAGCCATATCGGAAGCTTACTCGCTAAGTATATCTGATTGCGCGGATATTTTTTTATTACTTTACCGACAAACGGTTCACTTGTGCCGTTATGATACGGATATGCGGTATCAATGTAATTTACCCCCTCATTGATTGCTTTATCGAGCATTTGTTCGGCGATTTCTTCATCAATTTCATTGTTTTCATTTAAAGGAAAACGCATGCAGCCAAAGCCTAACAAAGAAGGCTTCGCAGTTAATGTTTTGATATGCTTGTATTCCATAATATCCCTCCTTGGTTTTCTGCTTTTATTGTAATGCAGTTTATGTATAATCGCAAGCTATAATAAAAAAGAAGCAATATTTATAGAGTGAAATATTTGCTTCTTTTAAAATCATATGTTTGACTTAGATTGGCATAACGCAATATAATCAGCTAAGAACGGTTCAAAACAGATGCCGTTTCGTTCCGACTGTGAAGCATTATGACTGAATTTCATACATTGAATCGTATAGGCCATAGCTGTTTGACATGCCTGTGTGAGAGTTTGATTGTTTAGGTAAGCTCCGAGGAATGCAGAGGTGAATAGATCGCCGCTGCCGTGATAATGGTAAGGCAGACGTTCAGCCATCAAAAGCCTTGGCTTTTCGTTACCACTCAGACAAGCACAGCCAAGCTGATGCTCAGATAATGAAGCACCGGTTAAAATGATATCCGCTTGATAGCGCCGCTTCAGTTCCGTTGTGATTCTGAATAATTCTGCTTCACTGTATGGCTCAATTTGAAAAGGTTCATCTAACAACATATAGGCTTCCGTCATATTCGGGGTTATGATTTCTGCGTTATGACACAATTCCTTCATACCGAGCTCCACTTCATCGGAAAGTGAGGCATAGCGCTTGCCGTGATCGCCCATAACGGGATCTGCTAAATGAAGTGCATCGGGATATTGTTGAAATGCGCATATTATCGAATCCAGCTGTTGTTTATCGGATGCATAGCCGCTGTATATCGCATCTGCAGAAAACGCAATATTCTCCCAATGACGCAATATTGCGTTCATATCATTTTGCAGACCATGCTTATGAGGACTGCCGAAGCCGCCGGTATGCGTTGATAATAACGCGGTAGGAAGCGGACTGACATGTAAACCAGCTGCATTTAAAATCGGCAGTGCTACCGTCAGTGAGCATTTCCCGTAACAGGATATATCTTGTATACATATTACATGCTTGATTACGCTTGAATGATTATCAGTCATAGGAATACCGCCTTTATTGGGTTAGTTTTTATTCTAAGCCTAAGCTATAGATAATGATTCAGTTACCTTTATTTCCTTATAGGAAAATTTTGTTTTCTGTTTCGTTATGATTATATAGAGGCATACAGCGATTGTCAAGACAAGCGTATATTGTAGTGAAAAAGCTGTAATGTGCAGTCTTTTTCTACTGTCATCACAGCTATTATAAAATTATAATATTTTTATTTTCTATTATGAATATTGCCGGATAAATACTTGAATGATAAATAACTGATAATACCCATGCCCAATAACAGAAGCTCGATATACATCATTAGATCGGTTTCATCTCCTGTAATGGCTCCGCCTACGTTGTCTCCCGGATAATAGCTTCCTTTGACATCGCTATCATCATCTGATGGTTTTTCTGTATCATCAGTATCATTGAAATCCATTGTGTCATACGGCAGATCGCCGTCAACATTTTTATTTGGCTTCCATTCGGTGATTTTCTTGATGTTTTCATCAGGTTTTCCATCTCCGTCTGTATCTACATTGATATCGGGTTTACCATCTCCGTTACTGTCAATGTTTGTATCGGGAATACCATCGCCATCTACATCAATATTAAGATCAGGGTTACCGTCTCCGTCTAAATCAATGTTGATATCCGGTCGACCATCACCGTCACTATCGATATTTAATAACGGATTAATTTTCATCGTATCGTAACGAAAATTCTTGTGCGTATAATCCTTATTCGGTTTCCATACATTGATTGGTGAAAGATTTGTATTCGCGATATTGTCATTATCGGTATCTACATTAATGTCAGCCTTCATATCACCGTTTGTGTCGATATTGATGTCAGGAATTCTGTCTCCGTCTACATCAATGTTTATTGTCGGTTTAACATTTGTGCCCGTACAATATTCTTCAAGGATTCCGTTATCGATGTCTGCCTTGACACACTTGGTAGGTTTCCAATCAGCTTTCTTTAATATAACCAAATTAAGATCAGGCTTGCCGTCATTGTCAGTATCAATATTCAAATCAGGAATACCATCACCGTCACTGTCAATGTTGAAATCAGGAATTCCGTCATAATCTCGATCACCGTTTACGACGATCCATTTATTAGTGTTCGGGTCCTTCCATTTGATGTTCAAGTCCGGACATCCATCACCGTCAGGATCGTTGAAATCAGGTTTACCATCTCCATCCACATCAACATCAATTTTCTTTAGCTCTACCTCATGGCAGCTCTCTGTGCCTGTGTTACCTGCATTGTCAGTCGGTATTACGCACACTTTATAAATGCCTGTTGTCTCACTGATTGTGATGCTTGCCTTTTCATTAGTGACAGTCAAGGTGCCGTCCTTGATTGATTCCTCAGTTCCGTCTGTAATTTTATATACCTTATACGCGATTTCCTTTGTCCCGCTTACCTTAAGGTCGTCTTTGGAATCATCCGTTGTGATTTCAAACGCTGTTCCCGGCTTAAAGAATATTCCGCCGCTCAGCTTATTAATAATATCTTGAAGCTTGTTGTTTGAATCTTTGGCTTTAATGTTCTTTACCTTAGGTGCCGTCTTATCGATTTTGATAGTTTCTTGTTTCTCTTTCGTAATTGCCCCGCTGTCCTTTTTCATCCAAAAGCTTTGATTTGTTTCCCCTTCTTTTGTCACTGTGACTTGGTTTGGCCTCCATGTGCTTTGATCCAACGACAAGTTGATATATTCTGCGTGATCACTGATGATGTTCACATCCTTATTTGTCCATCCGCCTGTGTATAAGGTATTGCTTCCGTCATTTAACTCCAAATGATACCAATCATCCTCTATAGTTTCCTCAGTTATTTTTAAGGTTCCCTCTTTAAAAGTAAAGCTGTAATTTGGATAAGTCTTGTTTAATGTATTACTATCTCCCTTGATCGGATAAGCTCCCGCGTTGCTGTCTGTTTTGGCGGTTGTGCTTAGCTTAATATCATTTTCTTGTATTACATCTTGTACTCCGTTCCATGATACTAACTCACTTCTGAAATCTTGATACGTCAGTGTTGGATTCTGTTCTCCCTTTAGCTTCTCTTTATCATCAATGATGATTTCGATCGGTTTCGGCAACACCTGTACCATGATCGTTTTACTTAACGGTGTTTCTCCGTCTGCCGTTCTCGTTACCTTTATTTTGATCGTTGTCGTTCCGCTGTACTTCAGCGCATCAAATTCTGCCTTGTTTCCTGTTACGGTAGGATTGGAGATATACGTTGTGTTATCCACCTCAAACGTATAGTTTACATTGATACTGCTTGAATCATCCTGTAGACTTCTGATTGTGAAATGATCGCCGTATATGATTTTTCCCGGGCTTGATACTGCCAACATATTCTCATCAGGCCCCATGATATGAAGGATGCCGTCTGCCTCTGCTTTATTGTAGTTTCGATTTCCCTGTTTTTCTACATGAAGCGGAATATCAATTCCGTTTTCTCCGTCATAATCATACTCTATCTCAATTCCGTCATTCGTCCATGCGGTTGATGTATTTACGCTCGTATCCACTGTAATATAGTAATCGGTATCATTTACTGTGACTCCGCCGGCATTACTTGATAGGTCTTGTTCATTGATGACCGGTGTTACCTTACCTTTTCCGTTTGTCGCATATGTCACATCCGCAAACGATATCGTTTGTTCTGCCTTTTTGATGTTGATCGGCAGTTCGATTGTTTTATCCGCATAATTGCCTGTAGGATCATGACTTGTCGCCTCTACGATCACCTTGCCCATTTGTGTATTCAAGCTTGCGTTTAAGATATGAACCAAGCCATCACTGTCTACCGATATCACATCAGTAGGGCTTCCGTTTTTCAGTTTATAAGTTACTGTACTTCCGGTTGGATTTCCTGCCGTATATAACTGGAATGTCTTATCCTTTTCATATACTTCCTCATAGGCTTTATATTTATCCGTTTGTTTCGGAAGCTCATTTCCTGCATTATCTGTGTAAATGAAGTTTTGTGAACCTGCCGTTACCGTGAAAGTCAATTCCGCTGTTGCGTTTGCTTGTCCTATTCCACCCTGCTTCTCAGCAACAATCGTTACTGTTCCTACTCCGTGAATTGTGATTGATCCGCTGTCTTCATTTATCTCTATGACATTTGTTGAGCCGTCTTTGATCTTATACTTCACAGGATTACTGTTACTGCTTCCTTTGACTGTTGCATATACCGTGACATTCGTATCGGTTGCCTTAGCACTCTTTGTCGTTATCGCTACATTGGAGCTGCTGTTCTCATAGAATTTCAAATCCTCTGCCGCTGCCATTCCGACATTGATCGTTACCGGTATTTCTTTCGTACTCCATTTGTCACTCACTGTTACGGTAATGGAATAGCTTCCTACTGCCAAATTCGCTTTTGTGGTGATTACACCTGTGCTTGCATTTACCGCAAAGAAGCTTCCGTCTCCGTCATTCTTTAATCCATACGTATAGGTGAATTTGCTTCCTGTTACATCATCCGGCGTTCCCGGTGATCCTTTGATTGTTCCTATCGTTCCGTTGATTTTAATATTAGGATCATTCGCACTAAAGGTCGGTGTACTGATATCACTTGAATTGGCATGAGGGGTTACACTGCCGTTTACCTCTGCATAAACTACAATTTCTTTTTCTGCATAAGCTGAATTATAGTTATCATTTCCGCTGCTTGAATCATCATCTGCGGTTGCCCGTATTTTCACTTTTCCGTAAGCACCGTTTCCTTTATAAGTAATCGCACCTGTATCAGAATCAATATCAATCAGTCCGATATCTCCGCCTACCTTTGAATAAGTAATCTTTACATCACTGTAGTTTGGTGCGGCTGTCGCTGTTTCATTCCAAACTGTAGCTGCATCTGTGATTGATTTCTTCGTTTGATTGGAATCATCAAAAGCTACCGTTAAGCCTGTCTTTTCCACTGTGAATGAGGTACATACCTTAGAATCAGATGTTGCCGCAGTCGGATCACCGTTCGCATCCTTAGCATTTACACAGAATTTATAAGCTCCTGCCTTTAATCCACCGTTCACTAAATCAGGTGCATTACTTTTGATTTTCACATTCAGTGAGGTACTGCTTGAAGCACCGCTGCTGTTCAAACCGTCTATTTCAAAGTTTTGATACGTATTATCGCCGTTTATTTCAATCGTATAAGTAAGCGGCATCACCCCTTGCGGATTCACCATTATCTTACCTACTGCCTGACCGGCATTCACATTCTTACTGAATTCATAATCGTTACCGGCACTCGCACCACTCTGCGGTGTTTTTGTATAAGTAATCTTATGCAGTTCTACAATTTCTAACGGCATTAAATCTGAAATAGCTGAGCTTTCTACAGGTAAGTTAGAAGATGCATCATATTCCTCATTAATAACAGCCACTTGATATTTACCTACAGGAATACCTGTTAAGTCTAACGTGTAATCATTCGTACCGTTTTTTGTTGCTTCTAGCATTTTATAATATTGAATATCAGTTCCTGTTTCATTATACATGATAACTGATATATGAGCGTTAATACCTGTATTTGCAGTTACCGACAAATCTACACTGCTGTTTTTCATTACCTTACTAGTGCTTTGACTGTTTCTTTTGATGTCTTGTAAAGAGGCAGTCAATGATGATTGAATTCGTAATTTATTCGGATTCAATTCATTATTTTCATTTAAATTCGCTGTATCTAAGATATAACTATGCCAATTTTTATCTGTATAAGAAGTATCAGATGCAAACATTATTTTGGTTTTATCGATTAACGCAAACGGTCGTATTGCGAATTTTATGATATTTGCTCCGCTGCTGACCCAATTCCTGCTGTTAGCCCAAGCAATTTTTTCATTTCTCGAAATCGAATTACCTGTAGTCATATCAGTAAAATCGTAATTGACAGAAGCTATGCTCAAAGGCCACTGCACTGCATTATTGTACGTATTCCGGTATGATCCACCATTATCGGTAGGGGAAGTAATATATCCGTCAAGCCAGTAGGTGACGGCAGATTTATAAGCACGATCATTTAATGATAATCCGAAAATTCCGCCGGTTCTGACATCGTTTATGGAAGGTAATACGGGTGCTGTAGTGATGATTGCAGCTTCGCTGCTGTTAGTTTGGATTTTTGCGACTTCACTCTTCAGAGGTGTGACAGGGCAAAATTGAATTGCATAATTGCTGCTACCGTTATTATATCTTAAACAATAGCTTTCTCTGTTCGCAACGCTTTGAGGTGTTGTGGTAACAGGTACACTGCTGTCATATGTTGCAATGGCATTAACCAAAGGCTTACTGCTCATCAATACATAACTTCCGTTATTATCATTATTTCCGATATCCCATACAATTTCCTTATTATTATATTTACCTAATACGACCTTGGCCCCTTTAGGCAATTGAAAAGCAGGAGCAGATTGTGCATTTAATATAAATTTTAAATTCTCATTAATAAACTTATAACCTATTGTCAGAGTACCAAGGATACATATTAGTATCACAATAAATTTTCTTTTCATAAGAATTCCTTCCTTTCTATTATGTCTACAAATGTAGACTTAAATAGAGATAGGAAAAAATTATTGAAATATATGTTTCTGAATAGAAAAACAGGCATTTTCGATTAAAAAACACCTGTTTCATATTGTCTACCTAATCAGACCTTTATTTATTGAAATGTATCTTTCTGTTTTTTGTATATCAGATAACTTATCAATCCAATACTAAGCAATATGGTATTGATATAGAGTATTAGATTTGTTGAATCTCCTGTAATGGCTCCGCCTACGTTGTCTCCCGGATAATAGCTTCCTTTGACATCCGTATCATCATCTGATGGTTTTTTTGTTTCATCAATATCATTGAAATCCATTGTGTCATAAGGTAAATCTCCGTCAACATTTTTGTTTGGTTTCCATTCAGTGATATCCTTGATGTTTTCATCAGGTTTTCCATCTCCGTCTGTATCTACATTGATATCGGGCTTACCATCTCCATCTCCGTCAATGTTTGTATCGGGAATGCCGTCGCCATCTACATCGATATTGATATCAGGTTCACCATCCCCGTCTAAATCAATGTTGATGTCCGGTCTGCCGTCACCGTCACTGTCGATGTTTAACAGTGGATCGATTTTCATCGTGTCATAACGGAAATTCTTGTGCGTATAATCCTTATTCGGTTTCCACACATTGATTGGTGAAAGATTTGTATTCGCGATATTGTCATTATCGGTATCTACATTAATGTCAGCCTTCATATCACCGTTTGTGTCGATATTGATGTCAGGAATTCTGTCTCCGTCTACATCAATGTTTATTGTCGGTTTAACATTTGTGCCCGTACAATATTCTTCAAGGATTCCGTTATCGATGTCTGCCTTGACACACTTGGTAGGTTTCCAATCAGCTTTCTTTAATATAACCAAATTAAGATCAGGCTTGCCGTCATTGTCAGTATCAATATTCAAATCAGGAATACCATCACCGTCACTGTCAATGTTGAAATCAGGAATTCCGTCATAATCTCGATCACCGTTTACGACGATCCATTTATTAGTGTTCGGGTCCTTCCATTTGATGTTCAAGTCCGGACATCCATCACCGTCAGGATCGTTGAAATCAGGTTTACCATCTCCATCCACATCAACATCAATTTTCTTTAGCTCTACCTCATGGCAGCTCTCTGTGCCTGTGTTACCTGCATTGTCAGTCGGTATTACGCACACTCTATAAATGCCTGTTGTCTCACCGATTGTGATGCTTGCCTTTTCATTGGTGACTGTCAATGTTCCGTCTTTGATTAATTCATCGCCAGCCCTCGCTTGTGATTCTAACTTATAAACCTTATAAGCAATTTCTTTCGTTCCGCTTACTTTAAGATCATCCTTGGAATCATCGGTAGTAATTTCAAATGCTGTTCCCGGTTTAAAGAAGATTCCACCGCTTAGCTTATTGATGATATCTTGAAGCTTGTTGTTTGAATCTTTGGCTTTAATGTTCTTTACCTTAGGTGCCGTCTTATCGATTTTGATAGTTTCTTGTTTCTCTTTCGTAATTGCCCCGCTGTCCTTTTTCATCCAAAAGCTTTGGTTTGTTTCTCCTTCTATTGAAATTGTTACCTGTGTCGGTTTCCATGTGCTTTGGTCTAAGGATAGATTAATGTACTCGTTGTGATCCGATACAATATTGATATCCTTATTTACCCATCCACCTGTATAAGCGGTATTGTTTCCGTCATCTAACTCCAAGTGATACCAATCATCCTCGATAGTTTCCTCAGTTATTTTTAAGGTCCCTTCCTTGAAGCTAAAGCTGTAGTTTGAATAAGTCTTGTTTAAGCTGTTACTGTCTCCCTTGATTGGATAGCTTCCTGCATTACTGTTTGTTTTTGCGGTTGTGCTTAACTTGATATCATTTTCTTGTATCACATCTTGCACACCGTTCCATGATACTAAGTCACTGCTGAAATCCTGATAGGTCAATGTTGGATTGATTTCTCCCTTTAGCTTTTCTTTATCATCGATGATGATTTCAATCGGCTTTGGAAGCACTGTTACCTGTACCTGTTTACTTAACATCGTTTCTCCGTCTGCCGTTCTTGTAACCGTGATCGTTGTTTTATTGCTTCCGCTGAATTGCTTGGCATCAAACTCGGCACTGTTTCCGTTCACTGTCGGATTGGAGATATAAGTCGTTTTATCAACCTCGAATGTGTACTGTACATTCGTGCTGTCCGCATCATACTGGCTACTTCGTATTGTGAAGTGATCGCCGTAGATGATTTGTCCCGGACTCGTGATAGCTAAGATGTTTTCATCAGGTCCCATAATATGGATAGTTCCGTCTGCTTCCGCCGCTTTATAGTTTCGATTCATTGGTTTTGTCGCATGAATTTTGATATCTTTTCCTGTATCTCCGCTGTAGTTATAATCGATTGTTTTATTGTCATTCGTCCATGCGATGGTATGATCCTCGTTGGTATCTACCTCTATCAATACATCGCCATCTGTATCGACAACTCCGTCAACCTCTGTGACCGGTGTTACCTTGCCTTTACCGTTTGTCACATAGATTGGTTTCTCTTTGAAGCTGATCGTTCTTGTACCCTTTTCTATATTGATTGACAGCTCAATCGTTTTATCTGCATAGTTTCCGCTTGGATCATGACTGGTTGCCTGTACAATTACCTTACCCATTTGATTATTCAATGAAGCATTTAATATCGTTACTAATCCACCCGCATCTACTGATATCACATCCGTAGGACTGCCTGCCTTTAATTGATACATTACCGTAGAACCGGTTGGATTACCTGCGGTATATAACTGTATTGTTTTGTTTGGCGCATATACCTCACTGTATGCCTTATAGCTGCTTCCATCCTTCGGCAGCTCATTTCCCGCATCATCTGTATAGATGAAGTTTTGTGTTCCCGCTGTGACTGTAAAGGTTAGCTCAGCTACTGCCTTTGCCTGTCCGACTCCGCCTTCCTTTTCCGCTACGATCGTTACCGTTCCGACACCGTTGATTGTCACTACTCCGCTGTTTGGATTGATCGTGATGATATTTGTGGAACCATCCTTGATTCTATAGGTCACAGGATTATTATTGGTGCTTCCCTTGACTGTCGCATAGACACTCACATTCGTATCTGTTACCTTCACACTCTTTTGACTTATCATATTAACGGCAGCGCTTGTTTCATAAAATCTTAAATCCTCTGCATTCGCTACTCCGACATTAATTGTCACCGGGATTCGTTTGGTGCTCCATTTATCAGATACTGTTACCGTGATATGATAGCTTTGTACACCAAGATTTCCTGTCGTCTTAATGACTCCTGTATTCGCATCAACACTAAATAAACTCGAATCACCGCCTGTTTCTATTCCGTATTTATAAGTAATCGTTGATGAACCGCCGATATTATCAGGTGTTCCTGTCGTACCTTGAATAGTTCCGATAATTCCGTTTGTCTTTACGTTGGTGTCTGTTGCGGTGAAAGTAGGTGTAATACTGTCTGATGAATTCGCATGTGGTGTTACACTTCCGTCTACTTGTTTATAGATAATGATTTCCTTTTCTGTGAAAGCACTATTATAATTATCATTTCCTGTAGCCGGATCATCATCTGCGGTTGCCTTGATTTTTACTTTACCGAAAGCTCCGTTTCCCTTATAAGTAATCGCTCCTGTATCAGAATCAATATCAATCAAATACGTATCACCGCCGCTCACACTGTACGTTACTTTGGTACCTGTATTGGGAGTAGGTGTCGCTGTTTCATTCCAAGCAGTTGAAGCATCCGCCACTGATTTCTTGGTTTGATTCGGATTATCGAAAGCGATTGTCGGATTTGTTTTTGCGACAGTAATATGAACTGTACTTGAATTAACACCGCCTGCAGGATCACCATTATCATCAATAGCATTTACTTTGAAATAGTAATCACCGGCATCCAAACCATTTGGATCATTCACTATTATATTACCATTGGATACAGAAAACATTTGATAATCATTTACATGTCCGCTCACACTTGTATCACTTACCAGTGTCACCGTAATAGGATTTACACCATTGCTTGTTGTATATGTCGCTGCAACATCTCCATTATTTACATTGTTACCATATTCCAAACCTGTTTTGGGAGAAACAGAAATGCTTACAGGCTCTACGATATCTAACGTTTTTATTTCACTTAACAAACTTGAATATGCCGGTACTGTGGTAGACGTATCATAAACTTCATTAACGATTGCTACTTGATAACTACCGGTACTTATCCCTGTTGTATCTAATATATACGGAAAGTCTTGATTATTTCCTTTTGCTTGATCCAAAGGTTTATAATAGACAAATTTACCATTTTTGAAGAATAAAGCAGATACAGTTGAACCTCTATTTTCTGCTTTTCCCCATAATTGTATTTCAGAATCTTTTGTAACTTTAGTAATGGTATTCCCATCTTTATTTGTTATTTTCGCAAATGAAACTGTAATCGGATCTTCCTTATTCAGTATTCTTAATTTCATTTCTTTAAATGTGCTGGTTGCATTATAAATACTTGTATAATTCTCTTGTAAATTCGGTTCTGTTACTGCACCTAATCCCTGTGTGGTTCCCGGAGAAACACCAAAAACGATTTGATCTAAATTAATCATAGCACTCGGTCGAACATCTGCTGTTTCTAAACAGCTTTCATAGATTATGGTTCCGTCGGTATCAATTGAGCTTCTATATATATTACCATAATCAAAACCGCTTAAAGTAGAATCTGAATAATAACAACTTAAGCCTGAATACTTTCCTAAAAAAGCAAGGTCTTTCTTATTAAGGTGATAACCTCCGTTGAGTGTATATTGGGGAGTATTCGGATTACTGGTCAATAACTTTATATCAGGCATAAAAACATTATTTCCATTTGTTGAAGCAATGACAGCTTCCGCCACTTTACCATGACTATATTTAATATATCCATTCATTTGTGGCTGCATTGCTTTTGTTACTGTCTCAATCGCAGCAGATAAGTCATTAGGGCGAAGCAAGTCTAATTGTTTTGCATCGGACATTTCAAATGATAGATTTTGTATATCATTATATACATTACTTTCCGTTAAATCATAGATGGCTTTTTGATTGGGCATTGAAACAAACAGTGAATTGGGTATTGTTGAAAATTCTGCTTTCTTTGCGATACTATCCGTAGTCATCGAGTACCAAGCGGATGCAGTACCGTTTGGAGTATAAGTCGTAGTCAATGTTCTTAGATCTGTAATTGAACCATTTACCGCAACATCGTATGTTGCATAATTTTTTGCATTGTATATTAATTGCCAACCCAAAGGATTACCATTCTTAGGATTTGTTCCTCCGACATAAATTTTATCTCCTTTTTTGAATCCAATATTGTTTAAACTGAGACCTGAAGTACCGATATTAATTCTGCCTTGTAAATCTCCTCCTGATTGATAAAGTGTATTACTCGCATAAATATTAAAATTATAATAAGTGTAACCTACAGAAAAAACACTCAATAACATAACTAAAGCGGTTATAACCCTTTTCCACATAATCCATCTTTCCTTTCTATTATGTCTACAAATGTAGACAATATGAAACAGGTGTTTTTTAATCAAAAATGCCTGTTTTTCTATTCAGAAACATATATTTCAATAATTTTTTCCTATCTCTATTTAAGTCTACCTAATAAGACCTTTATTTATTGAAATGTATCTTTCTGTTTTTTGTATATCAGATAACTTATCAATCCAATACTAAGCAATATGGTAATGATATACAGTATTAGGTTTGTTGAATCTCCTGTGATAGCTCCGCCTACATTGTCACCCGGATAATAGCTTCCTTTGACATCGGGATCATCGTCTGATGGCTTTTCTGTATCATCATTATCGTTGAAATCCATTGTGTCATAAGGTAAATCTCCGTCAACATTTTTGTTTGGTTTCCATTCAGTGATATCCTTGATGTTTTCATCAGGCTTGCCATCACCGTTTGTATCTACATTGATATCGGGTATACCATCTCCGTCACCGTCAATGTTCGTATCGGGGATTCCGTCTCCATCCACATCAATATTTATGTCCGGATTGCCATCACCGTCAATGTCTACATTGATATCCGGTCTGCCGTCTCCGTCACTGTCAATATTTAATAACGGATCAATTTTCATTGTGTCATATTGAAACTTCTGATATGTGTGATTTTTATCCGGCTTCCATAAATTGATTGGTGAAAAGTTCGTATTTGGCTCATTGTCGCCATTTGTATCAATATTAATATCTGCCTTCATATCACCGTTAGTATCGATATTGATATTAGGGATAATATCTCCATCAGTATCAATATTGATTACCGCTTTCACACTTGTGCCTGTGCAGTATTCTTCAAGAATTTTGTTATCAATATCTGCCTTTACACATTTGGTAGGCCTCCAATCAGGCTTTTTAAGAATGACAAGGTTCAGGTCAGGCTTTCCGTCATGATCAGTATCGATATTCAAGTCAGGCTTTCCATCACCATCACTGTCTATATTTAAATCAGGAATACCATCATAATCTCTGTCTCCGTTGATAACGATCCATTGATTCGTTTCGGGATCCTTCCATTTGATATTTAAATCGGGGCATCCGTCTCCGTCGGGATCATTGAAGTCAGGTTTGCCGTCACCGTCTACATCGACATCAATTTTCTTTAGTTCTACCTCATGACAGCTTTCTTTGCCTGTATTATCCGCATTATCTGTCGGTATCACGCATACTTTATATTTACCTACTGTTTCACTGATTGTAATCTTTGCCTTTTCATTAGTGACAGCTAAGCTTCCATCCTTGATTAGTTCCTCAGCTCCGTCTATGATTTTATAAACCTTATATGTGATTTCCTTTGTGCCGCTTACTTTTAAGTCATCCTTTTTGTCGCTTGTCGTGATTTCAAACGCTGTTCCCGGCTTAAAGAATATTCCGCCGCTCAGCTTATTAATAATATCTTGAAGCTTGTTGTTTGAATCTTTCGCTTTAATGCTCTTTACCTTAGGCGCTGTCTTGTCTATCTTGATAATTTCCTGTTTTTCTTTTGTGATTGCTCCGCTGTCCTTTTTCATCCAAAAGCTTTGGTTTGTTTCTCCTTCTTTTGTCACCGTGACTTGGTTTGGCTTCCATGTGCTTTGGTCTAACGACATATTGATATACTCATTATGATCGCTGATGATGTTCACATCCTTATTTGTCCATCCGCCTGTGTATAAGGTATTGCTTCCGTCATCAAGCTCTAAATGATACCAATTATCCTGTATGTTCTCCTCTTTGACTTTCAGTGTTCCCTCTTTGAATGTAAAGGTGTAGTTTGGATAAGCTGTATTTAATAGGGTACTGTCTCCCTTGATTGGATAGCTTCCTGCATCACTGTTTGTCTTTGCCGTAGTACTCAGCTTGATATCATTTTCCTCGATGATATCCTGTACCCCGTTCCATGATACTAACTGACTTTTGAAGTCTTGATACGTTAAGGTTGGATTTTGTTCTCCCTTATACTTCTCTTTATCATCGATAATGATTTCGATTGGTTTTGGAAGCACCTGTACACTTATCGTTTTACTTAGCGGTACTTCTCCGTCTGCCGTTCTTGTCACCTTGATTTTGATTGTAGTCGTACCACTATACTTCAACGCATCGAATTCCGCTCTGTTTCCCGTGACTGTCGGATTGGAGATGTACGTAGTGTTGTCTACCTCAAAAGTATAGTTTACATTGATACTGCTAGAATCATCCTGTAGACTTCGGATTGTGAAGTGATCGCCATAGATGATTTTTCCCGGATTGGAAACTACCAACATGTTTTCATCAGGCCCCATGATATGAAGGATGCCGTCTGCCTCTGCTTTATTATAGTTTCGATTTCCTTGTTTCTCTACATGAAGCGGAATATCAATTCCGTTTTCTCCGTCATAATCATATTCTATCTCAACGCCGTCATTCGTCCATGCGGTTGATGTATTTACGCTAGTATCTACCGTAATATAGTAATCGGTATCATTAACCTGTACCCCGCCGTCATTGCTTGATAGGTCTTGTTCATTGATGACAGGTGTTACCTTACCTTTGCCGTTTGCCGCATATGTCACATCCGCAAATGATATCGTTTGATTTGCTTTTGTGATGTTGATCGGCAACTCAATCGTTTTATCTGCGTAATTTCCGCTCGGATCATGACTCGTTGCTTCTACAATGACCTTGCCTATCTGACTTGGTGAAATACTCGCATTCAGTATTGTAACTGACCCTGTCGGACTTACCGATATCACATCCGTAGGACTTCCTGCCTTTAAACAGTATGTTACTGTACTGCCTGTCGGATTCCCTGCCGTATATAATTGAATCGTTTTATTTGGTGCGTATACTTCACTGATCGCATTATACTTGTTGCTTGTTTTAGGAAGCTCATTTCCTGCGCTATCTGTATAGATGAAATTTTGTGTTCCTGCCGTGACCGTAAACGTCAGCTCGGCACTCGCATCTGCCTGCCCTGTGGCTCCCTTTTTCTCTGCGACGATCGTTACCGTTCCTACTCCGTGTATCGTGATCGCTCCGCTGTTTGGATTCACTGTGATTACATTTGTTGAGCCATCCTTGATTCGATAAGTGACAGGATTATTATTGGTGCTTCCTTTGACTGTCGCGTAGACCGTCACTCCTGTATCTGTTGCCTTCACACTCTTTGTCGTGATGATCGTATTCGAGGTACTGTTCTCATAAAACTTCAGATTCTCTGCCGCTGCCATTCCGACATTGATTGTCACCGGTATTTCCTTTGTGCTCCAGTTATCACTTACCGTTACTGTGATATGATAGCTGTTTACTCCTAAATTCGCTGTTGTCTTAATGACTCCCGTATTTGGATCAACACTAAAGAAGCTCGCATTTCCTACTCCCGGTTTTAAGCCATAATGATAAGTCGTTGTGCTTCCCCCTATCGTATCAGGTGTACCGAGTGTTCCGTGAATCGTACCGATGATACCCCCTGTTCTGACGTTGGAATCAGAAGCAGTAAAGGTAGGAATTGTTGTATCTGATGAATTGGCATGCGGTGTTACACTTCCGTCTACCTCTCGATAGATTACGATTTCTTTTTCCACAAAGGCAGAATTATAATTATCATTTCCCGTTGTCGGATCATCATCAACTGTTGCCCTTATCTTTACCTTACCGAACGCATTACTTCCTGTATAAGTAATCGCTCCTGTATCGGGATTTATAGAAATCAGAGATACATCACCACCACTCACACTGTAAGTGATCTTCGTTCCTGAATTCGGGTTCGCTGTCGCAGTTTCATTCCAAGCCGTAGCTGCAGCTGCGATTGATTTCTTAGTAGTACTCGGATCATCAAAGGCAACACTCGAATTTGTTTTATTTACCTTCATTACTACACAATCTTTTACAGTTGCATTACCGGTTTGATCGAGTGAATCGCCATCTGCATCTTGTGCATATACACAAAAATGATAGGTTCCTGCATATAAGCTATTTGTATTAGGATTTATAGAATTACCCGTACCTATCACTTTAACAACGCCATCACTATTTACTTCAAAATTACTTGACTCACCCGGATAGCTTGAATCATCAGCCATCGTATAAGTAAATGGCGCAGAACCGTTGATTGAAGTCATACTTCCGATTTTATGTCCCACATTCACGTTTTTCTCAGTTTCGTATGTTCCGCTTACTGTCGCGCCCGATTGAGGCTGAGCAGTATAAGTGGTTGACAGATTATCTTTTACTGTAATTATTATGTCTTTATAAGTTGACATAGGTGCGTTATCTGCTGTAGTTATAAACTGTGTATACTCAGCTCGTATTTTTGCAGTACCTGTCTGTCGCGGGATTACATCAACTGTCCCGTCTCCATTATCAATAATATCTAATACTGAACTTGTCAACCCATTACATGAATTAGATGAATCTAAAATACAATAAGACACATTGCTTGTTATTTGATCAGTCGGATTGAGTGAACTCGCTATTCCTAATTTATCATGATAAGGCTTTTTAACCTTTGTATCAAATGAGCTTATGAAAGAGCCTGTATGCTTCATATCAATAAAATCGATATCATCACCTAAACCTACTCCATATATATACGCATTCTTTATGCTTCCTATAAACGGATTGCTTGCTATCGTATTTCCTAATGGATTTCCTCCAACAGCCCATACCGTATTTTGCAAAGGAGCATCTATACTTCCTGTTATATTTTTAGAAGCAAGTAATTCCCCATTCACAAATAAATCAGCTCTCTTTTTATTATATCTGGCAACCACCACATATTCGTTGTTAGAAGCATAAGGGACTCCGGTTAAGTTTGATAAATCAGAAGCATTTAACAGCCCACCTGAAACTCCGTTAATTATATGGGTCGTACCGCCAATGACAACGTGAAATGAGAAATAAAGCATATTTGCCGATCTCGCTACTTTAAGCTGCATACCTCCGCTTTCTACATTTCCAACAATTGTTGCATACTCTAGCTCAGGAAGAGAAGAACTTACTTTTGCTGTTGCAGTAAAAGTAACTTGTGATGGGTTAAATGCCGATAAAATTACTCCTTTATTGGAACCCGGGAAATCCATCCAATCATTTCCTGCTGCCGGGAACGAAACACCGCTTAAACTTCCGACACCGACATAACTTGTTCCGTTTAATTGCTTCATTTCTTGATTAGGGACGTCAAAAACTAGATTAGGATCAGGAAATACGTAACTGCTTGCTGCATTTACTTCAAATGCATAATAAATATTCCCTACTAAACAAATGCTAATTATAGTTAAGAATAAAACATATATTTTTTTCAAACCTACACCAACTTTCCTTTGTAGTATAAATACAAATAAGCACAAACAGATATTATTTCATTAAGTAATCGCAATACCTGCAAATAAGTATTAATTGATTTTTCACAACATGGATTGTATTAATCATAAAATCATTAGTTGTATCACTGCTTCCGGGACTATACACAATTTGATATCCCACACCCTTTGTAAACCTCAATGTAGTATTAGAAACAATAAATATTATTGCTATACAGCATACAATACATTTATAATACTAAAAGCCTATTTCCCCGACATATTGTATCTTTAGCTATCTTTTCCAACATCTCTTTCATCCTCTCCGTTCGTAACTTTGTTATAGTTGCTGTTATAAATCAAAAGTATGAATTATTAATAAATGAAAATACTTTATACATTTTATTTTCAAATAATAAATCATCAAGTTTGTTAAAAACAAGAATCAAACACATCATCGTTATACTTATGATGGCTCAGTAGGAGAGTCCTGTTTTATAAACAAAAGGTTCGTCATTTATCAAAAAAAATGAAACTTTCTCAGTAACCTACGTTTAATTATTCCTATACGCATTGTGATAAATATAATCTATTAACAATTTGAGTCTAATACTCTTTTTTTAATACCAACTTTTTATAAAATCTGATAAATGATAGAAAATATCTGATAAGATAATCTTGTATAACTATTATTTTTCCAGCTTTTCAAAGGCAATGTCCCATTCATCAGCCTGTAATCTTTCCCAATACGGTCCCTTTTGCGACTTTAAAAAATCATATACAGCTTCAATTTCATCAATATCCGCAGTACTCTTTTCACTCATTTGTACCTCATCCATTGCCCAATGCTTTAGCTTAAAATATGCTTCCTGTGCAGTATTTAGATTATGATACGCATCACCGGCCGTTTCCTGATAATTGCCGGTCAATAACGGTACGGCAAGTACACTCACTCCCGCAACGGTCAAAGACAAAAGCATCGCTTTCTGCTTCATGAATTGAAATGATTTTTTCAGCTTGATCGGTTTTATTTGTCTGTGGAATAAGAAAAACAAATAAATTGACATTGCGCCGGGTATACGAAAGGTAAGCTTATAGCGATTCAATGTCTCATATTCACTGACTTTTTCACGCAATGCTTTTTTAGCAGCGTATAAACGAGACTTCACCGTTCCTGTCGGAATATTTAAAAGCTCTGCCATTTCTTTCATTGAAAACTGATAAAAATACGCATAAAACAATATTTCCTGATAACGATCGGGCAATTCATCAATCAAATTCATTAAAATATCCTGATCCGCTGTGAATTTCAGCTTATCATGAGGGATAAAATCCGTATTTTGTTCCTCATATTGATTAATGATTTCATCCTGTGAGGTATCTACGATAACATCTTTATTTTTATGAAACATATCGATACATTTTCCGCGAACGATTTTATTCATCCATAAACGGAAATATTTCGGTTCTTTTAAATTATGGATAGAGGTATACATCTGCATAAAGGCTGATTGGACTGCATCCTTCGCATCCTCAATATTATTAGTTAATCGACAGGCGGTATAAAGAAGCGGTTTATAGTATTTTTCGTATAATTCGTTAAAAGCTTCATTATCTCCGGACTGTAATCTTTTAATTAATTCTTCATCTTTATGAAAATCCATAGCTGTCACCTCTCTTTTTCATTCTATATGTATCTTTGTGTTTTGTCAATGTAAATTATTGGATAATCATATAGGTGCATGTGACAATTATAATGTTGAAACTGTATGATTTCTTTGTTTAACGGATAAAAAAAGAAGTCGTTAAGACCTCTTTGGGTATCTAAGTTTTATAGGAATAAAGAGGCGACCTTTACTCTTTCCACAATCCAATTCTGATTAAGATGAAAGGGCATAAATGAGGTTCTTATAATAAACACAGTTCTTTTTAATATTGTCCCGTGTTGTTTGACACGAAAAAGGCAGCAGGTATTCATTTCTTATTTATCCTCTGCTTTTTTAATACCCTATATTAATTTAGAATCCTGTTTTTAATGTCAGATTGGTTAGTTCGTAGCTTTGATTGCTTTCTCCACTTCAGATCGAATGGTTTCATCTATTTTCAAGATCTTTATCGCTTCATTTAAGGTGATTTTCATTTCTTTCATCAAGCTACGGACATTATCTGTTGCCATTTCAATACGTCCTTCTGAAAGGCCTTCAACACGTCCCTCAGCACGTCCTTCTGCTCGTCCTTCTGCTCGTCCTTCTGCTCGTCCTTCTGCTCGTCCTTCTTCTCTTACGCCTTTTGATAAGTCGCACATACCGTCCATCTCCTAGTATAATGTAATCGACTTATCCAATGAGTCAAATTACACCTATCCTTTTCTAGCTGATTTTGTTAGAATTGTAAAGTGAATGTGTACTTTAACATCTCC
>CAJTJP010000006.1 GCA_910576855.1 Erysipelotrichales bacterium
CGTAAGAAATGTAATTTAACAGATATCAACTTTTAAAGAATTAGATGGAACGCCGTGTGCGGTGAAAGTCGCATGCACGGTGTGGAGCGGGGGAAAAGATGGAGATTGTATCAAAATCTTACCTATCGCTATAAAAGTCCACATTGGCACACTATGTCTTGACTGATGAAGTGTTCAAGATAGAGCTAACCAAGCATAGACGGGTGGAAACAATTACAGTAGATAATGAGTTGATAAAAGCCGATATCCATATCCACAAGGTAGATGAAGCAGACAAAACGATTTCTTTACAAGGTGCAAAGTTTACGATGTATGCGGACAAAGAGTGTACCGAGAAGCTCTCTGAAGCAGTCACGAATCAATTAGGCAACGCAAGCTTTAAGGATATTACCTTCGGCACTACGGTATACATCAAGGAAACCAAAGCCCCTAACGGTTATGAGTTATCCGGCAAAGTAACAGAAGTAACAATCAACGATGAATGGCTGAGTAAAGAACCCAAAGACCGAGTCATCGAAATCACCAACCGCAGAATCCCTGAGATTCCTAGCACCGGTGACAACACAAGCTTTACCACATATTGGTTGCTCCTATGTATCAGTGCGTATTTCTGCCTCACCGCCTACAAACACAGCCTCTTATATAAGAAAAACAGCTAAACAGTGATACTTTCTCCGCTAAATTATCTCACGACGATTCCCCCATCCATTTACCTATTATCTATAAATATAAAGGACTGTTAAATATAACGGACTATTAAATATAATGGGACTGTAACGCATCGCTCAACCCCCGATGCTTACTGCCCCTTTTCTATTCCAAAATAAAAAGAACCTTAGCTCCTGCACCTCGGGATTAAAATTCTGTTCAGTTATCTAAAATCAGAGGCGCATTAATGATCCGCTTCGCTACACACTAGCAATAGGCACAGTCAACACCACTGCCATTCCCCTCACTTCCGTCCTCCCCCTCCTCTCCTACCACAACATAAAAAAATGAAGCGTCCCATACTCTAGACGCTTCGTGAAACCATTTCCAATTTCCCATTGGATGAGAATACAATTAGATGCGCATTCTCTTTTGAGATTTGCGTGTAAACACGCCAAGATTTTCCAGGGCACCTTAGGTGAATGAAACCTTGCGGTTAAGACACATTACCACAGAATCTAGTTTCATTCCTGAACAGGTAGGAATGTTGAAGAGTATGGGGGTACATCCATTAGTTATCTAAATTCTGTGAGAATATGCCCTAACCTTCATTCCACCTTGTTCTGATTCCCCCCGCTAGTATCTCCTAATCTCGAGGCTTCCCCCGAAGCCTCGCTCTAACGAATCTATATTAACAAGTGATACCTACGGTAGATCTGATACCTACTGCAGGTTCTTCATTAGAGCCATTGTTAGCTGCCATGCTTGCGATTGCTCCGCATAAGCACAGCCCACAAAGTGCAGAAATGACAAATTTCTTCATAATCTTCTCCTCCTTATTGATATGCGATTTGTAGGAGTTGATGGGCCCATCATTTCTACGCCCTTATAATAAAATAATTTCTACCATAAGGCAACGCTTCTGACGCGAGTTAAAGTCGAAGTGTAAAATAGGCCAAAATCAGCACTTTTCATACCCCTAACTTTAACTCAGATGATTACATAATTTTCCAACATTTTACTATTTCATAACCCTTTATTCGAAAGATAAAACAAATAACTCTATCTAATGCTTACTAATTAATTTTAATATGCAAAAATCAACCTTTCGTCCACCTGCTCTAAAAACACATTTTTTAGCCTTAAAACGGCCTATTTTCATCAACAGACCCAAAATATTGCTTTTCTCATCAAGAAAATTTCCCGTTGGAGCCATAAAATCACTTCAAAATCATAATTTTTTATAAAATCACCTTACTTGACTATAAAATAAAAAAAGCTTTATAAAAAATAAAAACAAGGATTTTAACACGAAGTCAGCCGTTTACCGCTGCGGACTTCGTATGAATCATCCCTGCTTTTATTTTTTATACATTGGTCATATCTAAAACATTAGTCACCATTCGATAAGTTTTCTTCAATTTTTTATTAAACCTCGCCATTATCTTATGATGATTATTCTCGTTGGTAGCTAGGCTAAGCTCCTCGCCGATAAGATTTAACAGCGCTTTATCGATATCTCCATCAATCATCGGCGCTATATTTGTCATAATATACTTCTCAGCTTGAGTTTCATCTTTCTCGATTGTCGAATAATAATCGTAGAGCTTTTGATAAATCACAGAATATCCTTCGATATCCTCTTTATCGTAATGAGGCAGTTTAACCTTGAGCCCCATTACTCTTTGTGTATGGACAAGATAAGCATACACCGGCATATTGCGAACATCGTCATATTCATATGCTGTCTCAAAAGCTTCCAAGGCTTTCTCATACTCCTGCATATTGAGATACGCTGAGCCTAAACTGAAGTAACACTCTGCCCTTTTATATCTGGCCACCTTATGTGTATGCATGATATTCAGCATGGAGTTATAAGCATCATCCACCTCATAAGCGTCATGGATACTTACAAACGGCAACTTAATCCCATATAAATCAAGAAGTCGCAGATCATTCTTTTGCTTTTTAAACTCCATTTCATATTTTTTGGTTAGATTTAACAGCATTACAGTACGTCCTTGTCCGTAATAATACAGCATGATATTTATTTTATTAAATGCACTTGTACACTCTTGCATATTTTGTGTCTTAAATATCTCGTTGTATTCTAAGTCATCCACATTCTGATATGCGGAAATAAAAACAATAGCAAGCAGCATTTCATCCCACTGTTCCGACAACACACCTATCATATCTAAATAATAGCATCTGTCATCATAGCTCAAAAACTTCCTGCTCAGATAATAATTATCCACAGCCTTCGCCGCTTGATATAAATCATAATACCATAAGCAATCTTTTACTGAATCCAGTAATTCATAGAGTTTATCGAAATACTTACGCATTTTATCAAACTCATAATACTCGATCGTACTATAAATACGCTTCGTAAAATGCACTATGCGCTTGTCGATTTCATCACTGTGGACAACCTGTAGTTCTAAACGCTCCGCCAGCTTCGGATAATTTTCTATAAATCTGCCGATTTTACCCTTCTCGATATTAATCAAGGAGTTCTGTGAGCAAATCCCCTCACAAAAGTGACTCTGTGTCCATTTCGCAGCTTTGGTAAGACTTAAATTTCTCCTTCTGTTACATCTGATCGACAGACCGAATTTTTCAAGTTTATTCTTTGGAATTCCATTCATTTCAATTACTCCTTTCTATCTCTTTATCAGCTGATACCTATAGGTTCTCTTAATTTTTTCTATGCCTAGTTTTATCTCGATAATCTCCTCTGTATCCTTAAAAATACAATATTTTCCAATCAGCTTTATTATAACATAATTTGTTAAAAAGTAAACTTCGCTTAACCTTATTGTATTAATAATATATCAACAATAGATTAATGATATTAATTTACTGCAGTTCTAGCGATAAACAAGCTGTTTTCATCTGTTTTTGTCTGTTTTTATTCATAAAATCACTGTTTATATACATTAAAATTTATCGGCAAACTAAGCATTTCAACGGTTTTATCTGTTTGAGCTGTATAAATACTGATTTTATATCAATTAAGCGCAAAAAAAAGTTAAAATATCTTGTTTAAAAACGAGCCTCACATGAACATATTTTAAGGTTTGTTCTTATATATAAGACACTGCATGAAATAAGCCCTTGCAAAGTCATTAATAAAACCATAAATCACGATAAGTAAAGTAAGCTGAAAAAGCAAAGACGGGACAAAGAAAAAACAAGAATTCCTGTTCTTTCAACATTCCTTCTTGTTTTTTGACAGCAGTCGTTAAATAAAGTCGGCTTATTTTTATGTGTTTTCTGATACTGTGAGTTTCAGATCGTCTTATATAGAATTTATTTCTTATTCTTATCCGTATTCTGTTTACGATAGATTTTAGGCAGATGATTCAGCAGCAACAAATAATCAGTCACTTGCTCAGGTTCGATCTCAGTCAGAATATGATTCAACAGGCTTAACTGATTCAAGTTGAGTTGCTTCATAAGCTTATGCTTATACTTCGTGCGGTTCACTCTGCCGAAAACAAAATCCATATAATCCTGAATATCATCACCGAATACGTCAAGAATCGCAATAAACTCAGTAAACTTGGTATTTCGCGGTTTCCCCTTTGATACCGTGATTTTAGACAGCACCTTATATTCAATCAATGATAGTTCACTCAGCCGTCGCATTGACATATTGAGTTCATCCAATTTATACTTTAAATAGTCAGCGAAGTTAGAGTTCATCAAGATATCCAAATCGTCTTTATTCATTCATATCCCACCCTTCAAGCTATAAATATCAGCGTTATCGCCTTAAGCTTTCTTTTATTAACGACAGTGTATCGCAAGCTATGCCCTGCAATTCTGCATGATTACATTAAAATAATGCTTGTAAAAACATTACTCAGGGTGATCGGCAGCTAACGGGCCGCCTTCTTATCCGTTATAACGGAAGATAGCGTTTGCACTCATGCTTAAGAGATAGGGGCTTGTATTACAGCCGCTCCTGTAGATAGTTCTCATAATTACGTTTCAATAAATAGTTTAAGCTTGTTTCTTCCATCCTCCTTCATTCGCTTTTCATTCAGATTTTTGTAAGACCCGGCTCTGCCGTGCATTACATATTCATAAGCACTGCTCCCCTCTTTGATCGTATAAATTATACTACATAAATGAATAATATTCGATAATTTTAAAAACTTAGTTAATAATTCATATATAAATGCAGTAAGCGTTGCTTGATTGCAGTCATCAAGCACAAAGCAATACGTTTTTGTATGACAAATTTCTGTTGTCTTTTACTTTTTCTGTATGTCAAACTATCGCTCACTTTTACTTTTCCTGTATTCTAAATTTTGAGTGCTTTTACTTTTTTCTATATTCGAAAATTCCATTGACTTTATTTACAGAACCCCTTACAATAGAATTATCAAGAGGGCAGAGCAGCAGACCTTGATTATACAAGTCATGCTGAGCATGTGATTCTGCCGATTTCTCAATACGTAAACAAAGCTTGAACGGGAGCGAGCACAGAACGGGGGTTTTACTATGGGATGCTTTTTTAATGTTGCCGAGGAGCAGGTTAAATACCTGCAGGCCAGGGGCTTGAATATCGACAGCAAAGAGATTGCAGAAAATTATTTTTTGCGCAACAGCTTTTATCATGTGATGGATTGCTACGGCAGACTGCTTATGAAGGATGACGGTAGCTTTTATGAGCATGCGACCTTTGATGAGCTTGCTTATCTGCACATATTTGATAAAGAGGTCAAATACATTTTCTACAAGGCGATTTCGGAAATCGAGATCGGATTCAAGGCCTTGATTTCTTATAGTTTTATGCAGCGGCATTCCGACAGCGAAAATGCTTATTTGAGATTGGAGAATTATCAAGAGGGAAAGGCATTTGAGGCCGCGGAGCTGATTGCGGCATTTGTTACTGCTATGAAAGAAAATAAGCCTTATGATAACAGGACAGCGAACGAGAAAGTAAAGAAGCAGCGAAACCAAGGACAGCAGGAGCAGACCGATTTCTTTATTCGCTTATTTCATGAATTGCGTTTTGAACGGGCAATCACTTTCTTTACCTGTATGAAGGAAATCGATCAAGCTGTAATTCTTAAGTATTTGAGTCAGCAGCTTTCACAGGATCTGGGCACCAAGATAGCCCTCAGCGCTAAACAGGTGATCTCGTATTTAAGAAATCTATCGGAATTTAAGGAAAGAGTTCTCAGCGGCAAGACCATGCTCGGGTTTCAATGCCGAGAGAACAGCGTTTATTGTACGAGACTTCATTCTTACTATGATATCAAGTCCGCCAACAAGCGCAAGGATGTATACAATATCTTTATCACCATGCGGGTTTTCTTGTACGGAAATCAGTTTGCATTGGTGAACAATTCATTACGCAAACGGTTTAAGCAATTATACAGATTAATCGGCTCCATTGATCCGGCAACGATAACGAGTATGCTGGGCTTCCCTGAGAATTGGCATCTGCAGCAATGTCTGCCTCAGCTTGAGCGTGATTACGGTACGAGTGATTCAGATGTCGCAAAAGCTGTGGACAACAGTTTGAAAAAAACGGCGATGGATTACGAAGCGAAACAAAAAAACAAAGGTAAGCGGGTGAAGGCGACAGTGCCGTTCTGAATCCGATGTCTGACTTGAGTGAGCATCATGGCCAACTGCCAAACGGGAATAATGAAGGAAGTCATATATGAAGGTATTGATAAAGCTGATATTGTCTGAAATCAGTCGAGTCAAGGCATAGAACATAATAAAAGCGATAAAACAAACAGCTGAACAGTGATATCAGTCTCTTTCGGGAATGATATAGCTCAGTCAGCTGAAGGTAAAACCCAAATGGCAATTGAAATGATCTTCGGACTAATGCGAACAACACACAAAAGCATGGACGAAGTAATGGATATGGCCGATGTTGACAAAGCCATTCGGCCTGAATTAGAGAAAGCGCTTAAAGCAATGAGCCAATCTAACTTACAGTAAAAACGAGGTTACTCGTTTTTTATTTTATATCCATCGAATTGAATCATAACACTCTCGTATACCCTTAATTAATCTAAAGAGCCGGGGAAACCGTAATCACTCTGCAGCTCTTTTGCGAAAGCTTTTTCAAGCCGCTTAATGCACAAGTGGCTTATAATCATCATCAAAAATACATAAAAAACAGCATAGCACTCCGACTATACTGCCGCTTCATCACAATCCACCCCTACACTGTCAAATACAAACTGCAAGAAATACATAACACGTCACAGCCTCGCCTGTCAGTTGTTTTCATTGGCCTTCAGAAAACCTTCAACAATGCTGTCGATCATCCCAAACAGCGCATCTCTTTGATAAGGCTTCAAGCGCATAATACGAGCTATGGAAGCTAACTCATTTACATTAAGAACTCTGCCGGCTTCACGAGTTATTCTGAATACCTTCGGTCGCTTTAACGCATAATCAAGAAAATCCTCAACATCCTCATTTAACGCCCACATTATGGCAATAAATTCCTGATAGGTTGTCTTACGCGGCCTGGAGGATGTAATCTTTGACAAGACGATATAATCAATTCCTGTTTTAATGCTTAATTGGCGCAGTGTCATATCATGCTCACCCAAGCGTTCCTTTAGATAATCCCCAAAGTTATAGTTTAATAAAATCTGTACTGACTTTCTATCCATGTTTCATCACCCCACAATATTTTTATGTATATTATATATGATATTTAAATTTACAATTTAATAATTGACAATTTAGATCATGATGTTTTACATGTTCATATTTAATTTTCATAAATCTTCTGTTTTAGAAAACCATTGATCCTTGTCATAATTTTAGTTCATTTTTTATTAAAAGAATTAAAATCATATAAACAACTGCTTAAATTATTATATCATTTGTTTATAAAAAAGAAACAAGAGTTACTCCTGCTTCTTTCAGATTCATTTATTTTTTGTTTGATGCTTTTTATACTGTGAATAGATCAATGTGATACCGGTAAGTATCAATAATAGCCACCACCATAACCATTTGGTGTTATCTCCTGTATTGGCTCCGCCGATCGGTTGTTGCTTGCCGTTCTTTTCAAACCAATCCGCATCGACATTCAAATCGGGGATTCCGTCTCCGTCTGTATCTACATTGCGATCAGGCTTGCCATCGCCATCAGTATCGATATTTAAAATCGGGGTAAAGCCTTCTCCTGTATCATAGTCAAAGCCTTTATAGCTGCAGTTTTTATTCGGAATCCAACGCTTGATGATTGCGATATTTAAGTCTGCTTTACCGTCATTATCTGTATCGACGTTGATATCCGGCTTACCATCGCCCTTTGTATCAATGTTGATATCAGGAATGTTATCGAAGTTCGTATCGATATTCAAATCTGAGATACAGTCACCGTTGATGTCAAGATTTAAGTCAGGTAATCCATCGCCGTCTGTATCGATGTTGATGTCCTTTCCTTCTAATGCGCATTGTTTGCCCGGCTTCTTGTTTCCGTCAGGATCGTATTCAGTTCCGTCAGGTAAGGTTACCGATCCGTCAGGGTGAATGATTGCCCCATCCGGTGTATCGATTTCCGTTCCGTTAGGGAATTCAACCTTACCGCCGTCAGGTACTTCAACACTTCCGTCCGGTTTTTTCTCAGGCTGTTTGCCGTCATCATTAGGTAAGCCGCACACTTCATCACCTGTAGTTGGTTTTCCGTCGGGCCCTACCACACAGGTATCATCTTTATTGATTTCCTGTTTGTCGTTACTGATCGCATATCGCATTAATTCATCTGTGATAAAGGTGACAAAGTTTCCTTCTCGTTGTACCTTAAGCTCTGTTACTTTATTCTTTGTATCTATTTGATAGACGATTGGATTCGCACTGCTTTTCGCTCCGCCCATCGCATAACCTACAGAAGTCGCTTTTTCTACATACGGTAAGTATACTTTAATACTTCCGTCAGGCTGTATTTTCACATTGCCCTTTTGAAGCCATACATCATATACAACGATCGCTTTTCTCGGGAGCGGCGGAATATTACTTGTGTTGGATGTGATATCATCCACGATCAATACCACGCTCGGATCAAAGGTTGTGTTTCCTTGACCTTCTACCTTGGCGCTCTTATCATCGGTTTCTACGACCTTTTTCCTTAAGCTGTTCCACTTATCTAAGGCATCCTTGATCCATTCCTCGATATCCTGTTTTTCTGTCGCATCGATCTTGTCTTTGATTTGATCTAATTCATCTATGATTTGATCGATGATATCCTTTGATTGATCGCTTCCGTCAATCTCTGTTTGAATATCAGGTAACGGCACTATTTTAAATGTAATCGTAATATCATTTCCTGCGTTGTCTATCGCATAGACTTCATAATCTCCGACTGCGTCTATTCTCTCATCGATGTTATCTTGTATCGTTCCTGCCATAGCTCCGTCAAGCTTATATTCGCTGTACGATAAACCGCTGTAGTCATCGGTGACCTTTACAAATCTCGGCAGATAATAGAATTTATATTCACTCTTATCCTTTACACCGGTGATTGTCGGTGCTTTGCGATCAATCATGATTCCTTCACCGCTGCTTAATGCGCTGCAGTTGCCTGCCTTATCGCATGCCTTTGCCTTTAAGGTCATCTCTACATCATCGCGATATGTGACGACTCCGCTTGTGCTTTGTTTTGTGTTTGTACCGCTTTTACTTGTTTCCGTGTATTCATAGTAATCAAGCCCGCTTGTCGCATCATTACTTGTCATAGTAACTTCCGCCGCTTGATTCATCCAGTTACCGAAGCTTAGCGCATTGATGAATCTTGCGAATAAGCTCTTATTGATTTCCTTCATCGATAATGTAGGAACATCAGGCGGTGTTTGATCGATCTTTAATTGATAGCGGATTGCCTTTGCGACTAGACCTGTGCTTGAATTTCTTAAGTAGAAGTCAGTCGGATAATCACCGTCTGTGCTATAAACTAACGGAGTAGTTTGGAAATTGATGCCGTCATTACTGATCTCATCATATCCATTCTTACCTGTAGCTGATATTTCAACATCACTGATATACCAGTTATTCTTACCTTTCGTTCCGCTTACGGTATAGTATCCGGCTCCGTTATTCGGAAGTGCGTTACTGTTGATTATCAATGTCCCCTCTTGATATATAAAATCATAATTTGGATTGGATAAGCCGCTTGCCTGTATTCCGTCTGTATATTGTCCCGGTGCTTGATTATTCGGATACTTACTTGTGATGACAAGGGTTCCGATATTATCACCGGCTATCGGCTGCGGTGTATAAGTAGCTCCATTGTCTTTAAACACTTGACCTACTGTTTTCGTTACATTCTTAGGTTTTACGGTCGTTCTTCGCTTATTGACTGTGATGACCTTAGTAGCTGTCGACGCCTGATAGCTGCTTGTACCGGCTTTCGTTACCTTTAAGGTAAATGTACCGACACCTGTAACCGTAACCTTACCGTTACTTAACGCAGCCCCTGTACCGTTATCATTTTCAATCGACCATGACACTGCCCCGCTTCCTTGTCCGCCGCTGTAGGAAGGAGTATAGGTCTCACCGTACATAAACGAATCCTTACTTGTGATAGAAACAGGTGGATTCTGCGTAGGTAACTGTGATACCGTTATCTGTTTCGTTACTGTTTTACTGTTGTAGTTTGTGTTCCCCGCAACTGTAGCTTGAAGGGTAAAGGTTCCTGCGCTTAACAGCTTGAATTTATTTCCGACAATCTGCGCTACACTGTTGCCGTTTGTGATTGTGTAAGTTTCGTTTTCTCCGCTGTCATTACCTGAAGTAGTTATCGCTATTTCTTGATTTAATTGAAAAGGATAATTCGCATTATTCGTTATCTGATAATTGTTTTGATCCTTCTTATTTACTGTGATAGTGGCTGTTTTTGAGAAAGCCATACCGTTTCCGTCAGTTCCCGAAACAGATACGCTATAAGTTCCTGCATCTAAATCAGTGCCCTTTACCTTTAAAGCCCCTGTAGTATCAACACTGAAATGCGATTCATCTCCACCTGTACCCAGTTGTATCGTGGCAATATTAGAGGTCGGCTTCCCTGCCGGGTACTGAAGTGTAAAGGTACCGATTGTGTTATTTACCTTAGTAGCATTATCACCATACGTAAGTGATGTATTCGCAGGATTGAAATTCGCAGTAGGTGTTGGTTTATCACTCACCTCAAATTGATAATCCTGTGTATTCCCATACGCATCGGTAACGTGCATCGTATACGTTCCTTCAGCTAATGTCCCACCTGTAAAATCTTTCGTTTGATTTAATGCATCCGTAACTGTGGCAGTATATGAATTCCAGTTTGTTTGATCTGTGGGTACATCTAACGAAATAGAATCTGTTATCTTAATTTTATTAACACCAGATGTTAAATAACTTCCAAGCTTTGGTGCTCCCTTATATAAATCAACAACAAACTCTTTATTTGCCTTTGTATCCGTAAACAAATATTTTCTATAAATTCTGTCATTTTGTAGGCTTACGTGTATTTCATCGCTTTGAAAATCAGTACAACTTGTTTCAGCACTGCCTACGGGATCTTGAACCTTACAGGTTATTGCTGTATTCTCTGAAGTGCTGGCTTCAATATCAATATCGTCATTGTATTTTTCTTCACTCGCATAAACAGTATCATCTGATTTAAAACCTTTTATCTTCAGTGCATCACCGATTTTGATTGGAATAATCTGCTTAGTACTACTAAACATATAACATAATGCGCCTGTTTCTGTAATAAAAAGATAACTATCTGTGCCATTGCTTGTAGGTACATTTTCAGCCTTTCTTAAATGTCCTACAACATCTGTTTTATTCAGAGTATTAAATACTCCGCTAGGATATACTTTAGTGTATAAATCCCCATCGCTGTAATAACCGACTTGATCAAGGAAATCGTAGCCATAATGATAAAATACATCCCGTGCTTTGCTGGGATCTCCACCTTCTACTAATAATTTGATTTGGTTTGCAGATAATCTATTACCATATTCATAAACTTTGGCCTCATCATTTTCATTAACAAGAATGGATAACCCAAAATTATTCGTTTCGCCTATTTTATTGGCTATCTTTTTCGAGATATCAATCGCATTGTGAATCGGAGTACCATTTAGATTAAGTGGTATTGGCTCAGATACATTAGACTGTGCTTGTATTCCATCATAAACAGATACTCCCCATGCGAAAACACTTCCATCATTTTTCAATGCAACTACTTTTTTATCACGGGCACTTATTTTTTTTACATCATCTATATTAGCTCTTACAAACGAATTGCTTGCCCCGCCTATTGTTCCTGTTCCCAATTGTCCACCGCTATTATCACCTCTTGCGTAGACATCACCATTTGAAGTTAATAAATAATAGTTGTCTGCATCACAAACAACATCGACTATACCCTGAATGCCTTCGGTATTTATTAATACAGGAGGGTTAGGTGTAGGCAGTGCAGCTGAATTCACAAAGCCATTTTGAAAATAAACTTCACCATTTTCCAACAAAATTAATGAGGAAATAGACGAAACTGGAGTTGCAAAACCACTATGGCCATATAGAGAAACTTTTTTTACATTATTAAAGACTTTTCCTTCACTATCTTTATCTACTATCTTACAACTAGTAGGAGAATTACATACATATAATTTATGATCGCTAGTAATGACATAAAAAATATTGACATAACTATTATGCATGAAAGGTGAAGTTTCAAAATCAACAACTTCTTCTCCCAGCGGTTCTATTAATGTCCCCGCCGCATTAACCGATCCGGCTATATATTTAACAACAGGCAAAGACAACCCAAAGGTTAATATTGCACATAGACAAAGCATCCATTTCTTTCTCATAAACATCTTCCTTTCTTTCATATAAAAAGAATCATTAATCTTGTTCAATAACACTTGATTGTATACTGGGGACAAAAATAAAAATAAAAAGGTTTCAAACTTTAGAAAAAAACTTAAAATTTTATATAAGATTATCAATACAAATAATGGAAATAAATTGATAGAATATAATATAAATGATAATAAATGTGAATTTATAAAAACACAGAGGTAATTAAAAAGTATGAAGTCTCATACCTTTAATCATATACAGAGTGAAACAGCTCGCTCCATCCTCTGTCAATCAACATTTGATAATATTTATCATTTGCTTTTTGTAAAGCTTTATATATCACATTGATTCTATCTAATTCATCTGTTGTTTTAGTTGACATTTCATCCTTTGTAGATGCAAAATTAATTAAGACAAAATATGCCTCTCTTGAATTTGTAATCATGATATCATCATAGGTGTAATTACCGAATGAGCGAGCCGCAAGCTTTTGATCTGTTTCAAGGCTTGGTTCATTATTTGCTGTTGTATTCGTTTGTTCATTGCTTGGTGATGAATGATTGAAATCCTCTAAGGCCATTGCCGTACCTGATACCGCAAGTACACTGAGTGATGTCGCAACCGCAATATTCACCGCCGGTCCTGTAAAAAAATTCGATATGTGCTGCTTCATAAAGCCTTTGTATTTTGCGAGTGTAAAGATTGTCGCTGCAGGTAATATCGTATCTGCCTCGAAGCTGATTCTTCTGTTTTCTGTTTGTTCAAATTCCGCTATCAATCGCTTTAATTCACTCTTTGCTCTGCGACAGCGTGTTTTTATCGTTCCGAGCGGTAAATCCAAAAGCTTTGCGATTTCCTCTAATTTCATCTGCTGTAAATAGGCAAGCTCTACTACCTCACGATATTTATCATCCATTTGTGAAAGGATGCGCTGTAATACCTCTTGTTCACTGATATAGTCACTTTCCCGATGCGGAAGCATATAACGACGCTTTTCCTCATAGGTTTTTACTGCTTCCATCTTTGCCGGATCGACCGCATTTTCATTACGATTGCGGTAAAACAGATTTACGCATTTATTATGAATGATGCGATTCAGCCAGCTATAGAAATAGGCAGGCTCCTGAAGTGTATTGATTGATTTATGTACTTGGATAAAGCTTTCCTGTACGATATCCTCCGCATCTGCATAATCCTTTGTAAAGCGATATGCAAGCGCAACGGCTCTTTGATAGTATTGCTGATAAAGCTCATCAAAGGCCTGCTGATCTCCTGCCTGTAACCTTTTTACCAATTCGATTTCATGCGCTTCCATATGCTTCACACCTCTATTCTGACAAATTTTGCTTTCCTATTTTAGATTATATCATTCCTATTTTTGCTTGTAAATAGCGAAAAAGCTTCCAAATATTGCTAAAAGAGTCAAATAGTGGCTTTATTGAGGGAGATTTCTTACTTTTTTATTTTGTGTGTTTATAGTTTCTCGGTGTGTATTATGATATACAAAAGCTGCATTCCTATGAGCTGAACTGTTCTTCATGATTTTTATTTGAGATAGTAAAAAAGACAAGGCCGGATACTGCAAGCTTATTGACATAAAAAACAAATTTTTCCTCTTGCTATTTCTTGCAGTATGGCATATAATAACGGTGTAAGCCTCAGTTGGAGTGTGCCAACAGAAAAGGAGTGAACGGCAATTCACTCCTTTTTTTCGTAAATTATTAGCTGCACTTACGCTACTTTCTTAATTCTCTGATATAGAAAATCAATGTTATTAATGCAACTATTTCCAGCAGCATTAATTGCCTCATTAAGTGTGCCGAATAATTTACGCTCTGCCATGGTAGACCTATCGGTGGTTTTGAAGTGAGCGACATATGTCCTCTCCTTCCGCCGCCTTTCAGCGGCAACGACATTATAACACAAATAAAGTTATTTAAAACCCTTATTTAAAGCTTTTTGTATTATTTTTATTACCGTTTAAAAATCAATACATGCGGATATATCCCCCTCTTTTATATACACCTTAAATTCATGAAATACAAAAAAACATCAATATTTTTTAATAATTTCAATTTTCAGAAAATTCACTGAAGCTCATGCCCGAAAAAGCAAAACTGATAAGCTTACAACGCTTTTTATCAACCTAATATCAATTAAATCAAGCGTATTAATTGTCATAAATGAACCCGTTAAAATAAATTCAATTCATGCTTGCTATTTCTTGCAGTATGGCATATAATATCAGTGTAAACCTCACAGTTGGATTGGGCCAACAGAAAAGGAGTGAACGGCTATTCACTCCTTTTTTTTCGTAAATTATCGGCTGTGTCCAATCTACTTAGATAATGCTTTTATATAAAAGATTAATGTAATTAACGCAGCTATTTCCAGCAGCATTAACTACCTCACAGATTGGGCCGAATAATTTACGCTCTGCCATGTTTAACCTATCGGTGGTTTTGAAGTGATCAGACATATGTCCTCTCCTTCCGCCGCCTTTCAACGGCAACGATATTATAACATAAATAAATTTGTTTTAAACCCTTATTTAAAGTTTTTGTATTATTTTTCGATATCATTTATAAATTAATACATACAAATATATCTCCCTCTTTTATATACACCCTAAATTCATGAAATACAAAAAAATATCGATATTTTTTAATTATTTCAAATTTTTATAAAATGACTAAAGTTTATATCCTAACAAGAATGAAACACAAAGTCTGACCGGCTCACAGCGCAAAATAATCAGTCTGTTGCTCTCTGATCGAATAACATCGCTTTTCATAGATAAATTCACTAAAATATTTTCAGATTATACTTGCTATTTCTTGCAGTATGGCATATAATAACGGTGTTAACCTCAGTTGGATCGGGCCAACAGAAAAGGAGTGAACTGCAATTCACTCCTTTTTTCGTAAATTATCGGCTGTATCCGATTTACTTATTTAATGCTTTTATATAAAAGATTAATGTAATTAACGCAGCTATTTCCAGCAGCATTAGTTACCTCGTAAATCGGGCCGAATAATTTACGCTCTGCCATGTTTGACCTATCGGTGGTTTTGAAGTGATCAGACATATGTCCTCTCCTTCCACCGCCTTTCAGCGGCAACGATATTATAACACAAATAAATACGTTTTAAATCATTATTTAAAGGGTTTGTATTATTTTTTTATTATATTTATTAATTAATACATTTTAATATACCCCCTCTCTTATATACATCCTAAAATCATGTAATACAAAAAAGTATCGATATTTTTTTAATAATTTCAAATTTTTATAAAATCACCGGTTCGCTTAGAACAAAATCAGTGTCTAAAACTGAATTAATTAAGCTTGGATTCTTTTCCGTAATGCATGCACAAGCATACTTACATCATTCCTTATTTCAATTTACACCCTTCATAACAAGAAAAAGAGTGAATCATTTTCAATAACTGAATTCACTCTGTTTTTCCTAAAGGTGTTTATTTACCTTTCATAAGATTGTTCCTTTTCTTTTCTCACTCTCACATAACACCAAAACATTGTGATTATATTGATAAGTACCAACATCCACCATAAGAACGGATTAGATGAATCTGAAGTATCACTGCCTGTCAGTGCTCCGCCCATTGGCTTGCTTGGTTTTGAAATATCATCATCTTTATCATTTAATAATGATAATAATCCGGACATCGTATCGTATTTGATACTTCCGTCTACGTTTTTATCAGGCTTCCATTCCGTTAGCTTCAGAATGTTTTTATCTGCCTTACCATCATTATCTGTATCAATATTGATATCAGGTTGTCCGTCTCCGTCACTGTCGATATTCAAATCAGGGATATTATCATCGTCAATATCAATGTTGATATCTGCTTCCATATCTCCGTCTAAATCCACATTGATATCAGGACGACCGTCACCGTCTGAATCAATATTTAAGTATGGTTTCTTATACGGATCGCTGCAGTATTCCAGTCCGTTTACTGTTTTACATACAGTAGGCTCAAATGGTTCATTTACCGGTCCGATATTCACATCGGGTTTTCCGTCATTGTCGGTATCAACATTATAGTCAGGCTTGCCGTCTAAATCCGTGTCAATATTTGTATTCGGCTGTCCATCGCCATCCGTATCGATATTTAAGTCGGCCTTACAATCACCGTCGATATCAATATTTACATCTGGCTTACCGTCCCCGTCAGAATCAATATTGATTTCGATGCCGTCTAACGGACATTTTTTGTTTGGTTTTTTATTACCGTCAGGATCGTATTCAGTGCCATCAGGTAATGTTACCGATCCGTCAGGGTGAATGATTGCGCCGTCCGGTGTTTCGATTTCCGTTCCGTTAGGGAATTCAATCTTACCGCCGTCAGGAACCTCAACACTTCCGTCCGGCTTTTTCACCGGCTGCTTGCCGTCATCATTAGGTAAACCGCATACTTCATCACCTGTAGTCGGTTTTCCATCCGGTCCTACGACACATGAATTATCCTCATTGATTTCCTGTTTGTCGTTGCTGATTGCATATCGCAGCAATTCGTCTGTGATAAAGGTTACGAAGCTTCCTTCTAACTGCACCTTGAGCTCTTTAACTTTATCCTTTGTATCAATTTCATAGACGATCGGCTTGGCATCGCTTTTCGCGCCGCCCATCGCATAACCGATGGTTTCCTGTGCTTCTTCATACGGTAAATAGACCTTAATGCTTCCGTCAGGCTGTATTTTTACATTGCCCTTTTGAAGCCATACATCATATACAGTAATCGGTTTTCTAGGTAACGGTGGAATATCATCCGCATGATCGGTAATATCATCGACAATCAAGATTACACTCGGATCAAAGTCTGTATCGCCTTGACCTTCTACCTTAGCGCTCTTATCATCGGTTTCTACAACCTTTTTTCTTAAGCTGTTCCACTTGTCTAAGGCATCCTCTATCCAGTCCTCGATATCCTTCTTTTCTGTTTCATCGATCTTGTCCTTGATTTCATCTAATTCATCTATGATTTGATCGATAATATCTTTAGATTCATCACTGCCGTCAATCTCTGTTTCAATATCAGGCAACGGAACGATTTTAAATGTAATCGTAATATCATTTCCTGCATTGTCTATCGCATAGACCTCATATTCACCGACACTGCTGATTCTTTCATCAACATTATTTTGAATTGTTCCTGCCATAGCTCCGTCAAGCTTATATTCGCTGTACGATAAACCGCTGTAGTCATCGGTGACCTTTACAAATCTCGGCAGATAATAGAATTTATATTCACTCTTATCCTTTACACCGGTTATCGTTGGTGCTTTGCGATCGATCATGATTCCTTCATCACTGCTTAAGTCACTGCAGTTTCCTGCTTTGTCACATGCCTTTGCCTGTAACGTAAGCTCTACATCATTTTGATATGTCACTATACCGCTTGTGCTTTGTTTCTTATTTGTACCGCTCTTACTTGTTTCCGTGTATTCGTAGTAATCAAGCCCGCTTGTCGCATCACTGCTTGTCATTGTTACTTCCGCAGCTTGATTCATCCAGTTGCCGAAGCTTAATGCGTTGATGAATCTTGCGATTGCACTCTTATTGATTTCTTTCATCGATAATGTCGGCACATCAGGCGGTGTTTGATCGATCTTTAATTGATAACGTATTGCCTTTGCGATCAAGCCTGTACTTGAATTTCTTAAGTAGAAATCAGTCGGATAGTCACCGTCTGTACTGTAGACTAACGGAGTAGTTTGGAAATTAATTCCATCATTACTGATTTCATCATAACCATTCTTACCTGTAGCCGATATTTCAACATCACTGATATACCAGTTATTCTTTCCTTTGGTTCCGGTTACCTTATAGTATCCTTCACCGTTATTCGGTAAACTGTTACTGTTGATTATCAATGTTCCCTCTTGATATTCAAATTCATAATTCGGATTGGATAAGCCGCTTGCCTGTATACCGTCTGTATATCTGCCCGGGACTTGATTATTAGGATACTTACTTGTGATAGTAAGTGTTCCTATATTATCACCTGTAACAGGCTGAGGATTAAAGGTAGCACCATTATCTTTAAATGCCTGACCTACTGTTTTCGTCACATCCTTTGGTTTCACGATGGTCTTACGTTTATTGACTGTGATGACCTTAGTAGCTGTAGATTCTTGATAGCTGCTTGTGCCGGCTTTCGTTACTTTTATTGTGAATGTACCGACACCGGTAACCGTAACCTTACCGTTACTTAACGCAGCCCCTGTACCGTTATCATTTTCAATCGTCCAAGATACTGCACCGCTTCCTTGTCCGCCGCTGTAGGAAGGAGTGTAGGTATCACCATACATGAATGAATCATTGCTTGTGATAGAAACAGGTGGATTTTGAGTCGGTAATTGTGATACCGTTATTTGTTTCGTAACTGTTTTACTGTTGTAGTTTGTGTTACCCGCAACTGTAGCTTCTAAGGTAAATGTACCACTGCTTAACAGCTTGAATTTATTTCCGACAATCTGCGCTACACTGTTGCCGTTTGTGATTGTATACGTTTCATTTTCACCGCTGTCATTACCTGAAGTAGTTATCGCTATTTCTTGATTTAATTGAAACGGATAATTCGCTTGATTTGTTATCTGATAATTGTCTTGATTCTTTTTATTGACTGTAATAGAAACTGTTTTCGTAAATGCCATATCATTACCATCAGTACCCGAAACAGTCACGTTATAGGTTCCTGCGTCTAAATCAGTACCTTTCACCTTTAAGGCTCCTGTAGTGTCAATACTGAAGTGTGCTTCATCACCGCTACTATCTAATTGAATCGTTTTAATATTAGAGGTAGGCTCACCTGCGGGATACGATAGTGTAAATGTACCGATTGTGTTATTTACCTTTGTTGGATTATCACCGTAGGTAAGGTTTGAATTAACCAATGAGAAATTTAAAGTCGGTTCAGGATTGTCCTTCACTTCAAATTGATAATTCTGTGTATTGCCGTAAGAATCCGTCACTGTTAAGGTATAGGTGCCTATTGTCAAGGTTTGTCCGTTATAATCACTTGTGTTTCCCGATGAATCAGTGATTGTAGCAGTGTAACTATTCCATGTGGTTTGATCATTAGGTACTGCTAAAGAGATAGTTTCAAACTTTTTAATTTTATTGATTTCAGAAGCTGAATAATCCTTTAGCTGCGGGTTCTCTTTATATAAATCAATAATGATTTGTGATTCAGTCTCTGTATTTGAAACAGTATATTGTCGATATATACGATGATTGCCTGCTCTAACATTAGCTTTATTATCTACAAACTCAGCACAGTTTATAGTCTCGGATGTAAGTAAATCTTCAATTGCACAAGTAAATGGTTTATTATCCGGAAGGGTTATTTTTAATTCTAAATCATCATTATATTTTTCTTTATTAATATAAGCAGACTGATCTTTTTTTGTTGCGCTTATTTTTAATGGATTCTTTACTATTTGTTTTTCTCCATCAATGTAAATTTCACCATTTTCTAACAGAAAAAATCGTGAAGCACTTGGACTTCCTCCACCTTTTACATATCCTTTTTTAAACGGTATGCCTATTGCGATCTCTCCCATTGAATTATCTGTTAAAGGTTTATGCCTTGTGTCGTAATAACGTCCGTCAGCTACAAATCCAACTATATCTGATGCGCCTTGCAGGTAACAGACATTAGAAAACTGAGAAATATTTGATACAGTAAAGCCTTTGACCGTTTTTACGTTCTTAGATGTAGGTGAATAGCTACCGATGTAGTAAGCATTCACTTCATTACCATTCTTTTGAACAGCTACCAATCCTGAATAAGGAGGGGTAGAATAAGAAAAACTTCCCTCAGCATCAATATCTAATATATTTGTCAAATAATCTGTACCATTTTCAGAATATATTTGTACAGGTTCTAGCTGATTTGAAAGCATCTCTTTACCATCAGAAACATAGGCTCCCCAACCGTATAGCGTGCCATCTTTTTTTAGTGCATAGGTAGCCAGTGTTCCAGGAGCAGTCTCTGTACCAGCACTGCTTGCGATTTTTTTGACACCAGTAAGTGGCAATTTTATAAATGTTGTACTTGAATCTGTAGTTCCATTTCCGAATTGACCTTTTGAATTATCCCCACTAGCGTAGACATCTCCACTTGCAGTAATGAGATATGTTGTTTCAAATGAACAATGTACAGATACAATATCAGAAATACCGGTTGTAATAGGAACTGCGTATTCCACATAATCTGATGATATCGTACCATTTCCAAATTGTCCATAATCATTATAACCCCAAGCATATAACTGCCCGCCAGTAGTTAAAACTACCCCACTAGGCTTAGATATTCGACTTGAAGGGGGTGGAGGGGTATAATCAGTACTCCAACCTGCTACTGCCAATACATTTTCTATTGCTTCTCCATTTTGATCCGTAAGTAAGTGAAATTTCACTAATGGTTTGTTAGCGGTGCTGCTATCCTTCCTATAATCGCTATCACCTGCATAAAATAAATGTCCATCTTCACTTATCGCATAATAAACACCAATGGGAGAATTTCTCGTTTTATTATCAAATCTATAGATATCTTTAAATTTTATTTCATCATCTTCTTCTGCCGCATTCATAATATCAGAAGTACTGCTTATAATAGGTATACTAATAATAAAAGCAAATAAAATACTGACTATAATTCCTATCCTTTTCATACTTTCTACTCATTCCTTTCTATCTATAAATTAAAATATTTGAAATGAAATATTTTAATAAATACCTATTAAACCTACAAATAAAGTCATGAAATGAGATTGTTAAAGAAACAACAATCCCTTATAGCCAAAATCTGTAAGTATTCCCCTGGTTTTTCGTATAAGAAAAACTCCTTGTACTTTTATGCAAATTGGCATAAATGCACATATAGGAACAGCTTTTGTTTTATTTAGATTGGTTTAATTTTAAAAAAAATGAAAAAATTTTATTTCTCATAAGCTTTCAGCCATTGATTCTTAATCAAAAGCTGATAATAAGGACTTTGAACTCTTTTCAATTCATCAACGACAGCTTTTACTTCAGCCTTTTCCGCACTTGTTTTTTTCAATACATGAGCTTCATCGGGAGCCCACTTCATCAATGTAAAATAAGCTTCCTTGGCATTTTCAATCGGTTCTTCTTGATAATTCACCGGTCTGAATATATTATAATCAACGCTTTCTTCCTGTGTTTGAGATTCCTGTTGGATATAAGGGAGTGTTTGTGCTACTGCAGCAGTGCTTACGATTACCATACTTGTCATAGATGCAAATAAAAGCTTTTGTGATAATGAGCTGTATCTGAAATAATCCTTGATTTTAAACAGAAGTGCAAATGCACCCATTGGCATCAATGTATCGGTATGCAGAATCAGCTTCCTGTTTTCCGCCTTCTCAAATTCCTTGATTTGCTTCTGCAGCGCTTTTTTTGCCTCAAAGATTCTGCTTTTGACTGTTCCTTCCGGTAAATTCAAAAGCTGTGCGATTTCACTGCTTGTATATTGTTCATAATACATAAGCTGAATCACCTCTTTTTGCTTCGCAGTCAGCTTATCAATCATCGCTCTTATGATTTCCTTGTCATCTAATAAATAAGTGTCGTTTACCTTTTTCGCTTGATCGCTGTGATCCACATGATATTGCAGACTGTCCTGCTCAATCGCCGTTTCCTTCTGCTTGGATAAGATACGATGAAATTTGCTGTAGATGATTCGATTCAGCCAAAGCGGAAAAGCTTCGGGGCTCTGCAGCTTATCGATGCTTTGAAAAACCTGAAGAAAGGTCTCCTGTGTTATATCCTTCGCATCTGCTTCATTATGGGACAGCTTCAAGGCATAGCTGTAGACATGCTGATAACAAATATCATACAATGCTTGAAAGGCAGTCTGATCTCCCTGCTGTACCTCTTGAATAAGCTTTGGATCGATTGATTCCATCACTCTCACTCCTCTCTTTTTGCAAAGATTTGCTTTCTCTTATTTGTCATTATAAATAAAAGTTGATGAATTGTAAATATTGAATCTTAAATTCCAAAATTTACTACAATAAAAAATTAATTTCTTTTTGATATGCAAATTAAGTAAAAAGGCGTAATGAAAGCATAAAAGTGCATTGTTATGTAAAAAATAACAAAAGAAGCAAATTAGACTATTTTTTTATCATTTATTAGATGAAGCGAAAAAAAGCAAACTTCTTATTAGCCAAAAAAAGAAAAAAATACTTTTTTCATAAATGCAAGTACAGTGATTTTTAACACTGATTGAAGAATCAGAACATAAAGCATTTTACAATGAGCAAAGATAATAAAAAAAATTGTTGACATAGTATATGTGCTGTGGTATTATTATTAAGCATTCGATGAAACGGGCCTGTAGCTCAGTTGGTTAGAGCGCACCCCTGATAAGGGTGAGGTCGCTGGTTCAAATCCATTCAGGCCCACCATCGAATTAAATATACATGGGCTGTTAGCTCAGCTGGGAGAGCACCTGTTTTGCACGCAGGGGGTCAGCGGTTCGATTCCGCTACGGTCCACCATGTTAAAGATAAATCTCACTTCGGTGAGATTTTTTTTACATTTCTTCTTTGTTATAGACCCTTTTGATAACCCGAGTTTTAATTTTTCCAATGCTTTATTCCTGCTGAGCAGATGTTATATTATGGCTCAAATGAGTTTTGCTAATTTTTCGATTAGCAAAATCCATTCTAGACATCGATTATTTGCTAATTCGCTTGCTAATCATTCAATTGCGCGAATAGCATAAGCATGATAAAATAGTAATAACAAAGTAAAGGAAGAAAAGATGAAAAAAATTAGTGTTTTTATGGCGTGTGCTATGATGCTTTTAGTTGTAGGTTGTTCAAAGGATTTAGAGGTAACTGTAAAGGATAACCTTGAAGTGGAGTATGGGGATAAGTTAGATCATTCCCTATTGTTTGATAAGGACAATTCTGATGAAGGAATCACTGTAAAAGAAGTGAAAAACTTCGATGCAAAGAAAACAGGAGAACACGAAATCACAGTGATCTTTACAAACGCTGATGAGAAAACAAAAGAGGAAACATTGAAAGTAACTGTAAAGGATACTAAGAAACCTGTTATCAAGTTGAAAAAGGAAAAGCTTGAAATTACTGCAGGGGATAAGTTTGATGCAGCTTCTAATATTGAATCAGTAAAGGATCCGGTTGACGGAGATATTAAAAAGAGTGAGGATAAGAAGCTGACAAAGAATGGTTATATCATTTCAAGTGATGTGAATGCCAAGAAGGCAGGCAGCTATACTGTGAAAGTAACTGCCTATGATGTGAACGGTAATAAGTCTGAAAGCAGCTATAAAGTAACAGTAAAGAAAAAGCCGCGGGAGACTCCTGCACAAAATAACAATCAATCAAGCGGAAACAGCTATTCCAATAATCAAGGAATCTATACTAAGCCAGCTACCGGGAATACAGGTTCAAACAAGAAACCTACTCAATCAAAGCCTCAGACTTGTAAGGCAGGAGTAATTCGTCCTAATTCTATAGGAAATTCAGGAAAAATATTCAATAGTGAACAAGAAGCAATTGATTATGGCAATAAAATTGATAATGAAAATTCTAATATAATAGGATTTGGTTATTCTCAAGTTTTTGATTATTGCGGCAATGTAATGAATAAATGGACGGTCAGTTTTGGCTATGTAGGTGAAATGTGCGATAAATATGGAATTGGCTGTTAAATAAACAGAAGCATTTCTTTAAAATAACTTTTTTGAGTCGATATATAGATATCGGCTTTTTTTATCCCCATTGATATCCTTCAAAATAAATTGAAAAAAGTTTAAAAATTTTTTGTATTTCTGAAATCGCATATGTATACAAAAAGTAAGGCCACCCTTAAAAGGAATTCATACCTTACTTTTTTGGTGCCTGAAAGGAGCTGATAACCTTAAATAATTATAAGGTGATTTACATTTAGGGGCTTATACCCCAATAAAATAAACAAAAGGCAGTATGTTTCACATATATAAGTCCTAATGATGAAGTAAGGTTATTGTCGACTTGATGTCAGTCACTTACATATAATTCAAATATGCTCTATAAATTGTGCAAAACATTGACATGAATTGTTAAGATTGGTATATTATGGGTGTAAACAGATTTACCAATAAATTTGGAGGAAGAATTATGAAAAAGATGAGTGTTTTAGTAGTAAGTGCTATGATGATTTTAGTTGTAGGTTGTTCAAAGGATTTAAAGGTTACTGTAAAGGATAACCTTGAGGTAGAATACGGAGATAAATTAGACAACTCCATTCTATTTGATAAGGAACAGTCTGATGAAGGAATCGCAGTAAAAGAAGTGAAAAACTTCGATGCAAAGAAAACAGGAGAACAGGAAATCACAGTGATCTTTACAAACGCTGATGAGAAAACAAAAGAGGAAACATTGAAAGTAACTGTAAAGGATACTAAGAAACCTGTTATTAAGCTGAAAAAGGAAAAGGTGGAAATTACTGCAGGAGATAAGTTTGATGCTGCTTCTAATATTGAGTCTGTAAAGGATCCGGTAGACGGTGATATTAAAAAAAGTGAGGATAAGAAGCTGACAAAGAACGGTTATATCATCACAAGCGATGTGAATATCAAGAAGGCGGGAAGCTATACAGTAAAAGTAACTGCGTATGATGTGAACGGCAATAAAGCGGAAAGCAGCTATAAGGTAACGGTAAAGAAAAAGCCGCAGGAGCAAGCTCCGACACAGAATAACAATCAAACAAGCGGAAACGGCTATACAAGTAATCAAGGAAGCTACAACAAGCCTGCAACCGGGAACACAGGTTCAAACAAGAAACCTACTCAATCAAAACCTCAGCAGACTTGTAAAGCGGGAGTGATCCACCCCAACGCAATGGGAAATTCTGGGAAATTATTTAACAGCGAACAAGAAGCGATTGACTATGGGAACATGATGAGCGAAAAAGATGCATCAATTATATCATTCAGTTATGGAGTGGTATTTGATTACTGTGATAACGTCATAAATAAATGGACGGTAGGCTTCAATTATGGAAATGATGTTTTTGTACCTTAGTTTTTAGACTTAGTGATAACCATAAATAATTTAAAGTATTTTAGTCGATATCTAATATCGGCTTTTTTAAACCCCATTTATATCCTTCAAAATAAATTAAAAAAAGTTTAAAAATTTTTTGTATTTCTAAAATTACGATTGTATGTAAGAAGTAAGGGCGCCTTAAACAGGCATATGTACCTTACTTTTTCTGTGTAAGGAAAGGAGTGGATGACCTTGAATTATTATAAGGTGAGATACACTTAGGGGCTTATGCCCCTGCAAGAGAAAGGCAATGTGTTTTAACATATATAAGTCCTAATAAATTTTATAAGCATAAATCCGAAAGCTAAAAGCTTTCGGTAGAAAGGAAAGGTGATTTTATGCTTAAATTAAAAAATACAATAAAAAGAATATCAATTCTTACGTGTACATTTTTTATGGCGATTTCAAATATGTCGCTGCCTGTACATGCGAAAGACAATATTGCCATAGGAAAGGATATTCTATACTCTTATACAGGTTATAATCCTGATGGAAGTGTAGTTAATGCATATGGTGAAACAGTTTCTAAAATATTTGTGAATGGTGAGATAGCGTTTTGTGTTCAACCCAATAAGAAGTTGAATATTGATGCCAACTTCACAAGAAGTAATTATACGCATGAACAAAAAGAAAAAATGGAACGTATAGCCTACGCTGGTTGGCATATGTCAAAGAAAACTGATGATGATTATGTGGCTACTCAATTTATGATTTGGGAAGCAATGGGATTAAAGTTTACTTCTAATTCTTTTGATAATTACACTGCTAAGAAAACTGAAATTAATGAGCGATTAACTCAGTTCTCACAATTACCTTCATTCGATAAAACATCAATAACTTTAAAAATCGGTGAATCAAAAACAATCACTGATACAGAAGGTGTTTTTGAAAACTATTATTTCACATCTAAAAGTGATGGTTTAACCGTGAAAAAAAGTGGTAATAAATTAACGATTACTGCGAGTGCCAATGCGCCTGAAAATGCTGTGGTGAAATATCAGATGGTAAAGCAAGCGTGTGTTGGTACATCCATCCTCTATGCCTCTGATGATTCACAAAATGTCGTTCCATTTAAACGTTCTGACCCTCATGAGACCGTTATTAATATCAAGGTTCAAAAATACGGTAACCTTGAATTAAAGAAGCTAGATAAACAAAGCGGTAAGGTGGTAAAGAAAGCAGGTGTTGAATTTGATGTCTTTAAGGAAAACGGTACTAAGGTAGCTACTATTGCGACTAATAATAACGGTATCGCTTCATTAAAGAATCTGTTGTTCGGTAAGTATTATGCACTTGAAAAAACAGAACCTGATAAATATTTCATCAGTAATGAAAGAATCAATTTTGAAATCAAAGAGAGTGATGTTACGGTTCAAAAGTCTTTAGCGAACGATCAAATCAGAGGCAGAATTGAGCTTTCCAAAGAGGATTGTGAGGTTGGTAAACGACCTCAAGGTGACGCAAAGCTCTTTCATGCAGAATATACCTTATACGCAAAGGAGGATATCTTGGACCCTGCCGATGATTCGGTTATTTATCCTGCCGGTACTGAAATTGCCACTGCTTCTATCGGTGAAAACTATAAGGCAGCCTTCGATAATCTGTATTTAGGAAGATACAAGATAAAGGAAACGAAAGCTCCGAAAGGTTATCTTATCGATGAAAGAGAATATGAGGTGAATCTTACTTCTGATGCTTATGTCAAAACTGTTACTAGCTGTGATCCTGTCATGAAACAAGCGTTTAAGATTGCGAAGTTTAGTGATCCTGATGGTTCAGGTGGTATCAAGCCGGCATTAAAAGGCGCAGAGTTTACGGCTATCTTGAATCGCTATGTAGAACAATACGGCTGGGATATGGCTTTACAAATTGCACAAGACCCTGATGATGATCGTATCCTTGACAGTGAATGGGATGTGTTGATCACAAGTGATGAAGGTACTGCGACAAGCAAGCCTTTACCTTTCGGTAATTATTTAGTGAAGGAAACCAAAACACCCGGTAATCCCGGTGATTATGAAACAGCTCCCGATTTCTATGTAAACATTGAAAAGGACAGTGAGATCCCTATGAATTATCTATATATCAATGATCCTGAGTTTACTACAATTATCGCAATCGTGAAAAAGGATGCGGAAACTCATAATATCATTGAGTTAGAAGGCGCAACCTTTAAAATCAAATGTCTTGAGAAAAACAGTATGTTTGAAGCAGGAGAGTATGTAAACTGGTGGCAATGGAATCCGATTCCTCATACAGTAGATACCTTTACGACAACAGAAAACGGAACGGTAATGTTGCCGGAGGAGTTACCAATCGGTTTGTATCAGCTAGAGGAAATCAAAGCACCGAACGGTTATCTGTTAGCGCAAAGCGCTAAACCGTTCAGAATCAGCGGTAACGGCATTCACCAACAATTAGGACCTGATGATACTACCATCGTAACTACAATCACCTTTGATGATGTGCCGGTAAAAGGACAAGTCAAGCTTCAAAAGGAAGCGATGTTGTTTCAGGGGTATACTTCAACGAATACAAAGTATGGGGAATTGTTTACACCCGTTTATGAGAGAGGATTACTTGCGAATGTGAAGTTTGAAATCAAAGCGAAAACGGATATTATCGGAGCTGACGGTAAGCTGTGGTATCGTGCCGGACAAAGAGTCGAGGTTCTCACAACAGACGGAGAAACGATTACGACATCAAGTCAATTACCAATCGGAACTGAAGGACATAATATCTACAGTATTCAGGAAATAGAAACAGCGGAAGGCTATGTATTAGATGATACGATCCGTTATTTCCGTTTCGATTATGCAGATGAGAATACTGCGATCGTTGATCCGACATGGTTGGATGAAAACGGAAATGAAATAGAAGCAGATGAAATCTTGACCTTAGATAACCAACATCAAACAAGCATTACTCCTATCATGAAGCATATGGAAATATCTGACAACAAAGACAAAACAGAAGCATACAAACAGGTAGTGTTCGGAATATTCAGTGAACAGGTGGAACAGTTAGAAAAGGATTCCTTAGTCGCTGTACTTGATGTAGATGAAAATGGAAAAGCGGAAGGCACCTTGACAGAGAAAGGAACTTATTACATGCAGGAACTGTCAACCGATAATGATTATGTGCTGTCTGATGAAAAATATCCGTTTACATATTCCTATAACGGTGATAAACAACAGGTAATCCAAGTGAATAACGGCAAACCTATCTATAACTATTTAAAAAGAGGAACGATTGAAGTCTATAAACAGGATGCAGACAGTAAGCTGCCGTTGATGAATGTATGTTTTGAGCTTGCGACAGACAAAGACTTTACTCATATCATCAAAACCACATGGACAGATGAAAACGGCAAAGCGATCTTTGATGAATTGGAAGCCAATCATACATATTACATCAGAGAAAAATATGACGGAAATCATGATATGGTAGATAAGGGATACGTATATGATTCAACAATACATGAAGTAACATTGAATGATGTAGAAATAATAAAAGTAAACCTCACGAATACGCAAGTGAAAGGTAAGGTACAATTTACGAAAACAGGAGAAAGCTTCCATGATGTTGAAATCATAGAAGGAGCCTTCGGTAAGGAACATCACCCGATATGGTCGCAAGGCAATCTGTTAGGAGCTGAACTGACGATACGAGCGGCAGAGGATATCACCACATGGGATCAAACAGAGCACTACAAGAAAGGCGATGTCGTAGCTGTGCTTGAATCTGATTGGCAGACAACCGACAGCTTATTACTGCCTGTAGGAAAGTATGAAGCCTATGAATCAAAAACACCGCATGGTTATATCAAAGATGAAACGATTTATACCTTTGAAATCAAACCAAACGGCAAAGCAGAGCTTCAGCTGAACAGCATCTCTATCAATAACAAAAGAGCGAAGGTCAATCTTGATTTCACGAAAGCATTAGAGAAACAAGAAACCTTTATCAATCCTGAAGCCTATCAAGATGTTGTCTTTGGCTTATACGCAAGAGAGGATATCTATAACTATATGGGGAAGGTAGTGATCAAAAACGGCTCATTGATCGGCATCTCACATATCGATGAACAAGGTCATTTAACCAACACCTTTGATTTACCTAACGGTGTATATTATTTCAAAGAGCTGCAGACAAACGATCAGTATCAATTAGATACAACCGAGTATGATTTTGAGGTAGGCTATCCTGGAGAGGAAGTCAAGGAATATACGATCGAAATCAATGAAGGAGATCCAATCAACAATGATCTAAAACGAGGCAGCATTGAGATCATCAAAACAACAACCGATTCTCTGCATTACACAAAGGCAGAACAGGAATACGTAGACTCTTTCCATAATATGGAAGGATATACCAAAATCTACCATAATCCATTAACGAAGGACAATACAAATTATCTGGCAGGAGTAACCTTTGAAATAGCTACTGATAAGGACTTCACCAATATCATCGATACAAAGAAAACGGACGGTACTGGTCGTATTGTATTCGATGAGCTTGAATTAGGAAAGTATTTCATACGTGAAAAATCTACGCTGCAGCACTATGTCTTGACTGATGAAGTGTTCAAGATAGAGCTAACCAAGCATAGACAGGTGGAAACAATTACAGTAGATAATGAGTTGGTAAAAGCCGATATCCATATCCATAAGGTAGATGAAACAGACAAAACGATTGCTTTACAAGGCGCAGAGTTTACGATGTATGCGGATAAGGAATGTGCCCAAAGAATCACAAAAGCAGTTACCGATCAATCAGGCAACGCAAGCTTCAAAGATATCACCTTTGGCACTACAGTATACATCAAGGAAACCAAAGCGCCTAGTGGTTATGAGTTATCCGGCAAAGTAACAGAAGTGACAATCAACGATGAATGGCTTAAAGAACCCAAAGACCGAGTCATCGAAATCACCAACCGCAAAATCCCTAGAACTCCGAATACAGGCGATCATACAAACATTATTATGTATTTAGGACTATTAGGTATCAGCTTAGGTGCTTTTGCATTATCCGCAAAAAGAAGCCTTATGCTCATTAAGTTTGATACTTATTGAATAAGCAAAATGCTCCGTTATTATTATATATAGGGGAGAGGCATCAAAAAGATTAATCTCACTTCGGTGAGATTTTTTTATTATGTTTAATCATTAAAAATCACACAGAATACTCTGTATGATCTTTACAATTCCTCCTCTAAACAATCCAAAAGCTCTAAGATACGATTCAAATCATCCGTCCCGTTATACGTGATCGAAATCCGCTTATCATCTACCTTGACCTTTGTTTGAAGCTTGGTCTGTAAACGATGCTCAATCGGATCCAAATGAGAATCCCTTTGTTTGACCTCACTCTTTTCCTTCGGTTCATTTAAATTCTTGACCATTGTTTCCACAGCTCTTACAGATAGATGAAGCTGAATAGCCTTTTGTGCAACATCCTCCATCAAGGCTTCATTCTTTAAGCCCAATAAGGCTCTGACATGCCCCATACTGAGCTGCTTTGTGACAACATAATTCTGTACGCTTTCCGGAAGCTTTAACAGGCGCAGCAGATTCGCCACATGCTCACGTGATTTTCCGACACGCTTTGCCAGCTCCTCTTGCGTATAACCGATTTTTTTGATCAGCTTTTCATAGCCCTGTGCTTCCTCGATCGCATTCAGATCCTCACGCTGAATATTCTCAAGCAATGCGATCTCCATCATTTGTTGATCGTCAAAATCCATTACGATAGCCGGAATCATCTGCATGCCCGCAAGCTTAGATGCTCGCCAACGACGCTCACCGGTAATCAGCTCATAGCCCTGCACCGCCTTTTTCACAAGAATAGGAGTAAATACGCCGTGAAGCGCAATGGATTCTGCCAATTCTTGGAGTTTGTCATCATCAAAATGCTTACGCGGCTGATAAGGATTGACCTTGATATCAGCGACTGCGATTTCGCTTTTTTGATTGCTGTATTCCGTTGAAGCTCCCTGCTGAATATCCTCTAATACATCATCGATGCTTTCACCGAATATTGCGCTTAAGCCTTTTCCCAACGCATTTTCTTTTTTTGCCATTTTCGCCCCTCCTATCGTCTGCGGTTGTTTTTCACAACCTCATTCGCAAGCCCGGCATATGCCTTTGCCCCCTCGCAGCGCACATCGTATTCAAAGATACTCAAGCCGCGCGACGGCGCTTCACTCAATTTGATATTTCTCGGTATGTAGCTGCGATAGACTCGATCCTTGAAGTGGGTACGAACCTCCTGCTGAACCTCTACACTTAATTTCGTACGTGCATCAAACATCGTCAATACGACGCCCTCAATCACCAAATCATGATTGAACAGCTGCTGTACAAGTCGTATCGTCAACAACAGCTGGGTAACACCCTCTAAGGCATAATACTCACACTGCACCGGAATCATCACCGAATCTGCCGCAGTCAAAGCATTTGTATTCAATAAGCCTAAGGAAGGCGGACAGTCAATAATAATAAAATCATATTGATTTCTGATCGGATCAAGCTTTTCCTTTAACAGCTCCTCCTTGCCGACCTCAAACTTTGCCATCTGTAAATCAGCACCGGCCAAATTGATGCTTGAGGGTACGATATCGATCGGAGGGGCAGTCAAATTCAATCGCACATCCTCTACCCGATAATTTTCCATTAATAAATTATATACCGATAAACGATTTTGATTAGAGCCTGCGCCGACCCCCTGTGTCGCATTCCCCTGCGGATCAAAATCAACAAGCAAAACCTTATTCCCGAGATATCCCAATCCGGCAGCGAGATTGATCGCCGTAGTCGTTTTTCCTACTCCGCCCTTTTGATTGGATACCGCTATTATTTTTCCCATTTTACATCCGTACCCTCCTATTTCTGAAAGCGAATGATCACAGTTACGTAATCTTCGCTTTCCTCCTCTTTCATATCCAAATCGACACCGGCATGCTCCACCATTTTCACTGCCTGATGAATCGTATTTAACGCAATTTTCATATTACGGGTAATACCCTTTAATAACTGCTTCTTTTTCGGCTCCGTCTTTTCCTGATCGGCCTTGATCATCTTTTCCGTTTGTGAAACAGATAAGCCTTTTTTCAATATGCGGTCGAGATAATCCTGTTGCTTGTCCTCTTGTGCCCCCAATAAAGCACGCGCATGTCGTTCTGAAATCAGCTTCGCATTTACGGCATTTTGAATATTTTCATCTAAATTCAACAAACGTATTTTATTCGCAATTGAGGATTGTGACTTACCGATTTTTAATGCCAGCTGCGATTGATTCAGGTTTGCGTATTTCATGATATCGATATACGATTTTGCTTCCTCGATCGCACTCAGATTTTCTCTTTGAATATTTTCAACCAATGCCATTTCGGCCATCTGCAGCTCATCGGCATCCATCACCAGTACCGGCACCTCCACCATGCCGTTCAGCTTCATTGCCCGATAACGTCTTTCACCGGCAACGATTTGATAGCCGTTTGCACATTCTCTGACCGTAATCGGCTGAATCAAGCCGTTTTCTCTGATTGACTGAGCCAAATCCATCAACGCTTCATCATTGAATTCCAAACGCGGCTGATAAGGATTCGGTTGAATCTCCTCCAGCATAACGATCTTACTTTCCCGCATATAATTCCTCCTCTATAACGGCTGCTTCTTAATTTTGGCAAAGGCTCTCGGATATTGCTTCGGTGTAGCCTTTGTTTTTTGATAAATAAGATTGATTCGTCTTGAACCGTCACTCAGCTCATGCTCACAGCCCTTTAAAAACGTACAGCCCAAACAGGCAGTCGCATGATTTGCCTCCTCCTGTTCATGATAGCCCTCCGCCCCCTTCATTGCTAAGAAAAGCCCCTGCTTCTTAACCAAGGGGATACATAATTCACTAAGCATCGGCAGATTGGCCACCGCCCTTGCCGTAACGATATCAAAGCTTTCACGCTTTTGCTTCACATAGTCCTCTGCACGTGCATTAACAAGCTTTACATCAAGCGCAAGCTCAGCACATAAATGAGTTAAAAAGGTAATTCGCTTTCCTAACGGCTCCACGATTGTCACCTCTAAATCAGGCTGAACGATTTTCATCGGAAGTGAAGGAAAACCCGCACCTGCACCTACATCACATAATTTACCCTGAAGCGGAATATCAATCAACGGATAGATCGAATCCAAAAAATGCTTCTCATAAACAGCATTTTCTTCCTTGATTGCCGTAAGATTCATTTTTTGATTCCATTGCGTTAATAAGGCGGCATATATTTCAAACTGTTTTTGCTGATACTCATTTAAAATAATTCCGTTTTTTTGTAAATAAAGCGCAAAATCCTGCTTGTGAAAAACAGTCATGCCATGCCTCCTTTTCCAAATACTTCCATAAAAATCACAGTTGTTTCTCGCTATGATGAAAGGTGTTTTTTCATATACCTGCTACCTTACGGTACAGTATATTATTATAACGGATTTGCCGGGAAATGAAAAGGTAAAACGGGAAATAATTATAAGAAATATTGAAAGGTGAAGCAACGGTCATCTCGTTTATCTTATGTATCGGCTTTTGAATAATTAGATCTCAACATATCAACAGATACTGTCAATCGATATGTGTAGCATTTCCGTACACAGTGTCAGTAAACAAAGATACACAAAAAAATTCCTGTTGATATGAGTTACAATCACAAAATTTATCAAACAGAATATCTTTACAATTATATAGTCTATTATGGATATTGTTTGCGATTTTAGATTATATTAAAAAATATAATATCCTTAAATGGATAATTTATTAATTTCATTTTTCTATTTTGTATATAATTTGTGTAATAGAGGAGGTAGCACCTATGAGCTCTGACATCTTAAATAAGATTCCTAAACTGAATTACGGCGATTTAATCAAGGATATTAAAAAGGAAACCGGTTTGACCGCCGAAAAGCTTTCTATAATAACCGGTATTCCGAAATCAACAATTGACAAGATCACATCGAACAGACTGAAAAAGGGGCCGACTGCAGCGCAATTATTTAAAATTACTTATGCGAGTCGATATAATACAATCAAATGGGTTTCCGATCAGTTGGGAGTCAATGTCATCAGCGGGATGAAACAGGATTCGCAGGAGAATCTCAGTGCCGATGAATGGGAAATCATAAAATTACTGAGACAGTTTAATAATCCTGCGGTTACTAAGAATTGTAAGAATCTTTTGAGGGAAATCGGCGGTCCTGTGAGGGAGAGTGTCGATCCTCAAGAGTAGTTGAAGCGCTGCATATATGTGAAGGTCGATGGCACGGTGTCGGCCTTTTCATTTTGTATATATATGAAGAAGAAAGCGTCTGTTTGTTGATGAAGTGATATATCATTTTCATCACTGTTACAGACGCTTTTTTGATTATCTGATGAATATGTTGATTCATTCATTAGGGCTTCTATAGAAATTCTATTTGATTTAAATCATACGGAGTCATTTGATATACATAATTCAGCCAGTTTCGATATAACAGGTTCGCATGAGAGCGCCATGTGAGCACAGGCTCTTGTGTCGGGTCGTCCTGCGGAAAATAGTTACAGGGGATGTGAATCGGCTTGCCTGCTTCCTTATCGCGAAAGTATTCCTGCGCCAGTGTTTCGACGCCGTACTCTAAATGTCCGAGGATAAATATTTGTCTGAAATCCTTTTTCGCACAGATATTCGTTCCCGATGTCATACTTTCCGAAAGCACCTCGAGTTCCTTTATGTCCGCCAGTGCTTTTTCATCAATTCCGGTATGGCGGGAATGCGGAGTCATATGTATTTCATCGAATCCGTTTGTTAAAAAATTATATTCATCGCACAGGCGCTGCGAAAATATTCCAAACATTTTTTCTTTCAACAGGTGCTTTTGTATGTTGTAGTGGTAATAGAGTCCTGCCTGTGCCCCCCAACAGATATGGAGTACGGAGAATACATGGGTCTTGCTCCAGTCCATGATTTCACACAGCTCAGGCCAATAGTCGACTGCTTCAAAAGGAAGCTGTTCTACCGGTGCACCGGTGATAATCAAGGCATCATAGTATTTGTCCTTGAATAGGGTGAAGTCATCGTAAAATTTCACAAGATGGTCTTCGCTTGTGTTTTTTGATTTATGGGATGAAATTTTCATAAAGTCAATATCTACCTGCAGCGGTGATTTACTGATCAATCTTAAGATTTGGGTCTCTGTTTCGATTTTTTTCGGCATTAAATTTAAAATGGCGATTTTTAGCGGGCGGATATCCTGTTTCTCGGCGATGTCTTCCTCAAGTGCAAATATCTTTTCACCTTCCAGTATGCCCTTGGCAGGAAGATCGCTCGGAATATTGATCGGCATTAGGCGATGGCCGCAAATGCGCTTTTCAAATCGCTCAGAATATCGTCCGCATGCTCAATGCCGCAGGATAAACGAATCAGACCCGGAGTGATTCCTGCATTTACCAACTGCTCGTCGCTGAGCTGCCTGTGGGTGGAGCTCGCCGGGTGCAGGACGCAGGTGCGGATATCGGCTACGTGTACTTCTAAGGATATAAGCTTCAGCTGGTCGATAAAGGCTGCGGCACGCTCTCTGCCGCCTTTGATGGAAAATGAAATGACACCGCTGCAACCCTTTGGCAGATATTTCTCTTTGAGGGCATGGTAGGTATCGTCACTTAAGCCCGGATAATGGATGAATTCCACATCAGGCTGTTCTTTTAAGAATTCTGCGATGATTTGCCCGTTGGCGCAGTGCTTGTCCATTCTGACCGCTAATGTTTCCAGTCCTAAGTTCAGCAGGAAGGCGGAGTGTGCGGAAGGATAGCATCCTAAATCACGCATAAGCTGTACGCGTGCCTTTGTGATATAGGCACTTTCCTTAAAGCTCTCTGTATAGATGATGCCGTGATATGAGGCATCCGGTGTTGTCAGTCCCGGGAATTTGCCGTTGTTCCAGTTAAATTTACCGCTGTCCACGATCACACCGCCGGGCTGCAGCGCATGACCGTCCAGGTATTTCGTGGTGGAATGGATGATGATATCAGCTCCGAATTCAAAGGGACGGCATAGGTATGGGGTTGCGAATGTATTATCAATCAGCAACGGAACCTCGTGTGCATGTGCTACCCTTGCGAATTTTTCAATGTCCAGTACATTCATAGCGGGGTTCGCCATAATTTCGCCGAACATCGCCTTTGTGTTGGGACGAAAGGCTTTATTCAGCTCATCCTCATCAGCATCGGGATCAACAAAGGTCACATCAATGCCGAATTTCTTCAGCGTGATGGAGAAGAGATTGACCGTTCCGCCGTAAATCGTGGAGGAGGTAACCATATGATCTCCGCTTTCTAACAGATTCAAAAGTGCGATAAAGGTTGCCGCCTGTCCGGAAGTTGTGCACAGCGCACCGACACCGCCTTCTAGGGCTGCAATCTTTTTTTCCACCGCGTCTACGGTCGGATTTGAAATTCGCGAGTACATGTGTCCTTCTGCGGTCAAATCGAACAGCTGTCCGACGAATTCGGTGGAATCGTATTTATAGGTAGTGCTTTGATAGATCGGCAGCGCTCTCGGCTCGCCGTTTTTTGGTTCATATCCTGCGTGTAAGCATTTTGTTTCAACCTTCATAGTGAAAACTCCTCTCATTTTAAGTTATATTTTACACATTTTTTGGGAGTTCTGCAACGGTAAAGTGCATATCCGATAGCGTCATCAAGCAAATTTCGAATAATGTTAGCTAATTAGCGTATACATGCTTTATCTGTGCTCATGCGGTTATTCATTTTTTATAAAGAGATTTTCAATCCTTCATGATTTATATTATTTATAAACATTTTTAGATTTCATTTGATTGTTTAGAAAGCATATTTTCACTATCCTAATCAATAGTTTACTAATCCTATATTTATATTGCATATTAAAAGGATCAACTCCTGTTGGATAAAAGGAATCGATCCCTATTATAATATCGGCTATTATTTTGGGAACAATGAATCTTATTCGCTGTACAGTTTCCTAAACCTTTTGAAAATCCCCTGCTATTTTATTAAAAATACTAACACAGACAACATCACTATAAGCGGCACTTCAAAAAATCATTTCTTTCCATAAGATAGGATCGTTTTTCATTGCCTGCTTATTTTCAAAAAATATACCGGAATCCATATTTCTCGGAACATAAAATATATTACTGCGCATAAGAAACACGGCAGCGATCAAGATGACATTAACTATAATCGCCATGCTTTTGCTTAATACATTTGCCATACATAATACACATACCCCCAATAACAATAATGTTTTTTCCGACAAATGGATTATCATACTTATGGTTACAGTTTTCATAAATAACCTTTATTCTAATTCACAATTACAGTTTACTACGCACTAACTGATCTCATGTTAGTTCTTTCCTCCCAATCCGCCATTTTAATTGTTTTCTGCATCATTTCTTTTCTTTACTTATTTAGATAATAGCTTATTATTTCTTGTTCAAGTTTCTTATTGAATTTAATCATGTAATTTATACAATTTGAATATTCATTTATAGTTTTTAAAGAATTCAATCTTTTAATATCATATTCTGACAAACTCTTCAAGCAGCTTGAATAATTTGTATTTTTCAAATCATCTTCACTCATATGAAATAAACCAAAAAACTGGTTCGTTTGCTCACATAATTTTTTATGAATCAAAAAACCTCCTGCGTCAATATCCCCAAAATGAAGGTACTTTTTATCAGGATTATCACTTATCAATTTCTTAATAAATGCTATCTGAGGTTTAGTGGCAAATCCACCCAAATATATGTAGCAATCATCACTAGTCATTCTTAGAAATGATGTTTTATTTTCTATTGTCATCACTTTATCTCCATTTACAATTATGGCTTTTATTCTATCTATATCTTTTATCGAAAAAGATACACCTCCGGCCAAACCTTTAATATCAATTGTTTTATTTTCGTATTCAATGATCACCGGTCCTTTCACACAAATATCTTGATCTGTATCATATATATTGAATCTTTCAAATAAATTTTCTTCTTCAAATACATCTTCACCGGCAGTAATATAATAATTCGCAAGGAATGAATTAACTTGAGATTTCCTATTCTTTTCCAGATATTTGGAATCGCCAAAAATAAGTATAGAAGCTTCTCTTATATATAGAAACTCTTTGTTATTTTCTAAAAAAGATAATGTTTTTAAAATATCCTCTTCTTTGACGATATCAAGTTGATTTGAAGTATTATTGATTGTATCTTCTAAACCGTTAATATAATAATCTGTGATTGCTCCTTTATTTCTAAATTTCTTAATAATAGCTTTCAATTCATCTACAGAAAAAGCCCTTGGAATAATGTTTAATTCATTTGCTGCGTATTCTTCCAGTTTATTAATATTATCCAGGTTTAAGTAAATATTCTCATAATCTTCACTTAACTTTAATTTTGATGATGTAATATAATTGTTGTTTTCCAATGATTCTATTGCCTTGTTTACTTTTTCTTTTGCTTCTAAATTAGCGTTATAATCAGAATAATTTTTCAGTATTTTATTTATCGGCAAATTAATCCTTTGATTTACCTTAGCATCTTTATGCATCGCTTTTCTTTTATAGTATTTTTTTAATAAAGCATTTACTATTTTTACTTCATACTTATTCATAGAACTTAATTGCTCCTATAATCATATTACTTTTATTAATCTTTTTAATTGGTATTACAGCATCGCATTCTTTACCGATGGAATCTAATTTATTAGGCGGCGCGCAGAAAATTACTTGGAAATCTTGTGTCTTAAAGAAATCGAGCATTATCTTAATATTCTTATCACTCATCTTTTCAAACGGTTCATCAATAAACACCAATCTGGTAGAATTTTTACGAGCATTATAAATTATAGATAACGCCGCTGAAAGTATAATTGTATATGGAATCTGTGTACCGGCACCGGAATTGTATCCGGCTAATTTTGATAATCTACCACCAGTTATATCTTCGTTATTAACAATAACTTCATATTCCATATAATTACGATAATCAGCGAAATCATTTAAAAGATCATTATTGTTTTTAGAAATAATTCTATTAACAATTTCTTTCAGCTCTTCTTCTCGTTTAGTTGCTTCATTTTCATCATATTCAACAACAGATCCAATCATCATTTGACCATTATCAATTCTATTTGTTTTCTGTAGATAATCGGCATACTCAAAAATTCTTGCGTAATCTGATGTTCCGGTAACATTCTTAACATCGAATTGGTATGTAGTAGTAAATTGAAGCTTCTTTAACTGTCTATTGATATCTTTAATATCAGCTTGTGCTTCTTCAATATTTGTTTTTATCTTCAATACGAATTCATTCTTAAATATTCCTTCGTATTTTTTTGTTTGGGCGACTAATTTTGCTTTAATCCCCTCAAAGTCATCAACCTGTAACCTATTCTTTCTCTTTCTATATTCGTGCTCATATTCAATACCGACAGGCAATGATTCTTCAGGACGTTTGCCGGCATTGTATACGGATTGTTTATTTGTAATATCACGTTCACAAGACCTTTTTTCAGTTTCCGCCCTTAAACGCGTTGATGCAATCATGATATCTCCTGTTTCTCGTTTTCCTTCAATAAAATAATTATATTCATCTTTAGCTCCTCTTACCTCGCTAGGGTAATCAATAGATAAATTATCTAACTTGTTTTCAGAATCAATATTCTCAGTTTCTAATTTATTATTAATTGATTCTAAGTTTTTATTCTCTGATTCAAATTTGATCTTATCTTGTCTATTAATATCAATAGATTTATTTAAGGTTTTCAATTTACCTTCTATTTCGGAAATACGTTCAACCAATAATAAATACTCATTATTATGTTTGAGTGCTGCTTCTAATTTTTGAATTCTATCATTACAATCATATATTTCTATTTGATTTAACGAATTATTTTTAGGCGCTTCTAAATCATATTCCTTATTAATAAGCTGATTGATAACTTTAGTAGAAGTAATCTTGCTTGCATTTATATTCTTTTCTTCCAACAACATTCTTTCTTGATCTTCTAATGACCGTTTTTGTGTAATGGCTCTATCCTTATTCAACTGAACAGCATCTTCGCCTAAGCAATATGATCCTAATTTCTTGAAATTCAAGAAAGTTACAGCCATATTTCTAGAAATCTTACCCTCTTTAGAAATAGCATTTTCATACTTTGAAACTTCTTCCATTTCAACAGCATGAATTCTTCCGAGCCAATATGCAAAATATTTCCTTGCGGTTTCGTTTCTGATTTCTAATTGGTGCAGCAATGAATCATCTAAAACATCAAAATCTTTACGGCACAATAACGGAGTATTTACTAATTCAACGTATTTATATTGTGAATTATTTATAACTTCATTTGCAATATGAAAGTATTCAGGTTCTACTAAGATGCTATATCTATGTATACCTAAAAATGTTTCAACGGAATTTCTCCATTCTTCATTTTTCAATTCAATAACAAACGAACTCGAAAATCTAGCTTCACTATTGATTTTTAGTTCTTTAAATTTAGTATTTATTTCTTTAATTAATCCTAGTTGATTAGATACTCTTGAATAATCCGGAAGATTCTTTTCACAAGCCTTAATTATTTTGTCAAGATTAATTATTTGCTCCTGAACTTCTTTGAATGATGTTTCTAACGCATATCCTTCTTTATTTAATTTATCTAACAACTGGTCAATTTTATTTCTAAACTCATTGATTTCATTATTTTTAAAAGAAGAAGGAATGTCCGGATCCGATAAATTAGACAATTCAAAATCCAAAGACATGCTAATTGAGTATTCATTTATCCGCTTTAATAATACATTCAACGCATTGATTTTTTCTATGTATGAATCTGCTTTATCTTGTAATTGTTTAAGTTTATCTTTTTCATCTTGAATAGCCTTTGTTCCATCCATTTGATCGAGCTGACGATTTGCATTTCTTAATTCAATATCCTTTTGTTCTTTATCTGATTCTTCTTGTTTTAATAAATCTGATAATCTATCAATTTCAAATAAATTATCATTTATCTTTTTCGCATTTGCCTCTATCTTTTTACTGTTATTCAATAAGCTTTTGTAAACTCTTTTTGCATCATCTTTTGCAAGTCGCGAATCAACTCGAGAATACTCATTAAACGCTTGTAAAATAGCATCTAATTCTTTTATTTCTTTTTCAAGGACTTCAAATGATTTTGTAATATCATCAATACCCTCCTTTGCTTCCTTAAGTTTATTCAAGTTAATATTCTTATCCTCAAGTACAGATTCTTTAATAAATTGTTGAATTTTGGCTTCAGGATTATATGTCATAATGCTCTTAAGCTTCCTCTGGTACTTTGTAATGCCTTCGTTTTGAAGTTTAAGACCGGTCATAGTCATAAATTTAACTACACCATTATTTTTATTCAATATCTCTGTTTTATTTTTATCTCTAAATTGTTTCGAACTTAAAACATACTTTTTCCCTTCAAATTCATTAAAGAAAAAAATATCTTTTAATTTTTTATTTTCAAGAGAATACCAATAATTGTCAACATTATCACTTGAATTGGTTTCTAAGATAACACCTAATACAAAATCAGTATCATATAATTCATTATGATATTCTAAAGCGATATGTGTGTATACATTAGGATAGCTACCGGATGGTCTAGCATATTTTCCGGTATCCGGATCAATTAAACATCTAGTGTAAGAAGCCAAAGTCCTTCTGCCAGATCCAATTCTTGTAGCAGATGACGCTTTGTTGAAATCAGTATCACCGGTAAAGGCATATTTAATCGCATCAAGTACTGTTGATTTACCACATTCATTTTCACCGGTAATAAGAGATAAACTTTTTCCAATAGGGATAGTTTTATCGACAAACCCATACCAATTCAATAAATATACTTGTTTAAGAAATATCTTACTCATACGAAATCCCCTCATTATCAATATCTTCTTCATATTCAATCCCATTTAAATCGGCTGTCATTTCTTTAACAACACTTAAAAACTGTTCTTTATCCATAGCAAACTGCAATGTTGGATAAAGCGTAATAACGGTATCTGATTTCATATCAGCTTCATTATAATTGATTAAACTAAATTTTTTAAATGTTCTTAAAGCGTTTTTTAATTCATTTGGAGACATACTGATTGCATATTGTTTTTGCATATCAACAATATCTCCAAATTCAATATATGTTTCTTCAGCTTTACCAAATCTTTCAAGAAATAACAACCACAAAACTAATAATGTAAGTACTTCATTGTTTGAAAAGGTAACATGACTAATTTTCTTCAAACCAATTGTTTCTATATCAGCTTCATTTTGAATTAGCATTGCATATTTTAATTCATCATCTACGACAATGTCATATCCCATAATCTTCAAATAGCTTGAGATATCTACTCTATTAGAAGAATAAGAAAGGTAATCAAAAAGCATAGGATCCTTATCAGCTACAATAAAATTTGAATCCAGTAATTTTCTAACACATCTTTTAAACTTCATTAATTCATCATCACGAAGTTTTTCTAAAAAATCGTAATATGCCATTATTCTTTCCTCCTGACTACCATGTTTGAAATAGATGCCACAGCAGTTTTTTCATATCCTTCATCAAGTTCAACAGTATATTCAAACGCTTCTTCTCCTGAGTAAATGAATGCTGAAGCAAACATCAATGCCTCTTCCTTATTCTTTACATATGTACTTTTTATAAACGGTAAATTTGTTTCTTTCAACATCAACCTAAAGAAGTCATTTGTTCTTTCTATTGAATATGGGTTTATTGAATTCTCCAATAATTCTTCCGTAATACGCTTTTTCTCTTCCTCTGTCCAATCAACAACTTCAACAGCGGTAGAACCGGTATTTATAATCTGTCGTCTGTTCTTTTGATATGATTTTCTTGAAATATACTTTTGAGAACCAATATCAACACAATTTTTTAACGCGTCAATAATTGTTTCTTTTTCATTATCACTTATTTCTTTAATTCTTGTTAGTATTGTATCAATAGATGATTGTAAATTCATTCCGTTACTTGTAACTAATCTGATTCTCATGCTGGCTAATCGATAGTACTTATTGATCCTTTCATCAATCAGCTCCATATTTTCCGGGTATTCAATTGAAATGTAGTAATATATTTCATCAATATACTTCGTCATCAAATCTTTTGATTCTTCAAATTTTACCTGCATTCGTTCACTATATTCTTTTACTGCTACTTCAAATAATGAATCGTTCTTAAATTTCCGCAATTGATCTGATATACCCTTCAAAACAGATGGAATTAATCCATTATTTTTCATATAGAAATAATCTGTAAAAAATTTATCTAAAAACTGATCCCCAAGTAAATAATTTCCCATACTAGAAAAATCGTTAATTTCTGTAATCTGACCAAGGATAATTGAAATACTGTCTTTTAAATCCAGAACTTCATTTTTAAGTTCTGCTTCATCATCCATTAACGGCACAATTACTGAAGAAAATGGTCTGTCTTTTCGCACTGAATTTTCACTATAAGTACTTTGAAGAATTTCATACATAGATAAAATTCTGTTAGAAATTGCTGCATCATTTTTTCTATTACTGATATGATTTAAAAAATCAATTATTCTTCTACAGTTAGAAGTTATATTTGTAATATATTCTCCGTTTCTTCCCAATTCCGGTTTTGATAACCATCCACATTCTCTGAATTTCCGAATAATTTTTACAGAATCTCTATCATCATACTCAAAATCAGTATCATCATTTTTTACATGATACTGTTTATTACTAAGATACATTTCAAGCAGATCTTTTACATTCGTTTCGTAAAGAACCGGTGTTGATTTTGAATACTCAATTAATTCTGTAATACATTCGAAATAAATTCTCTTATTTATGCCGGTAAGAGGATTAAAAAATTTTTCGTTTCTTAACGTTTCAAATATATTCATAAATATCACCTCAGTCCCCTATTTATTACAAATAATAAATTCCCATCAAATACAGTGTATATGGAAGATACACTCTATTCTGAATTAATTTCGCGCATAACACCGTTTTATCAAGGAATCCTCATAAATTTACCGTGATAAATCTTCATTATATTTTGAGCTTTGCCGTGATTGTTCTTGATCCATATCAATAAAATCATGGATTCTTTCTTTCTCTTTTGATTGCAGTTGGTCAAACATTTCGGCTAATCCATCTATATCATTATTTTCCATCAGACTCAAATAATATTTCCGTGATTCAAAAGGAATTACAACCGGTACCTGATTATCTGAAAGCAAAATATAATTTATCATAAGTCGTCCGGTGCGCCCGTTCCCGTCCGGATAAGGATGTATATTTTCATAATCTAAATGCATATTTGCAATGTCTTTCATACTGAATTTAGATTGAAACAACACATTATATCGTTCATAAAATTCATTCATAATATCTCCCAAATCTTTAGGCAACGGAAACTTCTTTTCAGATCCTCTTATACGAATTAATCCCATTCTGTATCCACCGACAAACATAATATTATGATTGATTATCTGATTAATCTCTGTTAAAAAAGATTCATCCATGCAGAATTTTCCTGATTCAACTCGATCAATAATCTTATTTAAAGCATATTTATGATTGATAGCCTCGTAAATTTCTTTAGCTTCTGCCTGTTCAATTTTACTATGTTTATTATCAAATAAAAGGGCATATGTTTCTGCAAAACTTAATGTACTTCCTTCTATGGCATTACTATGATAAGTACTTCTTGATATAAAATCTTCAAAGTAGATTTTTGATTTTTTCAAAACGTCTAATATTTTCATTTGATTTACCATATTAATCACACACCTCTCTATTTTATTCATTATATCATATGATAAATTATATTTCATCAATTAAATTACGTGCAAGAAGGAATTAGAATATTTAATTCATCAATCTCTGCTTCGTCTAGAATGTCAATCATTAATCCGGCCATTGCTCCAAACATTTTGCTTTTCAACCTTTTTCAATAAAAAGCTCTTTAATACACAAACTCGCATATTTATTATGTATTTGATAAAAGAAAAAATGTCGGCAATAATTACACCAAAAACTACGCAAGTAAGTTACGTTAGTGTTACGTTAATTCTAAAGTAAGTCTTTTCACCCAATGTCACCAACTTTTTATGCTCGGTCCCTCTCCTTTTAAATATAACTATCAGTAACAAATAAAAAGCCCCATAAAATGGGACTTTTTGATACTTCGATAAATTTTGTAATAAACGTATAAATTAACGTTTTGAGAACTGAGGTGCACGACGTGCTGCCTTCAAACCGTATTTCTTACGCTCTTTCATACGAGGATCACGAGTAACAAAGCCCGCTGCTTTTAACGCAGGGCGATAATCTGCACTCGCTTCAATCAATGCACGAGTAATACCGTGACGCATTGCACCGGCCTGACCGGTATAACCGCCGCCCTTAACATTGATCTTAATATCAAACTGATTTAAAGTCTCTGTCAATTCTAACGGGGAACGCACAACCATACGCAATGTTTCCAACGGCAAATACTCATCTAAGGTTTTACCGTTAACAGTAATGCTTCCCTTGCCCGGAGTCATGAACACACGGGCAACAGAGGTTTTACGGCGTCCTGTACCATTGTAAGTTACTGTATTTTTCTTCGCTGCCATATTTTCATTCCTCCTTACTTAATAACCAGCTCAACCGGCTTCTGTGCTGCATGCGGATGCTCGCTGCCCTTATATACAAATAAGTGCTTACGCTGAACATCGCCTAATCTTGTGTGAGGCAACATACCGTAAATCGCTCTTTCGACCCATTCAACAGTATAGTTTTCCTTCATCGTACGCGCTGTACGTACACGCATACCGCCTGCATAACCGGAATGGTTATAATACTTTTTACCATCCAGCTTATTGCCGGTCATCTCAATTTTATCCGCATTGATTACGATTACATAATCACCGCAATCAACGTTCGGTGTATAAGTAGGTTTGTTCTTTCCTCTTAATACTGACGCTACTTCAGTTGCTAAACGTCCTAAAGTTTTACCGGTCCCGTCTACAACGTACCAAGTACGCTCTACTTCTGCCGGCTTAATAAATGTTGTTTGACGCATAATATTCATCCTTTCCTAAGTAGTTTCCGGGGCTACATAGGCATTTAAAGCCGTTTATAATTGTACTGTTTTATTGCCTTAAAGTCAATAGAAACTTCATAAAATTAACAACAAGATAATAAATCATAGCTGATTCTGTTGATCATCGCCGATACATCATGCTTCACGTCCCCCAACAACCACTATTATCCGATCTGTTCAAAAGTCAAATATATCCCCTGTAAAGTATATAAAAACAAGCATCCACCCCTTGACATCATTCATTTAACTCCGCTTATAATTCGCTTCTTCAACTTTGAAGGCACAAAAAAAGAAACTCATGACCTCATGAATTCCTTTTCATCGATTATTTATTTACGTCTGCCCACTTTTTACGCTGGGGGCTTAAGTTATCTACATAATAGCGAACAGTTAAAGTACCTGCACACTTGCTTTTGTTTTTAGGCTCTACAACGAAATAATCACCCTCAAGCATCGCATCCATCATACCCTTGCAGCAGGTATTTAAATTCTTTACACCGGGTTCGCATTCCTCTAAGAAATCCTTCGCATTTACTTCAATATAAAGCCACTGCTTATCATGTGCTTCAACCTTTTTACCCTGTAATCTTTCTACATAATCATTCATTGTCATCTTGTTCATATTATCACTCCTTTACCTTTATGCAAGCCTATTATAACATGGATATTTCGTTTCGCAAAGTTTTTATGTAATTATTTTCATATTTTATTACGTAACTGCTTACATATATCTAAAAAGCATATCATTCATGATATTATACATTATACACCGTAATAAAACGTAGATTTTGTCGATAAAAAAAGCAGTATCGATAAATACTGAAAATGTTTCAAGCATTCGATTTCATACTGCTCTGCAGCGACTTATTTATGTTCTTTCACCAATACAATCGTACTGATCGCATCAATCTGTATTTCATGAAGCAAATCGCGATTGCACTTCGCATTATAATAAAGCAATTCATAAGGCTGTTCAAAGCGATAATGAAATTGTTCATGCGTCGGATTAAAGAAAATCAACATGCTTTCTTTTTCATCCTTGATTTCATAAATCAACACCTTGCGATCTATGTCATGATAAAAAACATGAGCTCTTATCTCATCGGCAGTGGCATATCGCAATACACTGTGTTCCTTGCGTATTTGAATCAATGCCTTTGTTGTCTCAACGATTTCGCTGTAGCGATCCTTACGCTCATAATCAAGCTTATTGATTTCATCTGAATCATTATATGTGTTGCCCTTACCATGCTTTGTTCGGGCAAACTCTTGACCGCTGTGGATAAACGGTATTCCCTGTGCTAAAAGCACTGCCGCAATGCACATCTTATGCCTTTGAATGCGTTTATCTCTTGTATCCTCTTTACAGCACTCGCGAAGCTTGTCCCAGCACGTCATATTATCATGACATTCTACGTAATTAACGGCATGAGTGGGATTTTGAAACATCGGATAACCGTTATCATTGATACAGCTTGCGGATAAGACATCCTTCATATAATCGATCAAATAGATTGCGCCGCTGCAGTAGCCCTTCGCATTGATTTCATATTCGCTCGTATTGCCCTTGACGATATCACGGAAGCGATCAGAGAAATGAGCAATCTGCGGCATCTGTGCTTGATTGGCGATACTGGCACGCGCTCCCTCATGCAGGAAGCAGGGCATATTCCAGCCTTCCCCATATACCATAAAATCTGAATTATATTCACGACACACGCTGCGTATTTCATTCATTGTCGCAATATCAAGAATTCCCATTAAATCAAAACGAAGTCCGTCAATATGATAGGTTTTACATAGAAAACGGCATGTATCTACAATCAATTTACGGCACATTTTGCGTGTTGTATCGATATCATTGCCGCAAAAGCTGCCGTTGGAGAAATTCCCGTTGCCGTCCATTTGAAAATAATAGTTAGGAACCGTAAGTTGAAGCGCATTGGTATTCATATCATATACATGATTGAATACGACATCAAGATTTACACGGATACCGTTTTTATGACATTCCTCTACAAGCTTGCTGAATTCAAACATTCGTGCATATGCACTTTGGGCATTGAGAGAAAAGCTACCTTCAAGACATCGCCATTGAACAGGATCATAGCCCCAATTATAAAACAATAACGGATAGTTTTCATCAACTGAACCAAAGTCAAGTACCGGCATCAATTGAACATGGGTGATTCCTAAGCTTTTCAAATAGGAAAAGCCGGTCAGTTTTTGTTTTGTCTCTGCATTTTCCTCACAGAAGCCTAAATAGCTTCCCGAATGCTCAACACCGATCCCTTTTTGAATCGTGAAATCCCGCACGCTTGTCTCGTAAATGATCGCATCACAGTTGCTGTTCATCGGCGGAAGCTCATACACCTGCTGCTTGATTTTTCTGATATCTACTACTACGGAGTGCTTCGCATTCGCATCTGATGCAATTCCGTACGGATCGATTGTTTCCTTCCATTCTCCGTTGACTCTTATCAAATATTGATATTTGGCATTTTCCAGGTTATCTAACAGTGCATAACGAAAAACACCGCATTCGCTTCTTTGCATTTCATAATCCTGTATACTGCCGTTTTTTTCTATTTCCAGCTTTACTCGTGCGGCTGTCGGAGCCCATAAGGCAAAGCTTGTCTGTGTTTCGGAAAAGCTACAGCCTAAGTCATTGCCTTGATAATAGAATTCATCATCAAAGCGTTCGGTTTTTGTGATAGCCGCATATTCCAATACCGCTTCTCGCGCAAACTGATGAACCACGTAATATTCATTGCCTATCACAATCGGGTTTGGAATAGACAGTGTATATTTAATATAATTATTTTGTGTTTGTTCGACGGATTGAATGGTTAAATCCTGAATATTACCGAAGCTGTCCTTTAAATGAAAGTAGTTGCTGACTCCGCCGTAGCTGTCTCTTGAAAAGAATACAGTTATTCTGTCATAGTCATCTAAATAAGCTTCATAGTAAGTATGTTGTCGCATATTATCACCTTTAATAGTATAGCATAAACAGCATGGAAACTCACATATTTTTCCTGTTGTTTCGGAAATCTTTTGGGTTGAGAGGATTAGTTTTTTATTTTACGAATGATAGAACTCGAGCGTGCGGAACAGGTAATCTGCAGTAATAACCTGATTGGTCTTATGTAAGAAAAAAACGAGTTGCCTCGTTTTTATCTGTCAGATTGAATCATTGCTTTTACAGCTTTTTCTACCTCGGGACGAATGGCTTTATCAATATCAGCCATGTCCAGTACTTCGCTCATGCTTTTATTCGTTGTTTTCATTAGGCTGATTACTATGCTGCTTGCCATTTGGATTTGTCCTTCTAAGTGGCCTTTTTCAATGCCTTTATCCATAATGCCTTGTGATAAATTACACACGCCCTTCATCTCCGTTTCTATTGCTCTTGTCATCATTATACCATAGTTTTTCGTTCATTGACCTAGAAAAAAACACCCGTTAAGGGTGCTTGTTCTGCAAAGGTATCAGTGATTCAGTGAATTGATATATTTAATTATTTCAGGTTGAACTTCTTCATCAATCTTTAACGCGTTCATCACTTCTGTGATAGGCATGTTTGTGATTTCCATCGCGTTCATAACTGCTTCGCTGAGTCCCACGATGCGTCCTTTTTCAATTCCTTTATCCATAATGCCTTGTGATAAATTGCACACGCCCTTCACCTCCTTGCCCATCGCTCTTGTCATCATTATACCATAGTTTTCACTTAATTGATATTTTTTATCCTCTGCCGGCATGTCCGCTTGAAACAGGATATAAAGCATTTCCGTCAAGTCACGCTTATCATCATTAATATCATATTCCTTATTCAGATAAATCATCACGATAGATAGCTTATCATAATCCTCTTTCGGAATATGATATTCCTTTTTTAAGCATCTTTCACTAATCGTGTACTCGTTGAATACACCTTCCATTGTTTTACTTGGATTCGTTACGATCCATATTGAATACACTTTCTTAAGATTCTGAAACTCTGAATTCTGAAAACCGCCCTGCATGTTTTTCTGTTTCGCTAATAATCTGCTGCAGTAATAGACTGCCCTACTTGTCAACGGATATCCGTTATTATTACTGTTTTGTGCTTCTATATTGATAAACAATCCGATTCTTTCATTTTCCTCAGAATTCGGCAACTTCGCATCAAACAAGATATCATATTTGATTTCTGCACCGTGAACAGACTGATCTTCGACATTTCGGCCTTGAATTTTGTCTGCTTCATCCTCAACCGACACATCCAACTGCGGATCATTTTCAATATAAGAAGGAATCTCCTCAACAGGAATATCTCGATACTCAGCCACACACTCTTTCATAATGCGTGCCAGTATCTGTTTATTACTTAATATTTTCTTACAATACTCATCATACGCTTTATTCAAATCGTTGTTTTCGATCGCGTCCGCGACCTCTAAATTATTTTTCATAGCTTCGCTCCCCACCGTTATATTTAACAAAATCAGAAGCCCCTAAACCGCTTCTTTTAACTGATTCAATTATAACATATCTCAAGTGCAATAACTACTTAATTCCTACCTTTTTCAATACTTTTTATATCACTGTAAACAAAGTGTTGATATCACTTTCGCAGTGAAGTACACACGCAAATCTGTCACCGCAAAACCCATCCTAACCATACAGAGAAAACACAATAAAACAGGATCGCTCCTGTTTATTGTTAATAGATAGCTATTACATTTGATTCGATTTCTTGTATCTATAAGCACTAACGCATAATACAGCGAATGAGATCATGACTGACCATAAATACCAACAATTCGTATCATCACCGGTCATAGCTCCGCCTACATCTTTTCCCGGGTAATAATTACCCTTCACATCTGTATCATCACCCTTGTTTGATTTATCATTGTCCTCTGCATCAGGCTCACTGAAATCCATTGTGTCATACGGGAAATCACCGTCAACATTTTTATTCGGCTTCCACTCCTTGATATCAACAATGTTCTCATCGGGAATACCGTTACCGTCAGTATCGATATTGACATCGGGCTTTCCGTCTCCGTCACTGTCAATTTGTGTATCAGGTATCCAATCGCCATCCCAATCAATATTCAAATCAGGAATACCGTCACCGTCTAAATCAATATTGATATCCGGTCGTCCGTCTCCGTCAGTATCGATATTCAGCTCCGGCTTCACATCATTTTTTCCGATACTGTCATAGATAAATTTATTTGACTTGTAATCATTCTTAGGTACCCACTCATGAATCGTTGTGATATTGATAATTGGATTGATGCCGTCCTTTGAGATATTGATATGCGCTTTAAAATCACCCACATTATCAATATTAATATCAGGAATTCCATCACCATCGGTATCGACATTGATTACTGCCTTTACATTTGTTCCCGTACAGTATTCCTCATAGATACCTTTATCAGGATTATAATTCACACAAATCGTCGGCTTCCAATCATTTTTCTTTAATATCACGAGATTCAAATCAGGCTTACCGTCTCCATCCGTGTCCACATTCAAATCCGCTTTGCCGTCTCCGTCACTGTCGATATTCAAATCAGGAATGCCATCACCGTCACGATCGCCGTTGATTACGATCCACTCATCAGTTTCGGGATCCTTCCATTTGATATTCAAGTCAGGACAGCCATCCCCATCAGGATCATTGAAGTCAGGCTTTCCGTCATCATCTACATCCACATCGATTTTCTTTATCTCGATTTCATGACAGCTTTCAGTATTTGTGTTTCCGGCATGATCTGTCGGTATCACACACAGCTTATAAACCCCTGCACTATCACTGATTACAATGCTTGCCTTTTCATTGGTTACTTTCAAGGTTCCTTCCTTGACTAATTCCTCGCCTGCTCTTGTGCGCTTCTCCAACTTAAATACCTTATAAGCGATTTCCTTTGTGCCGCTGACCTTTAATACATCCTTGGAATCATCAGTGATGATTTCAAATGAGGTGCCCGGTCTGAAGAATACCTTCAAGCTTAATTGATTCATGATATTTTGAAGCTTGTTTGTCGTATCCTTTCCCTTGATGCTTTTTACTCTCGGCGCTGTTTTATCAATTCTGATGATTTCCTTTTTCGCTTTCGTTATTGTTCCGTTATCCTTTTTCATCCAAAAGCTTTGATTCGTTTCGCCTTCTTTAGTAACCGTCACATAGCTTGGCTTCCATGTGCTTTGATCCAATGACATATTTACATATTCATTATGATCACTGATGATATTGACATCTTTATTTGTCCATTCACCTTTATATATCGTATTCTTTCCGTCATCTAATTCTAAATGATACCAGTCATCCTGTATATTATCCTCATTGATCGTCAAGGTTCCGTCTTTGAACTTAAAGCTGTAATTCGGATAAGTTTTATTTAAGAAATTACTGTCTCCCGTTATCGGATAAGCTCCTGCACCGCTGTCTGTTTTCGCCGTTGTACTCAGCTTGATATCATTTTCCTGTATCACGTCTTGTACTCCGTTCCATGATACAAGATCATTTCTGAAGTCCCGATAGGTTAATGCAGGATTTTGTTCTCCCTTGTTCTTTGTTTTATTATCAATGACGATTTCAATTTCCTTAGGCAATACTTGAATCGTTACTGTTTTACTCAGTGTTGTTTCTCCGTCCGCTGTTCTTGTGACCTTGATACTGATGCTTGTACTTCCGCTGTACCTTATCGCATCAAATTCTGCCTTATTACCGCTTACTGTTGGACTTGATACATACGTTGTATTATCCACTTCAAAGGTATATTTTACATTCGTACTGCTTGAATCATCCTGCAGGCTTTTAATCGTAAAGTGATCTCCGTATACGATCTTGCCCGGCCGATTGATTGCCAAAGTGTTTTCATCAGGTCCCATGATATGCATAGAACCGTTTGCCTCTGCCTTATTGTAGTTGCGATTTCCGACTTTTTCCACATGCAAAGGAATATCGATTCCGTTGCCCGTATAATTGTATTCGATATCTACACCGTTGTTTGTCCATGCGATCGATGTACTTATGCTTGAATCGATCGTGATATAGTAATCGGTATCATTTACCGTTACTCCTCCGTCATTACTTGAGATGTCCTGTTCATTGATGACAGGTGTTACCTTGCCTTTTCCGTTAACCGCATAGGTTACATCTGCGAATGATATCGTTTGGTCTGCCTTTTTGATATTGATCGGCAATTCGATTGTTTTATCACTGTAGTTTCCGCTCGGATCATGACTTGTCGCTTCTACGATCACCTTACCCATTTGTGTATTCAAGGAAGCATTCAAGATATGAACCAAGCCGTTACTGTCTACGGATATCACATCATTCGGACTGCCCGCCTTCAAGCGATAGGTTACTGTAGAGCCTGTCGGATTTCCCGCTGTATATAATTGGAAGGTCTTATTTTTTCCGTAGACTTCCTCATATGCCTTATATTTATCATTCAGCTTCGGCAGCTCATTCCCGCCTGAGTCGGTATAGATGAATTCCTGTTCACCCGAAGTAACGGTGAAGGTCAATTCCGCGCTTGCGTTTGCCTGACCGCTTACTCCTTGTTTTTCGGCTACAATAATAACCGTTCCCACTCCCTTGATAACAACAGAACCGTTATCCGAATTGATCGTAATGACATTTGCGGAACCGTCCTTGATCTTATACGTAACAGGATTGGTATTCGTACTGCCCTTGACCGTTGCAAACACACTGACATTGGTATCCGTTGCCTTTACGGTTTTACTTGTGATTGCGATATTCGAGGTGCTGTTTTCATAGAACTTCAGTACCTCTGCCGGTGCCGTACCGACATTTACCGTTACCTTGATATCCTTACTGCTCCAATTATCACTTACAGTAATGGTAAAGGTATAACTATCGACTCCTAAATCAGCCTTTGATTTAATCACACCCGTTGAGGAATCAACCTCAAATACACTGCTGTCCTCTCCCGTTTTTAACGTATATTTATAAGTAACGGTGCTTTCACCCAATACATCGGGTGTTCCCAATATACCTTGTATCGTTCCGATGATTCCGCCTGTTTTGATATTAGGCTTATCAGTTGTAAAGGTCGGAACCGTAGAATCACTTGAATTGCTGTCAGGTGTTACTTTAGCATCAACCTGTCGATAGATCATGATTTCCTTTTCCACAGTTGCAGAATTGTAATTATCCTTACCGGTGCTTGGATCATCATCTGCAGATGCTTGAATCTTTACCTTGCCGTAAGCATTGTTCCCTTTATAGGTAACTGCACCTGTGTTTGCATTAATATCGATCAATGATATCGTACCGCCTGTTTTAGAATAGGTTATCTTGACCCCTGTATTCGGTGTTGCACTCGCTGTTTCATTCCAAGAGGTTGCCGCTTCTGTCATAGATTTTTTTGTTTCATTCGGATTCGTGAATGCTAATGTGATGTCGGCTTTGGATACTGTGATATGCACTGTCTCAGTTTCAACACTTCCGCTGACAGTATTATCACTGGAAGATACACTGAGTTTAAAATAATAATCTCCCGCATCTAAGCTTGTATTCTGATTCACTATGACTTTACCGTTAGAAATTGAAAATAGCTTATAATCATTTTCATGTCCTTGTACCGAAGCATCGCTAATCACAGAAGTTGTGAAATTTCCGTTATTATTACCGAGTGTATACGTTGCGACTGTATCGTTTTTATTAACATTCTCACCATATACCAAGTCTGTTTTAGGAGTAACAGTAATTGATGGACCTTCAATTATTTCTAAAGGTTTTACATCACTGATTAAACTGGAAGTTGTCGGATACTCACTTTCGTCATATACCTCATTAACCACCGCTATTTTATATAAGCCTACATCTAAATCTTTAGTATTAAACACATAATCACTATCTCCGTCTTTTGTATCGTTAAGCGGTTGATAGCCGACTAAATGATTGTTGTTATCAAATATTAAAGCCGATATCGTATGATTAACTCCCGAATTTGCATTTACATTAAGATTTACGTTACCACCTTCAAGCACCTTAGCAACTTCTGTATTCTCACTACCTGTAATTGTGTTTAATCTCACCTTGATATCAGGATCGTGTATTCTTAATTTTAAAGAAGATCCACCTTGCTTATAGTAGGGTGCCTGCGGATTAATAATAAAAGTATCATTAACGATTGAGCGCTGTTCCTTATCAGAAGGCTTTGTAGGAATTGAGAGACCGAAAACGACTTCTGATAAATCTAAGTGCATAAAGGGACGATAATGTATTTTATAACTAGTTGATAATAAATTGTTGGCATACTCCTCATCAGTGACTATTTTATCACTTACACCACCGCTGGATTCTATTCCCTTCTCCACTCCATCAATCTCAACTCCTGCCGCTATTCTAAACTGAAAAGAATTAGGAGTCCCGCCCGCCGATGCATTCATCACTGTCGGTAATGTATAATATATTTCAGGAAATGCGTACATATAATCACTGAATTCTTGTGAATAAATCTGATTTGATTGACTAAGAACAGAGCTTAGACGAGGCGAAAACAAAACAAAGGCGTGGGAGCTTCGCGCTGTCTTTAATATAATTTTTGCCCCTTCCCCCCTCGTTTTGCCTTTCTTCCCTCCAATAACCTCTTCCGCATTAAGAAACTCCTCGGAGCTATTTGCGATGGCTCGAATAGCCGATAAATCTCTGGGCGCAAATAAGTCGGCCTTTGAGTTGGCTGATATATATTCATTAAAAGCGTTTTCTCGATTATATAATTCAGTAGCTGTATAATCAGATGAAATATATACATCGATATTGTTAGTACCTTGTGAAACTGTTGTAACAAAATGATTAAAAGAAGCTGTTTTTTTATCAAAAAAAGCTTCCGTTACTTCTTCATCACTCGCAGTCAACCAGCTTGATATCGGATCTCTTACTTCATTTATCACATCTGTATTATTATAATCTGTATAATTCTCATCATATAAAAGTAATTGAAAAGAAAGAGGATTCCCTGTATAAGGGTTATTCCCGCCAATCATCACATGATCTCCGGCCTGCAAACCAAAATGATTTCCTGTAAGGGCAGTACCTTTATCGTCTTTAGGTGCCATATTCACTCTGCCTGTAACTGTTCCTCCTACATTATATTTATTAGTAGAGGCATTTAAATTATGATTGTCATTCTTAAAATACATATATGATATAGAAAGACTACTTAATAAGCAAATAAATAAAATCATAGATTTTTTAAACATAAACAATCACCTTTCCTTCACCCGTTAAATTCGTATTATGAATAAATTCCAATATTTGGAATCATAGCTTCTAAACGAAAAAATCCCCGATTACACCTTGTAGACAAGATGAAATCAGAGTCAGTTCGATTTTTTTAAAGAATACTGAAATTTTTATAATAAATTAAGATAAACTGCTTCCCACCCTATCTCTTGAAGTCTGTGATAATAAGAACCGTTACTTGCCTTTAAAGCATCATATAAAGGCTTAATATGATAAAGTTCCTGTTTGTTCATCGCCTGTAACTCAACCTCACAATGAGCAAAAACAAGCAACGAGTAATATACCTGATACGGTGTATAATACATCACACCGTCAAGCTCTATCGGCTCAAACACCTGTTCATTCTCTAAATAGCGCATTGTAGTGTTATCCTGATTCAAATAAGACAGTACTCCTCCCGTACCTGCAGCTAAAACAACAAGCGATAAAGCGGCAATAGCTGCTCCCTGTAACATATTCCCTGTAAAAAGCTGCTTCATCCAATTCAGAAAGCCTTTTGATGAAGCTTTTTTTATTCCGCTGTCTGCCGCAGCATACAATGCACCTGTCAATATACCCGGTGTAATCTCTTTGAAATCAAGCTCTATTCCTTCTCTTTTTTCATATTCAACGATTTTTTTCTTTAACAGATTACGAGCTGCATATAAGCGTGATTTCACTGTACCAATCGGCAAAGCAAGAATCTCTGAAACCTCCTCCATGCTTAATTCCTGATAATAGGTAAGCTTTAAAAGCGTGCGGTATTTTTCCGGCAATTCATCAATCAAGCCGTTTAATACATCGATATCATTTTGTCTGTGATGTGCTTCCTTAGGCATCAGATATTCACGATATTCAGCTTCATTGTTTAATATACTGCTTGTATCGGGATCAACGAGTACATCCTTTCTTTTCGCAAATAAGTTATAGCATTTATTCACGATTATGCGATGCAGCCATACATCGAATGTATCGGGATCCTTTAACTGATCGATTGAGCGACTTACTTGAATAAAGGTCTGCTGCGCTATTTCTTTAGCGTCATCATCATTTTTACATAAGCGATAGGCTGTATAGTATACAGAGCGATAAAGCTGCTGAAACAACAGATTAAAAGCTTCTTCATCTTTCGCCTGTACTTTTCGTATTAATGATGGATCGGTCTTATTCATAAAATCACTCCTGTATTAAGGATACAAATAAGTGAGGGATTTGTCAATTAAATTTATATAAAATGTAAAAAAATAGATGAGAAAGAAGTAAAAACTCAGTCTATTGTAGTGAATATTGCTTAATATATAGTGTGTATTCTAAACTATAATTGATTATGAAAAATTATGCAAAATAGTGGGGAGAAAGGGCGAGGTAAATTGCCGAAATATCAAACTGCGTGAATTTGATGTAAAAATTAAAGCGGATATGATAGAGGAGAAGGGGAATTGCGATCAGGGCTTGAGCCGATGCTTTTGCAAGAGGCAGTAAGACTAGGAACTGCGGTATCGCAACGCATCCGGTACAGGGAAGCGCGGAACAGTGAAAATGGGGAGAGGATAAACGATTGATTGAGGGGAACGGGTATGGTAGGTTGCTGCAGCGATGGATTGCTTGGGGAACCACCCTCATGCTTCGTTTCAGAGGCATAGGGAGTGATTTAAACAGACACCAAACTTCTTATTGGTTGAGTGTTATTGTGCGTTCTGCGCCTTTATTTATCGTTGTTTTGGGTCTGTCGTAGGATTTTTCAAAGGTACTGAATTACGAGGGCAGTATTAATTATCGTTTAATTATGTACAAAAATGTTATTTTAGGTGATTGCTGTAAATCTATATCTATTATCCAAGCGCTATGTTATAATTGAATCAGTTGAAGGAAGCGGTTTAGGGGCTTCTGATTTTGTTAAGTATAACGGTGGGGAGTGAATGAATGAAAAATAATTTAGAGGTCGCAGATGCGATTGAAACCAATGATTTGAATAAAGCGTATGATGAATATTGTAAGAAAATATTGAGTAATAAACAGATACTGGCACGCATCATGAAGGAATGTGTAGCTGAGTATCGAGATATTCCGGTAGAGGAGATTCCTTCTTATATTGAAAATGATCCCCGATTGGATGTGTCAGTTGAGGATGAAACGGATAAAATCCAAGGTCGTAATATCGAGGATCAATCTGTTCACGGCGCAGAGATCAAATACGATATCTTGTTTGATGCGAAGCTGCCGAACTCTGATGAAAATGAAAGAATCGGATTGTTTATCAATATAGAAGCACAAAACAGTAATAATAACGGATATCCGCTGACAAGCAGGGCAGTCTATTATTGCAGCAGATTATTAGCAAAACAGAAAAACATGCAGGGCGGTTTTCAAAATTCAGAGTTTCAGAATCTTAAGAAGGTGTATTCAATTTGGATCGTAATGAACCCAAGTAAAGCGATGGAAGGCGTATTCAATGAATACACGATCAATGAAAGATGCTTGAGAAAGAAGTATCATATCCCGAAAACAGATTATGATAAGCTATCGATTGTGATGATTTATCTGAATAAGGAATATGATATCAATGATGATAAGCATGATTTAACGGAAATGTTGTATATCCTGTTTCAAGCAAACATGCCGGCAGAGGATAAAAAATATCAATTAAGTGAAAACTATGGTATAATGATGACAAGAGCGATAGACAGGGAGGTTGATGATGTGTGTGATTTATCAAAAGGCGTCAGAGAGAAAGGACGTGCTGAAGGGCTTGCGGAAGGAATAGAAAAAGGACTTGCCGAAGGACTCGAAAAGGGACATGCGGAAGGTCTTTCGGAAGGACAAATCCAAATGGCAAGCAGCATAGTAATCAGCCTTATGAAAACAACGAATAAAAGCATGAGCGAAGTTCTGGACATGGCTGATGTTGATAAAACCATTCGTCCCGAGGTAGAAAAAGCTGTAAAAGCTATGATGCAATCTAACAGATAAAAACGAGGCAACTCGTTTTTTCTTTTGCCAATATATTCCAACAAGGCGATCCTATCACTTCAAATCACCCAAATACCAAAAAAAAGAGTGCCGAAGCACTCTTTCATATCATTTCTTATTTAATGACTTCAGTTACGTTACCGGAACCAACTGTACGTCCACCCTCACGGATAGAGAACTTAGTGTTGTTTTCGATAGCGATCGGAGCAATCAATTCAACAGTCATTTCTACGTTGTCGCCCGGCATAACCATGTCAGTGCCTTCCGGCAAAGTGATAACGCCTGTAACGTCAGTTGTACGGAAGTAGAACTGAGGACGGTAGTTAGAAACGAACGGTGTATGACGTCCGCCTTCTTCTTTAGTCAAGATATAAACCTGAGCTTTGAAGTTTGTGTGCGGATTAACAGAACCCGGTTTTGCAAGTACCTGTCCACGCTGAATTTCATCACGGTTGATACCACGTAACAATGCACCAATGTTATCGCCGGCCTGTGCTACGTCTAATTGTTTACGGAACATTTCCAATCCGGTAATAACAGTCTTGCGAGTTTCGTGAATACCTACGATTTCAACTTCCTCACTCAACTTAACTTCACCACGCTCAACACGGCCTGTCGCAACAGTACCACGTCCTGTGATAGTCATAACGTCTTCTACAGACATCAAGAAAGGTTTGTCAGTTTCACGAACCGGATCAGGTACGAATTCGTCTACAGCTGCCATTAACTCTTGGATAGCGCCTACATAGTTTGCATCGCCTTCCAATGCTTTTAATGCAGAACCGCGGATAACCGGAGCGTTGTCTCCGTCAAATCCGTACTCGCTTAATAATTCACGAACTTCCATTTCAACAAGGTCAACCAATTCTTCATCATCAACCATGTCGCATTTGTTCAAGAATACAACGATGTAAGGTACACCTACCTGACGAGCAAGCAAGATGTGCTCACGAGTCTGAGGCATAGGACCGTCAGATGCAGCAACAACTAAGATTGCACCATCCATCTGAGCAGCACCGGTGATCATGTTCTTAACGTAGTCAGCATGTCCCGGGCAGTCTACGTGAGCATAGTGACGATTAGCAGTCTGATACTCAACGTGTGCAGTATTGATTGTAATACCACGTTCTTTTTCTTCAGGAGCACCGTCAATCTGATCATATGCAGTTGCCTGTGCCATACCGTCTTTTGCAAGTACGTTTGTGATCGCAGCAGTTAAAGTAGTTTTACCGTGATCGACGTGTCCGATAGTTCCAATATTCACATGGGTTTTGGAACGGTCAAATTTTTCTTTAGCCATTTTTAAAATGTCCTCCTTAGTTTATTTCATTCTCAGATATATTTTAATTCAAACGCTTCATAAAAGCAACAATTAATTGTCAGAACTGTTGTTTTTAATGATCTTTTCCGCAATACTCTTAGGTACTTCGGCATAATGGTCGAATTTCATCGAGTAGTTACCGCGGCCCTGCGTAAAGCTGCGCAGATCGGTAACGTATCCGAACATTTCGGAAAGCGGAATCATAGACTTAACGATAATCGCATTTCCTCGCTCTTCCTGATCCGTAATGCTTCCGCGTCTTGAGCTTACATCACCCATTACAGAACCTAAGTATTCCTGCGGTGCTGTAACTTCAACTTCCATGATCGGTTCAAGGATTACCGGTTTACATTTCTTACCGGCTTCCTTCAATGCCATAGAAGCTGCGATTTTGTATGCCATTTCGGATGAATCGACATCATGGTAGGAACCGTCAAATAAGGTTGCCTTAATATCGATAACAGGATAACCTGCGACCATACCGCGATCTAATGCATCTTCCAAACCTTCCTGAGTCGGTTTGATGTATTCACGAGGTACGCTTCCGCCGACTGTCGCATCAACGAATTCAAAGCCTTTACCTTCTTCATTCGGTTCAAACTTGATCCAAACGTGTCCATACTGACCGCGACCGCCTGACTGCTTGATGTATTTTCCTTCACAATCGGCAGTTGCGCGAATTGTTTCACGGTAAGCAACCTGCGGCTGTCCGACATTAGCTTCTACCTTAAATTCACGACGCAAACGATCGACGATGATGTCAAGGTGCAGCTCACCGACACCGGCGATGATCGTCTGACCTGTTTCCTGATCAGTATATGTTTTGAATGTAGGATCTTCCTCAGCCAATTTAGACAACGCAAGACCCATCTTATCCTGGTCAGCCTTTGTTTTCGGCTCTAATGACATACGGATCACTGGTTCAGGGAATACCATGGATTCCAAGATAACCTGTGAATTTTCATCACACAGCGTATCTCCGGTTCCGGTATCCTTCAAACCTACGGCTGCCGCAATGTCACCGGCATAAACCATTTCGATTTCCTTACGAGCATTCGCATGCATCTGCACGATACGTCCGAAACGCTCTTTTTTACCCTTAGTAGAGTTATATACATAGCTTCCTGCTTTCGCTGTACCTGAGTACACACGGAAGTAAGCAAGCTTTCCGACAAACGGATCGGTTGCGATCTTAAATGCCAATGCGGAGAACGGTTCCTCATCGCTTGAATTACGAACGATTTCGTTTCCGTCCATATCGGTACCCTTAATCGCAGGTACATCTAACGGTGAAGGCAGATAATCGATAACTGCATCAAGCACCATCTGTACACCCTTGTTTTTATATGCAGAACCACATAATACCGGGAAGAAATCACCGGCGCAGACTGCTTTACGAAGTACTTTTTTGATCATCGGTACATCAGGCTCTTCACCCTCTAATACCATCATCATGAAGTCTTCATCATAATCTGCAAGGTATTCCAACAGTTTTGCACGATATTCTTCGCACAGATCCTTCAAATCTTCAGGAACCTCTGTTTCTTGAATTTCCGTACCTAAATCATTGGTGTAAATTTCAGCCTTACGCTCAATGATATCAACGATACCGGTAAATGTGCTTTCCGCACCGATCGGTAATTGGATCGGGCATGATTTTGCGCCTAAACGATCAACGATCGTACCGCAGGACATCAAGAAATCAGCTCCTGTCGCATCCATCTTATTACAGAATACGATACGAGGCACCCCATAGGTAGTTGCCTGACGCCAAACTGTTTCTGTCTGCGGCTCAACGCCTGCTTTCGCATCAAGTACGGTTACCGCACCGTCAAGTACACGCAGTGAACGCTCTACCTCAACGGTAAAGTCCACATGACCCGGAGTATCGATAATGTTGATACGATGTTCTTTCCACTGTGCAGTGGTTGCGGCAGAAGTGATAGTAATACCACGCTCCTGCTCCTGTGCCATCCAGTCCATCGTAGAAGCTCCGTCATGAGTTTCACCGATTTTATGGTTGACACCGGTATAATACAGAATACGCTCTGTAGTTGTTGTTTTTCCGGCATCGATGTGAGCCATGATACCAATATTACGAGTTTTTTCTAATGAAAATGCGCGTCCCATTTTTCATGACTCCCTTCTTACCAGCGATAGTGAGCAAATGCTTTATTTGCTTCTGCCATTTTGTGAGTATCCTCACGTTTTTTCACAGATGCTCCGCTTCCGTTAGCGGCATCCATAATTTCAGCGGCAAGGCGCTGTTCCATTGTTTTTTCATTGCGCAGACGAGCGTAATTTACGATCCAGCGCAGACCCAATGTCAAACGTCTTTCCTGAGATACTTCAACCGGTACCTGATAGTTGGCACCTCCGACACGACGAACCTTAAGTTCAAGCATCGGCATAACATTTTCTAACGCCTGCTCAAATACTTCCATCGGCTTGCGTCCTGTTTTTACTTCGATAATATCAAACGCATTGTACAGAATCTTCTGTGCAACTCCTCTTTTTCCATCAATCATGATTTTATTGATTAAACGAGTAACCAATTTGGAGTTATAAATCGGATCGACTAATACATCGCGTTTGGCTATATGTCCTTTTCTGGGCATGTGTATCCTCCTTTCATCATTGATGGCTATTTCTTAGCTTCTTTAGGTTTCTTTGCTCCGTATAATGAACGGCTCTGATTTCTGTCCGCAACACCTGCGCAGTCCAATGTACCGCGGATAATGTGGTAACGAACACCCGGAAGGTCCTTAACACGACCTCCGCGAATCAAGACAACGCTATGCTCCTGCAGGTTATGTCCTTTACCCGGGATATAAGCAGTTACCTCCATACCGTTACTCAAGCGAACACGTGCATATTTACGAAGTGCTGAGTTCGGTTTCTTCGGTGTCATCGTACCCACACGAGTACAAACTCCGCGCTTTTGCGGTGCACTCAAGTTGGTAGGGCGGCGCTTTAATGAGTTGAATCCTCTGTTTAGAGCCGGTGATTTCGATACATTAACGCTCTTTTCACGACCTTTACGAATTAACTGGTTGATTGTTGGCATAATATCCTCCTTTCTCTTACACACAATTCCTGGTGTGTCATTTTGAAGTGTAAATTTTATTCTCCTTGCGGAGAATCCTAAACACTCGCTTATATATGATAAATCATTCGTTTGGCAATGTCAATTATTTTTTTATGAAAATACGCACTTTCTCATATTTTTTCACTGCTGTATTCGATAAGCACTTTAAGTCTTAATCAACCCGCGCTTACAAGCAGATAAACTCACTGCATCACACCTTAGTATTCATTGCCGATCCCCTCTTTTTCTCTATCATATATCACTTTATTAATCATCAGTTTCCATCATGCCCTCTCCATATCATCACTACATTCTTAACGCTGTCCTTATCTCTCTTAATCTCTTTTTTACACATCTCTGTTTCCGCAAAACAAAAAAATCTTCTTTCACAGCCACGCCGCTACTCGAAGATTTCATTTTATAAATCGTCTCTGAACAGAAATTCATCCTCAGGATCATCAATGATCGGAGGTAAATCCTCAACTCTGATAAAGCCCGGAATATCATTACGATCATTCACGAAGGACAAGATATCATCTTCCTCCTCTTTGCGATTGCGCTCCTCACGCTTCGCACGAAGCTCATCTGCCTTTTCCTTCACGATATGATTCATCGGACGATCGGCAAGACTGCCTGTTCCGGCCGGAATCAATTTACCGATAATGACATTTTCCTTCAAACCGATCAAATGATCGCGCTTCGCTTTGATTGCCGCATCGGTAAGAACCTTAGTCGTTTCCTGGAAGGAAGCTGCCGATAAGAAGGAATCTGTTTCTACGGAAGCCTTAGAAATACCTAACAGCACCGGCTTAAAGGTTGCCGGACGCTTGCCGGACAATAACGCTGTACGATTGATCTTTGTGATTTCGGTCAAAGAAATCTGTACACCCGGATTCAGCTTCGTATCATTGCCTTCAAGCACTACGACCTTACGCAGCATTTGACGAATCATGACCTCGATATGCTTATCGCTGATTTCAATACCCTGGCTTTGGTAAACCTTTTTTACTTCCTTCAAGATATAGTTCTGTACCTGACGTACACCGGCAACCTTCAGCAATTCCTTCGGATCGACCTGACCCTCGGTGATCTTGTCGCCGGCCTCAACGATTGCTCCGACCTTCATCCAAGAACGGATTGCCTGAGTCGGCAATACCTTGTGGGCAATGCTTTCCTTGTCGTTAGTGATAACGACCTCCATGCCTGACACACCTTCCAGTGTATCAACTGCGGTAATCTCACCGCTGATCTGTGCTAAGACGGCCGCACCCTTTGGACAACGAGCCTCAAACAGCTCCTCGACACGCGGCAAACCTTGAGTGATATCGCCGCCGTCTGCGCTTGCCACACCGCCGGTATGGAAGGTACGCATGGTCAGCTGAGTACCCGGCTCACCGATTGACTGTGCCGCCATGATACCGACTGCTTCACCGACTTCAACATCCTTGCCGGTTGCCATATTACGGCCGTAGCATTTTTTACATACACCGTAAATAGATTTACATGTGAATGCAGAGCGGATATACATACCGTCAATGCCGCTGTCTTCAATGCGCTTCGCAATTTCATCACTGATAAACTGATCGGATTCAATCAGAATCTCACCTGTATTCGGATCGGTAACCGTCTGCTTTGCGTAACGTCCGCATAAGCGATCGTATAAGCTTTCGATCACCGTATTTGTCTTACGGTCGATAATCGGTTCTACCCAATAGCCGCGATCGGTACCACAATCCTCCTGCTTAACGATAACATCCTGTGCAACATCGACAAGACGACGAGTCAAGTAACCGGATTCTGCTGTTTTCAAAGCGGTATCGGTCAGACCCTTACGCACACCGTGAGTAGAGATAAAGAACTCAGATACGTTCAGCCCCTCACGGAAGCAGGAATAAATCGGAACCTCGATGATAGACGGGACATAGCCGCCCTTCGCTGATTTAGATTGTGACGGCTTTGCCATCAAGCCACGCATACCGGCCAACTGCGTAAAGTTAGAGGTATTACCGCGGGCTCCTGAGCGAGCCATCATATTGATTGGATTTTTACGATCCAAGGAGGCCAGCAGTGAATCGGCAATTTCGTCCTTGACATCAGCCCAAAGCTTGTTTAGGTGACGTTCCCATTCCTGCATCGTCAGCTTACCTTTGGCACGCAGTGTTTTCAACTGCTCCGCCTTTTGTTTACCGTATTCGACCATTTCATATTTATTCGGTGCCACTTCGATATCCGCAAGTGATACGGTGATACCGGCAACAGTAGAATACTTGAAGCCCATATCCTTTACCTCATCAAGAATCTGTGAGGTTTTTTCTGTGCTGTAGCGTTTAAATACTTCACCGATGATTTTTCCCAAATCCTTTTTCTTGAATGCAGGAACGATCGGCAGCTCGGCAATCGCCTGTTTTACATCTTGACCCATTTCCAAGAAATAACGATCCGGAGTTGCCTCAAAGTTTTCCTTTGACACCTCATTTAGGTACGGGAAATCCTCAGGGAACATACTGTTGAATATTACCTTACCGACAGTAGTCAACAGGTATTTATTTTTCTGTTCCTCGCTGAAACCTGTCTTTTTCAGCGCACTCGCACGCACCGCAATACGGTTATGCAGATGCACCTCTTTTGTATCGCAGGCCATCAGTACCTCGGCTACGCTTCCGTATACAGTACCCTCATGGTTTGCATACGTATTCCATAATGCGGCTGACTGCGGACAATCCACCGCTTCATATTTATCTGCTTCCTTACGGAATTCTGCTTCGGATTCTTCCATCGTCAAATAGAAGTTACCCATGACCATATCCTGTGAAGGCGTAACGATCGGTTTTCCGTCTTTTGGTCCCAAAATATTGTTAGAGCCTAACATCATAATCAATGCTTCGGCACGCGCATCCTCGCCGAGCGGTACGTGAACCGCCATCTGGTCACCGTCAAAGTCGGCATTAAATGCGGTACATACTAACGGATGCAGACGAATTGCACGTCCTTCCACCAGCTTCGGCTTAAATGCCTGAATACCCAAACGATGCAGAGTAGGTGCACGGTTCATCAATACCGGATAGCCATCGATGACATCTTCAACGATATCCCATACACGAGAATCCTGACGATCGATCAGCTTTTCTGCCGTTTTCGGATTGGACGCGATTTCACGATTGACAATCTCGTTAATCACAAACGGCTTAAACAGCTGTATTGCCATTTCACGCGGAATACCGCACTGATACATTTTCAAATCCGGTCCTACAGCAATAACGGAACGACCTGAGAAGTCGACACGCTTGCCTAACAGGTTTTGACGGAAACGACCCTGCTTACCCTTTAAGGAGTGAGACAGTGACTTTAAGGCACGTCCGCCGGCACCGGTAATTGGTTTTGAACGACGTCCGTTATCAATCAGTGCATCTACCGCTTCCTGAAGCATACGTTTTTCATTCTGTACGATAATAGCCGGTGTTCCCAGCTCCAACAGCTTTTTCAGACGATTGTTGCGGGTGATAACACGACGATATAAATCGTTCAGATCACTGGTCGCAAAACGACCGCCGTCAAGCTGCAGCATCGGACGCAAATCAGGCGGAATTACCGGAATTACCGATAATACCATCCATTCCGGCTTATTGTCGGAATTGCGGAACGCTTCGATCGTATCCAAACGCTTGATCAATTTTTTGCGTTTTTCACCGCTTGCGCTTTCCAACTGTTCCTGAATATTCGCAAATTCCTGATCCAAATTGATTTCCTCAAGCAGTGTTTTCGCAGCTTCGGCACCGGTTTGTGCCACAAAGGTTCCCGGTCCGTAAAGCGCTACATTTTCACGATATTCCTTTTCGGAAAGAATTTGTTTATAGGAAAGCTTGGTATCCTTAGGATCGGTTACGATCCAAGATACGAAGTATACGACTTCCTCCAGCTGCTTCGGTGTAACATCCAAAAGCATTGCCATACGGCTCGGAATTCCGCGCAGATACCAAATATGGGCAACGGGAGCCGCTAATTCGATATGACCCATGCGTTCACGACGAACACTTGATTTTGTGATTTCCACACCGCAGCGATCGCAGACAACGCCCTTATAGCGTACCTTTTTGTACTTTCCGCAATAGCACTCCCAGTCCTTGCTGGGACCGAAAATGCGCTCGCAGAACAAGCCGTCACGCTCCGGCTTTTGAGAACGATAATTTATTGTTTCGGGCTTCTTGACCTCACCGTGGCTCCATTCATGGATGCGCTCGGGAGAGGCTAAGCTTACCTGAATTGAGGCAAAATTGTTTACACTCATGTATTACGCCTCCTCTTCTTCTAATTCGTCAAAGTCTTCAATCAAGACTTCTTCATCATCACCTAATTCCTCGTCGATTTCCTCAACGAAGGAAAGTGCATCATTTTCATCCTTATCTAAGTCGACGGAGTTGTTCGGATCAATCTCCTCATCTTCCTCCTCGGCTTCGATTTCCAGATTCATTAAATCAGATTCATCAACATCATCCTGCATTTGATTCAAGCTTTGGATATTGGTCTGCGGCTTGTTGTCATCATCGTCGCCTTTTTTCAGATCGACTTCATTGCCTTCCTCGTCCAACAGCTTGACATCGATTGCCAATGCTTGAAGCTCGTGCTTCAAAACGCGGAATGATTCCGGAATGCCCGGATCGGGAATATTTTTACCCTTGATGATTGCTTCATAGGTTTTGGTACGACCCATGATATCATCGGATTTTACCGTTAATATTTCCTGCAGTGTATGAGCGGCACCGTAGGCCTCTAATGCCCAAACCTCCATCTCACCGAAACGCTGTCCGCCGTTTTGCGCCTTTCCGCCTAACGGCTGCTGAGTTACAAGTGAGTACGGTCCGGTTGCACGGGCATGCAGCTTATCGTCAACCATGTGCGCCAGCTTGATCATATACATAACGCCGACAGAGATACGCTCATCGAAGGCCTCACCGGTACGTCCGTCATACAGCACCTGCTTGCCATCCTTCGTCATATTCGCTTCCTCCATGATTTGGCGAAGCTCTTCGTTATTGATACCGTCGAATACCGGAGTCGCAAACTTCACGCCCAACTGCTTGGCCGCATAGCCTAAGTGAATCTCCAGTACCTGTCCGATGTTCATACGAGACGGCACACCGAACGGATTCAACATGATATCGACCGGAGTTCCATCTGGCATATAAGGCATATCCTCGACCGGCAGAATCTTAGAGATGACACCCTTGTTGCCGTGACGTCCTGCCATCTTATCACCCTCAGAAATCTTACGCTTCTGAACGATGTAAACCTTGATCGTTTCGTTTACTCCCGGCGGCAGCTCATGTCCCTCACTGCGTTTAAAGACGCGGATCGAATGAACGATACCGGCACCGCCGTGCGGCACCTTCAAGGAATTGTCGCGAACCTCACGTGATTTCTCTCCGAAAATTGCCAACAACAGCTTTTCCTCAGGAGAGATTTCGGATTGTCCCTTCGGTGTTACCTTACCGACAAGGATATCACCCTCAGCAACCTCGGCACCGACCATAATGATACCGCGGCTGTCCAAATTACGTACCGCATTTTCGGATACGTTAGGAATATCACGAGTGATTTCCTCAGGTCCGAGTTTCGTTTCACGACAATCAATATCGTATTCCTCAATATGCACAGAGGTATACACATCATCACGTACCAAACGCTCAGACATGATGATCGCATCCTCATAGTTATAACCGTACCATGTCATATAGGCAATCGTAACATTTTGTCCCAATGCCAGCTCGCCCTTTTCCATGGAAGGACCGTCCGCAAGGATATCGCCCTTTTCAACTCGCTCACCCTTTTTTACGATTGGACGCTGATTGATTGAGGTTCCGGCATTGGAGCGCTCAAATTTACGGATATTATATTCACGATTTCCCTCAGCCTCCGCAATTACGATACGCTGAGAATCAACATATTCAACAACACCGTCGCCTTTGGATACGATTCCGGCACCGCTGTCCTTTGCGATTTTATATTCAATGCCGGTTCCGACATACGGTGAATGCGGGTTCAACAACGGCACTGCCTGACGCTGCATGTTGGCACCCATCAAGGCACGGGAGGCATCGTCATTTTCCAAGAACGGCACGCAGGCTGTCGCAACCGAAACGATCTGCTTCGGACTGACATCGGCCAATTCTACTTCCTCACGCTTTGCGATGATCGTATCGCCGCCCTTACGCGCAACGACCTGTTCATTCACCAAGCGTCCTTCTACGACCTCATTCGCCTGTGCAATCACATAATCGGCTTCTTCATCGGCAGATAAATAGATTGCCTCTTCTTGTACCGTACCGTCAGCGTTTACCAAGCGATACGGAGTTTGGATAAAGCCGTATTCATTGATTTTACCGTAGGAGGTCAAATTGGAAATCAAACCGATATTCGGACCCTCCGGTGTTTCAATCGGACAAATACGACCGTAGTGAGAGGAGTGAACGTCACGAACCTCAAAGCCGGCACGATCACGCGTCAAGCCGCCCGGACCTAATGCCGAAATACGGCGCTTATTTGTTAATTCCGCCAGCGGATTCTGTTGATCCATGAACTGTGAAAGCTGTGAAGAGGAGAAGAATTCCTTGATCGCAGCCGTCAACGGACGAATGTTTGTTAATTTTTTCGGTGTCAAAGTTGCGGTATCCGCAATGGACATACGCTCCTTAACGACACGCTCCATACGGCTTAAACCGATTCTGAACTGATTTTGAATCAATTCACCGACAGAGCGGATACGACGATTACCGAGCATATCGATATCATCGGTATCACCGACACCGTCCATCACATTCAGATTATACGCATACAGCGCATAGATATCGGAAATAGTAATTGTATGCTTATTCGCAAACGGATCATTGCCCATAACCTTAACGACTGCATCATCCTCGGTACGCACATAAACCTCTTGAATTGCCGCACCAACTAACCAAGCATAAAGCTCGCTTCCGTTAGCTACCGCCTGCTTGACAGCTTCCCCTGCACGTGCTGTCAACGGTTTATTTTTCGTGCGCGGGATAAAGCCTTCCGCATACAGATCACCGTTATCATTACGCAAATCGTTTCCGCTTGCATCGGTAATACGTCCTAATACATACATGCGCTGTCCGTAGTTTAATACGGCACCGACATTTTCCTTTGTCAACAGTACCTTCTCTGCGTAAACACCGCCGTGTACACTGACTTTTTCGCTTTCTTTCATCAATGCCTTTACATCGGTATCAGTCAATACAGTACCCTCATATAATGTAGTGTCCTTTAATTCTGTATCGTGCGCCAATACACGTCCGACCAAGCCTGTTTCATATGCAGTATCTACAACAACTGCATCAGGATGTGCAAATAACGGATTGAACGGGAACGCACGCATATGTACACCTTTAGCCAATGCTTCACGAAGCGCATTGCGTTCATCACGATTGATTTTCGTTCCGCTTTGCATAAATACAGAGCCATCGGCATTTAAAATATCCTGTGCCAAACGATTCTTTTCAATACGATTGATCGCATTTAATTTCTTGCGTAGCTTAAAGCGTCCCGCCTTTGTTAAATCATAACGGCGCGGATCAAAGAATTTCGCGTTCATTAAAGTGATGGAACCCTCTAATGTCGGAATTTCATCGGAACGCTGATTTTCATAAATAGAAAGAAGTGCTTCCTGAGTCGTTTTTACCTTATCGCTTAACAAGGTATGTTCAACTTCCTCATATTTACCGAACAATGTATCATAAAGTGTTAAATACAGATTCATGAAATCGCGATTTTCCTCATCGGTAGGAATATCCTCAACGACCTCTCTGCCGAGTGCGCGAAGGAACGTTTTGATCTGTGTGATATCCTGAGGATCGTCACTGCGGTCCATATCCAAAGACATACCCAATGCCTTAAACAGAATTGAGGACGGCATTTTACGCTTACGATCAACGCTCACGCTCAAAAGACGACCTGTAGTCGCTTTCTTTAATTCGCTCATGAACTCCAGCCAAGTACCACGGCTCGGAATCAACTCACATGCGTAGGAATCCTTTCCTGTTTTTTCTTCATAGCCGGTTGAGAAATATGCACCCGGCGATCTTACGATCTGTGATACGATAACACGCTCGGCACCGTTAATAATAAAGGTACCTGTTTCGGTCATCAACGGGAAATCGCCTAAGAATACATCCTCCCATTTATTCATGACCTCGCCGGTTTGATTATCGGTTATCTCTAATTCCATGCGGGCCTTTAAAGGAGCCGCAAAGTTACATTCCCGATACTGCGACTGCTCAGCTGTATATTTCGGTTCACCGAATTCATAATCAATGAATTTCAGTCTGATGTTTCCACCATAGTTTGAAATCGGATATATTTCATTAAATACCTCTGCGATTCCTTCATTTTTGAACCATTCAAACGAATTCGTCTGAATCTCTACCAGATTAGGTAAATCCAGATGTCCGCTTACCTTTGAATAGTCCCGACGCTCTGCCTTTTTACCGGAGGCGACAATACGATAAGGCTGTTTTTTGTCCATGTATGCCATCCTTTCTACATGTTTCTGACACTAAAATTAGGGCAAGATATGCCATTTTAATTTTTAGTATTATGCAATTTATTATAATAGCAACAGATAGTCAAGTTGTCAATCTTTTTTTGCCTTTTTTTGCCACTTTTTAAGTGTTGTACATGACATCGCACATTTTTACTTGTTTCTATGATAAAACAGTTTTCTTTTCCCTTATGAACATAGGAAAGTCGACCAAGCAAAAAAATCAGCTGTGCTTCCGATTTTATTATCGCACAGCCGATTCTCATATACTGTCAAATTATCTTGTTTCGTAATAAATCACTTACTTCTGCTTCTCGATTTCAAGCTTTTGCGCTCTTAATATGCAATAACCCTTATCCTTTTTGATGATTTCACAGTTTCCGAATACGGATTCGATATATTTTTTAGCGCTTTCGGCTCCTTGCGCTTTACGTATTACGACCCACAGTATTCCCTGAGGATAAAGATGTTGATACGCGTTCGCAAAGATCGGATAGATGACTTTTTTGCCGGTACGGATCGGCGGATTGGTGATGATATCACTGAAGCATTCATTTTCAACCTCTTCATAAGCATCGGATACATGCACCGTTACATCACACTGATTGTTTCTTGCATTCAGCTCTGTCAGCTCAACTGCGCGCGGATTGATATCAAGCATTGTGACACGCTTATCGGGATAGGCCTTTTTGATGCTGAGGCCTAACACACCGTAGCCGCAGCCGACATCCAAAATATCCGTTTGAAGCTGTGCCTCATGTTCGCCGAGCGCTTCCAACAGCACTTTGGAACCGTAATCCACAGCACTTTTGGAAAATACGCCGTTATCGCTGATGAATCGCAATGCTACACCTTGATATTGAAAGGACAGCTCCTTTCGATCATTGGGCAAATGACGATTATCGGTAAAATAATGATTGTTCACGACATCACCGCCTTTCGGAAAGACAAAAACCCTTTTCAGGGTTTTTGTGTGTTCATTATTTTTAAGCAGTTATTATTTAACTTCTACAGTTGCGCCTGCTTCAGTTAACTTAGCCTTGATTTCTTCTGCTTCTTCAGGCTTGATGTTTTCCTTGATTACGCTCGGAGTCTTGTCAACTAAGCCCTTTGCATCAACTAAGCCTAAGCCTGTGATTTCACGTACTGCCTTGATAACGGCAACCTTAGTTCCGCCGACATCAGTTAATGTAACAGTTACTTCGCTAGGTCCTGCAGCTGCGCCTGCATCAGCAGCAGCGGCAACGGCAACAGGTGCTGCCGCAGAAACACCGAATTTTTCTTCGATTGCTTCAATTACATCATTCAGTTCTAAGATAGTAGCTTCTTCTAAGTAAGCTAAGATATCGTCCTTTGTTAATTTAGCCATTTTATTTTCCTCCTATTAGCTTTATTACGCTTCCGCGCTTTCTTTTTGTTCTTTTACTGCATTAAGGGCACAAGCAAATTTGCGTACCGGTGACTGCAGACAACCCATGAATTTCGCGATCATGCCTTCGCGGTTCGGTAATGTTGCCAGCTTTTGAATCGTATCCAGTGCTACGACCTTGCCTTCTACAATACCGCTTTTCAACACCAATGCTTCGTGATCCTTTGCGAATTTCGCAAGTACACGTGCCGGTGCTACGGCATCGTCACCGAATGCGATGGCGTTAGGACCGATTAAATCCTTTGCCAAATCGTCGGCTCCTGCCTCTACTGCCGCACGCTGTGCCAATGAGTTCTTGTAAACCTTGAAGTCTACGTTTTCTGCGCGCAGCTCGCGACGCAGCTTTGTGATCTCGGCAACAGTTAAACCGCGGTATTCAACTACTACGGTTGATTGTGCATTTTTCATCTTTTCGGCGATTTCGGTTACGACCGCTTTTTTGCCGTTGATGATAGCCTCGTTCATTTTTACACCTCCTGTTTTCTGTAATAATATACCTGAAGGTAATATAAGAAACGTCCGCACTCATAGACGAAAGCGCGGACGAAAGCTGATATGTTTACTTTCTACCTCGGTAACATGATTAAGTCCGAAGGACCGTTACTGTCTATGGTATATCATTTACTGTACTATTGTAAGTGAAGTCTCGGAAATTGTCAAGACAATCAGTCTTTAGAAACGCGGATTCCCGGACCCATTGTTGTAGAAACTACAACATTTTTCATGTAGACACCTTTTACGGCTGCCGGACGAGCCTTCGCAATCGTATTGTAGATGGCATTGAAGTTTTCTACCAGCTGCTGATCCTCAAAGCTTACCTTTCCGATCATCAGGTTGATATTTCCTTCTTTGTCTACACGGTATTCTACCTTACCTTTTTTGATATCCTCAACCGCTTTCGCTACATCCATTGTAACGGTTCCGGTTTTCGGATTCGGCATTAAGCCCTTAGGTCCTAATACACGACCTAATTTACCTAATTCACCCATCATGTTCGGAGTTGCGACGATAACGTCGAATTCAAACCAGCCCTTAGCGATTTGATCTAAAAGCTCTTTTCCTCCTACATGATCTGCACCTGCGTTTTTAGCCTCTTCTTCCTGAGGTCCCTGAGCGACTACACAAACGCGCTGTGTACGTCCGGTACCGTGCGGCAATACCATTGCGCCGCGGATTTGCTGATCCGCATGACGTGGATCGACATTTAAGCGGAAGCTTACTTCTACAGATGCGTCAAATTTCGCACAATTTGTTTCCTTTGCCAGCTTGATTGCTTCTTCAACCGAATAAGTCTTGGTACGGTCTACTTTTTTCGCAGCTTCAGCGTATTTTTTTCCTACTTTTGCCATTTCGTTTTCCGTCCTTTCTTATTCAAAGCCTTCTACTTCAACGCCCATGTTACGTGCTGTACCGGCAATGATACGCATTGCTGATTCCACATCGTTGGCATTTAAGTCCGGCATTTTGTATTCTGCGATTTCACGCAGCTGATCCGCTGTAATCTTTCCGGAAATTTCCTTCTGATTACTGGATGCCTTAGCGATACCTGCTGCCTTTTTGATCATAATGGCTGCCGGTGTCGTTTTTAATACGAAGTCAAAGCTCTTGTCTTCGTATGCAGTAATAATGACCGGTACTAAATCACCGCCGCGATCTCTTGTCGCATCGTTAAATGCGGAACAGAACTGCGGCATGTTGATTCCTGCGGATGCAAGTGCCGGTCCCGGTTTTGCGCCCCCTGCAGGGAACTGAAGTTTACAAACCTTTGCAACTTTCTTACTCACAAGACACACCTCCTATATTTGTTGTCTTATGCAGTGGTACGAGCCATTGCGAGCTCTCCCACGCAATCTCAAAAGCACACAAAAACGTGCGCCTATATAGTTTATAATGAATTGAATGAAATTGCAATCTTTTTTTCATTTTCTTTTAATTAAGGGGTCAACACTAGATTTGAGCATTTTTAAAGGCGTTAATGAGCGATGCTTACTATCTTTTTTACCTTTCTCGGGCGACAGACAATAAAGCATTTGTACACTAATCCGTTCCCTTTAAGCATTCCTATTTCCCAAAATCAATATTTTTTCATTTTTGGGAAATAGAATTTATAGCTGATATAGAAAGGAAAGCTGTCAGAACTGTATCAATCAAGCAGCTTTATCATACTTACTCACGCAAAAGCAGCAGACCTTCATCTGCTGCATTTAAGTTATTTCTTATTAATTGCTCTTAGTATTGCTTATTTGCCTTCGCCGCTTTTCTTGTGAAAAGAAGCAGCACTGCACCAAGCAGAATAAATGCACCTGCACTGCTTGCCGCACTCGGCTGTGTTGCCGTATTCACGATCGGATTGTCGCTTGATACGATCGCATAATAAGAGTTATGAGTTGTTTTAAAGGTGATATAACCGTTTTCTGTCTTTGACGGCATCATCTCTGCTTTTCCCTCATCAGAGATATAAACGATACCCAAATAACGCTTTGCCATTAATTCCTCATCTAATTTGATTTTGATCGTAAAGCTTGAATTCGGTGTAAATACAGAACCGTCTCTCAACATATAGATATCAAGAATTCTTTCAAACTTGAATTTTGATACTTCACCCTTATTCACGATGGATGCGATGATTTCAGCCTTAGCCGATTCAGTCATATTCTCAACCATCAGCTGTACATTTTCAGGGAATACTCCCTGCGCAATTACATTATTGGTGTGATTGACGATTTGATTGATATAGCCCGGCTTTAACGGCTCATTCGGTTTGATCGGGTCATCAGGCTCAGGCTTAGTACTCGTATCCTTTTTAACAAGCCTGTCAATCGCATCATTAAGCTTTGTCATTGCCTCTTTCAACACATCATTTCCCGATGCTTCATCATTCAAAATTATCTCGGCATTTTTCAGCACAGCGCTGAATTTGTCCCAGCTTGCTTCTGTATACTCGCTTTCCTTAAGCTTCTCCGCCTTGGAAATTACTGTTTTTAAACTTTCATAGCTGTTCACCCATTGCTTAAACAATTCCAGCTTACGAACACTGTCCTTGACCGCTTGTGCAGTTGCTTCCTTATTGCCGAGTTTCAACAATGCTTGTGCCTCGTTCATATCGGCCTCTGCTGCATCTTTGATATGCTTCGGTAAGCTTGAAGCCGTCAACACATCGACCAATTGTTTCAGCTGTTCAAAATCACTTGTCGAAGCATGCAGCTTCAAGCCTTTCACAGCTGCTTCCAATGCCGCTGCGATTTCATCAATCTGCACCTGAGTAATTTCTTTTTTATTCAATGCTTCCTCTGCCGCCTGCTTCACCTGTTCAAACTTCTCCCAGCTGCTTGTCGTACATGTCGTTTCATCAAAGCCTGCGGTTATCTTTTCATTTGCCTGTTCAAGTGCCGCTTGTAAAACAGTTTTATCAATCCTCACGATTTGTTTTTTCAGCTTTGTCAGCTCCTGAGCCAAAAACTCTTTCTCAGTTCTCAATTCATCCTCGCTGATCGAATCCTTTGCCTGTGCTTCTGCCCTTTCACTTTCCAACAGCTTCACAAAATCCAGATAGGCTTCCTCTTTGATCTGTCCCTGCCAGCTTCCGACATTGAGCCCTTGAATACTTTCCTCAAGCTCATTGATCGTTCTGATTAAATTTTCCTTTGCGCTTTCATACACTTCAATTTCATAAATCGAATAGCCGTACTTCGCATTATTCGCCGCCTTTGTTCCGACAAGCTTAATAAAGCGCGTTTCAATATCACCGAGAGCGGTAAAATCATCGACACCGCCGCTGCCGTTCTGCACATTCTTAATTTCAAACCAATCATTCCCGTTCAAAGAACCCAACAGCTTATAGTTGACACCGTAAGCATCCTCCCATGTGATTTTGATTTCATCAACCTTATATGGTTTTCCTAAATCCACCTGAATCCATTCATTGTGTGTTCTTTGAGAAGCCCAGCGTGATTGTTGAGGCCCTGCATCACTCTTATTGACAATGCCGTCAAACGCTTTATTCGGTGTTTGATAATCCGCATAATAGCTTGATGCAGAGGCTTCCTTATTCAATGCGATATTCTCATGCTCAAGATTGATTTCCGCATCATACAAGGCCTTGATTTCTTCCTGTGTCAATAATCGATTATACACCTTGATATTATCTAAGGTTCCGTCAAGATTTTCACCGATTTTCTGTAACGGTAAATAAACAGATGCAGAATCGGCCCACTTATTGCCGCTGTTTGTCAGAACCGGCCCGTTTAACGTAGATTCCTTATTTCCTTTTATATATACATTGGTATATTTATAATCTGAGGTAAAGGCAAGCTGATAGGTTTTGCCCTTTTCCAATACTACCGTATGCTCATAATGATAATTATCACGATCATACATCAGCTGATATTCATTATCTGTTTCTTTCAGATAAATACGTCTTGTCTGATAATTTGTATTGATCCACTCATTACATTTTTCTGACGGCATTGTTTCCTCAAACAATGTAATATCACCGCTTTGATTTTCATCGATCGTGATATCAAACACAACTGTATACGGCCACTTCAGCGCACTGTGCTGCATCTGGATATAACCGTCCCCGTGTAATCTCAATACACTGCCTGTATCACTTTCCTCAACCTGTGCATTTACTGCCTGTGCATCATATTGATTTAACGAGTTATCCTTTAATATCAGCTTATCGTTTTCAACCTCGGTATTTTCCATATCAAAATCATAAACAAGTTCATCCTGTGATTCAATCGTTTTATCGGCAGTAATATTGGCACCGATCCCTACAGAATCAATACGCTCCTTAAAGCCGTCAAACGATAAATCGTTATCCTTGCCGTACCAGAAGGCTTGGGCATAGATCGGAACGATGCTTTGGGTTCTTGCGAACACATCATATACGGAAATACCGTTAAAGATACCGCGGTCATTCCATAAGGAAACAGAACCGCCGACTACCTTGGGATGGCCTTCTGCGACATCGATACCGGCATTGTTTTTATCCCTGAATTTGCCGGCACTGAGATTGTTGTACATTTCCTCCTCTTTCGCAAAGTCCGGATAGCCGTTATTACCTCCCGGAACCAAATATCCGTATTTATTTGTCGCGTTGATCAACAAATAGTCTTGATCAAATAAGGATTTTAAGCTGATGGCATAGTTTGCCCATGCGTCCATTATCGGATAATCGGGAATTTTTGTCGTTGCGGAATCCACACAGCCCATAGACGCCCATGCCATCGGAATCTTACCGTATTTATCATGCACAAGCTCCATGACGTATTTCGTGTATTGTGTCATATCCTCTTGATAGTTTTTATTGAATTCATCTAAGCCGACATTAAACGCATCACTGATGAATACCGGATTATCTCCGCCTAAGTATTCCTCATACAGATCGGCGATAAATTGATAAACGCTGTCTTTTTTATCTGAGGTCAAGCGAATATCCAAATGTGTCGCATCAAAGCCAAGCTCAGGATTGTTGTCGATAAACACCTGAGAATGCGCCGGTGTATCAAACTCGGATATGATATTGATTCCGTAATCCTGTGCATAGTATTGGAAATCACGATATTCCGCTTTTGTATAGTAGCCGTCCGTCGCTGTCAATCCTTCGATATCAGATTCGATACGGAAGCGTGAATGACCGTTATAAGAGGTATCGTTCAAATGAATTTGAATATCGGTAAATTTAAACCATGATGCGTATTTTACAAAATCCTCTAAATACCACATCGGTATATACTTTCGTGCGACATCCAGCATAAATTTACGATATTGGTACTTCGTATAGTCTCGTGCCGTTCCCTTCGCAATCGTAAGCTGATCAGATGCCTGTAATGCCTGAAGCACACTTCTTGTCCCGAAGAATACCCCCTGATAAGCATTTCCTCTGATTGTGAGCACATCGTCGATTTCTAAGGTATAGCCCTGTTCACCGATTGTCGCATCACTGTTTTGCATTGTCAGGACGATATCACCGCTCTTCGGCGTATCGCTTGTAACAGATAGCTTTAAGCCGAATAAATCGGCAATATCCGCCTGTGTGATTTCCGCCGCTTTTTTCAAGCTGTTGTCTGCGACCGCAATACGTGATGCTTCGGTAAGCTGAAAGGATCCGCTTGCGCCCTTCCATTCCTGAATCGAAGGTACGACGATCGGTGCTGTGTTATCACTTGTCGATTGTACATAACGACCGGGTATCACAACCGGAATATTACGCATTTCCTTTGTTTCATCATTTCGCTTATCCTTGATGATATAAGTAACCAATACCTCTTTATCTACCAACGGTGTATGAATCGTACCGTTATCCTCTACCACGACATCGGTATCGCTGCAGAATATCTCCGCTGTAATATTGTTGTTGTCATAGCTGTAAACAGGCATTTTCTGCATCTGTGTCGTAATCGGTTCAATTTCAAAATCCTTTGCGACATCATCTACCGTAAGTCTGTTGTCAACGCCCTCATAAATTTCCATTTCCATGATCGATATCGGCTTCGCACTTCCGACACCGTTGCTTTTGGTCGCATACAGACGTACAAAGCGTGCGGTAATCGGCTCAAACTTGTGCTTTTCCCAGCCGCCCTGTCCGTTGTCTACCGTAAGGATATTGGTCCATGTTTTAGTATCCGCTGTATCATTGGAATACTCTAACACATACTCAGTCGCATAAGCATCCTCCCACAGGATATGAATCGAGGCAAAGGTTGCCGCTTCTTCTAAGTCTACATAAATCCATTGCGGATTTTTTTCAATATTGCCGCTGGACCATCTGCCGTTTGTTTTATCGGTAAGATTTCCGTCAAAGGCTCCCTTCGGTCCCAAGCGATCAAGGTTGGCTTCATTTGCCGATGCAAATGCCGGCTTATTTAAAGCGATGTTTTTTAATTCGCTCTCCGGCTGTTTTTTTCTTAACACCTGAAGCTCATTCAATCCGATGACTGTTTCACCGTTTTTCGCTTCTATCAGTTCCAGCTTGATATAGCGTGCCGGTGTTTTATCACTCATGTCCCATTCCTCTACACCGCCGGTACCTTCCTCATGGAATAAGACTTCGCTGTATACTTGATTGGATTTTGCTGAATAGAGCTTATAGCGAAACGCAAACTGTTCGCTCCATTTCAGATTGATCGTTTCAAATGTTGTTTCCTCACCGAGATCCAATATCAATGTCGGTTTAGATGCAATTTGATTGCTTTCCCATTTCGTATTTTCTAAGCCGTCTACTGCCTTAGCCCCTTCATTTCCGCTTGTTGCCTGACTGGCTGTCACTGTTTTATTCAGTGCGATATTTTCATATTCATCGGCCGCCTTCGCATAAATCGGATATTGAAAAAGCTGTGTGATAATTAAAAAGCTTGTAATCAGGGCTTTTACGATTCGATTTTCTTTCATTCTGATACTCCTCTCTTTTCATGTACTTTGACTAAACATTTTGATTCTTCTGCGTGCATAAATGTAGACAAAAAGAGAGTGCTGTCTGAGGCATAAAAGTATATGTTTTATTTCAAAAAATATCAGATATAAACCGTATAAATTTCTGTCTATAATAGTCTGCTTTTGGAGATGTTTTTTTATTAAATCGTCCGTTTCTACATTTATTTTATGTGCTTCTTTTTATTATGCTGACAGCCTCCTTTCCCTACACAAAAAAACAAGATCGAAAGCGCATGAAATACGTTTTCAATCTTGCCTAATTGAATAGTAACAAGTTTTACATCCTTATTATAGCTTAATTCTACAGCCTATGCAAACGTTTTCGATTTTATTTTGTTTTTTGACTTTTTACAGAAGTGGAAACATGCTGTCAAACTGAAGTTTCTGCCTTAACAGACAGCACGAAGGAAATTCATAACAGATATCATACTTTAGGCTCTCGGTATCAATATTGACTTATAAAAAATTGTGCACTATAATAAGCACGTGTTTAAAAGCAATAATTGCTTTGGGAGGAATAAAGAATATGAGTACGTATTACAAACACACGAAGCGGGAATCTTATGACATTCCCTATTCATTTTGCTGCGAGCAATGTATGAAGGAGAGCGGAACATTGCAGGCAACGATTGTCGGTGATCAGGCGGAGGTCAACAGCAGTTTTAGAAATTTGAGTGAGTCAAATCAAGAGAGGCTCGACAATCTGGCACACAAATATTTGGTGCAGGCAGTAAAGAAGGCGCATACGAACGCAACCGAGAAACAAATCTTTGTGAAGGCCTTCAAGGACGAGTGTCCGCATTGTCATAAGCCGCAGTCATGGGCAGTCAGCAATGCCAAAAAGGAAATGTTCACATGGCCGGTTGTGATCGTGATTGCCGGTATCATTGCCGGAGTCGCTTGTTATTTTGTGTCTGATGCAGAAAACAAGGAGCTGGTCTCACTCGGTATTGCGGCAGCTTGCTTTGCGGTCGCAGCGGTTTGGTTTATTGTTTGCTTCGTTAAATTCAGCAATAAGAAAAAACAGACCTCAGAGGTTATGCAGCACAACCTGCCGAGTATTGATTGGAGTGTAGCTCAGCACTTATTAGACGAGTAAAAAGATTATAAAGATGATGCGATATTGTATCATCTTTTTTATGATTACTTCCCGCCGTTACCACAGTTTTCATTTCATTAAACGCATAGAAAAGCAGCTTTGATAATAAAGCCTGTTATCAGCCTGCATATCAACACTGCTTTTTTTGTTTTATTATGACAGAAGCCTTAATTAATAATTTACTTGCTTTTAAATAACGCTTAAGCCTGTTTCACCTGCTTATTGAACTGTTCCTTTGTTGAGTTTCTTATACGCAAACAATACGACAATACCTGCACAAAGAGTGATCCATGCATAACCAATCAACATTGTACTGTCCCCGGTGTTCGGCGTCGCAATTATGTTATCAGTAATCATCGGATGATTCGGCTTGATTGTTTCATTAGGATGAATCGGATTTGGTTTTATTGTATCCATAGAACCTATTTTCTTGGTTAATAAGGCATACTTAGATAAATGATTCGCAGTAAATGAAACTGTTTTATCCTTATAGGTATATGTAATTGCTTCTGCGATGCCGTTCTTATTCACATATACAAACCGATGATTGACATTCTTATAATCCTTATTCGTCTGAATTGTAACCGTGATCGGACGCTTTGGCTGATAAGGTTTATTATTGCGATACAATGTAATATCATAAGCCTCCGCAAGTTCATATCCCTTTAATTCGTGATTTGTAATATCGATATTTTTGATTTCCTTGACCTTTAATACGACATCATCGGCGATATTTCCCACTATCTGAACATTTCCGTTTTTAATAACTCTTGAGATCGGCAGCAATGCAACCATTCCTGCCTGAAGCTCTTTCAATGCTGCATCAATGGTTTCTTGTGTAGATGCCGGATCATCTATGACCTTTTTAGCCTTTTCAATTAACTCAGGAAGCCCCTTATACGTTTCCGGTGTGTAGCTATTTTCCTTCAATTTGATTGCCTCAGAATAAGCGGCTCTTAATGCACTCTTTTGAACCAAGGACTCTTTTAATACCTTGCTTTCTAAATCAGCCATCTTTTTTACAATATCAGTTATTAATTGTACCTTTAAAAATTCATTCAGCTTTCCTTCATCTGCTAATTGATAATAGGATTCAAACAATGCCTTCCACTCCTGATAAAGATCAAAAGGTAAATTTCCCGCCTCATAACCGGGAACATAGGTCTCCAGCTGCTGAAGCGCATCTGTAACCTTATTTTTCGCCTGTGTATTTGGATTTTCATAAATAACGATATCCCATATGGAGAAGCCGTATTTTTTATCCTCACGTCCCTGTGTTGTCAAGGCCAGCTTTACATATCTTACCTCATGATCACCGAGCTCCTTTACAACATCAAGTCCGCCCTTACCATCGGTAATTGTTTTGATATCAAAATAGTTTTCATTATCCAAAGAGCCTTGAATTGTATAGCCGCTGGCATATGCCGCTTCCCAACTGATTTGTATTTCATCAATTTGATATACATCTTCTAAATCAATTACCAGCCATTCCGGCTTTTCTACACCGTTGATATAAGCTGAGCCCCAACGCGTGTTATGATCTCCGTCGACTGCCATTGACGGCAGTAAGCCGGAAGCGCTACCGGAAGCCTCTACCGGTTTATTTAAAGCGAGATTCTCTCGATAGCCGCTTATCTGATAAGCATCGGCAATTTCACTCTTACTCATCGCATAATTATAAATTTTCATATGCTTTAGCTCTGCGTCTAAGTTTTTCAGTATCGTTTCACACGGCAAAATAAATGTAGAGCTTCGTTGTTCCTTCTCTTTGATCGGTTTCTCTATCAATTCACCGTTTGAAACTAACACGCCGTTGATATAGAGATATAAATCTTCACTGTCGCAAACAAGCATCATATTCAAATCTTTATTTTTCGGCAGACTGTAATCAAAGGTATAACGGCCGTGAAGTCTTTCATATCCAACCTTACCGCTGCCATCGATATCAGCATAAAAGGTACCGTCTTCTCCTTGGAAAAGAACACTGTCGGAATCATAATCATGGATATTTACATCCATAGATATCGTATATGGATATCCGATGCTTTTCATCGGTAATGTCATATACGCATCTGATCGGAAGTGAATTGCATCATCCGACAACTGTGCTCCATGCAGAGTCGCATTATAATGATTTAACGATTGATCTGTAAGCTGATTATTTTTCACATGCTTCGCATCATATTCTGCAATTACTTCATTCTCAGAAGCTACATAGCGATTCGGATTCACAAGCGGCACTTGATTTGAAAGTGCATTTACTCGCTCCATAAACTCATTTGAGGTCTGACCGTCCGTTTTTTCTCCATACCATGTTTTTTCAGAAGTAATCATGATCGCATCCTTTACACGATCAAATAAATCAAATTCAGAATATCCGATATTAAATGAAGTATTATCATTCCAAAGCGCAAATTCCGCACCCTTCGTTTGCGGATGTGCAATCGGCATTACCGCGCTTCCGTTGCCGACCTTACGATTCGGTTCAAAGTTATAAACATCAAAGGTATCATACAGGGCTTGGATATCCAAACGATCTAAATAACCGGCATTGCCGCCCGGAACGATATAAAGCCATCCTCCGCATGTATTGATAATATCATAGCCGGCTTTGTACATTTCCTTGACATCAGACCAATACGGAGCCCAAATATTCATGGTTGCCTCTGATGAAACAGGAGTAGAACCGACAAAGCCTTCACTCGCCGTTCCTCCCCCCAGTGATCCCCATAATCTCGCTTTCTTGCCTTTAGCATTCACATATTTAATGAAATGATCGGTCCATGCACGCATTTCCTCGGCATAATTCTGATCATATTCATCCGTTCCAATATGAAAATTATCACTGATAATCACAGGATCATCGCCATCTAAATATTCATCGATCAAATTCTCTATTACTGTATAAGAATAAGGATCGCGAATATCCAAAGCTCCTTTTTTCAGCATTTTTACACCGTCGATATTGCGGAAGCTCTCTGCATGATACGGTGTATCAATTTCAGTAATTACATCAACCCCGTATTTAGCTGCCTTTTTTTGATATGCCTTATAAGCTTCCTTCGTATAATAGCCATCACTCGCGATAATTTCAGGATAACGTTCACTCTCTAAGCGAAAAGCACTGTAACCTGAAGAGCCCCAATAATCATTAATATGAACCTGAACCTCATTCATCTTAAACCAAGACATGTATAATGTAATTTCCTCTAAATATTCTAGCGGTATATACACACGTCCGACATCGATCATTCCGCTTCGTACTTCATATTTCGGATAATCGCGAGCTAATCCTTTCGGTATTTTTAATTCTTTCGGGTTTTGATAAAGAATCTGCGTAATCGAGGCACCGCCATACAGAATACCGAGAGAATCAGGCGCTGTAATCTCAACAACATCTCCTATATTCAACAAATATCCTTCATTTCCCAGTTCTGCTTTTGAAGTATTCTTTGTGAGTACGATATCACCTGTTTTCGGTGCAGTATCGGATATTTCAATCTTCTTGCCCAGCATTTCTGAAAAATAAGTCTGAATCGTTTTCGCTGTTTCCATTAAGGCTGTATCCTGCACAATCAGCTTTGAATTATTATTTAACGTAAAGTATCCCTTTGCGCCTTTCCATTCTCTTAAACCGGGCAGCACATTCGGTTTTGAATTATCCTGTGCTTCAGCTTGATAAGTACCCGGAATAATGATTTGTGCATCCTTTGAGGCAATCGCAAAGTCATCAGCGTCAGTTTTGTTTTGTACCTTATATAACAGATGAACCTTCATATCCTGAAGCGGTTCGATGATCCTGCCATCCGATGTAACGACCTGTTGATTATCACTGCCATACAGCACAACCTCATATTTTTCCGATTCTAATTCAGGAAGAATTATTTTTGTGCCGTCTTCACTCATTGTCGGTGAAATGCTTTCTACATAATCTACCCAGCTTTGCGCACTCATTTCAATATTTTCTGTTTGTGTATGATCATACACTTCAATTTCATAAATACAAAAGCCATACCATTTTCCGGTATACGGGCGACTCTTTAAATCTAATTTGATATATCTGGCTTCCTTACCGCCCAAATCCGTATAGTGATTTTCGTCCTTTGTTCCATCATTCACTTCCCGAATCACAAAGTAATCACTGTCGTCTAAGGAGCCTGAAATTGTAAATTCCTGTGCATAGGAAGCTTCAAAATTGACAAGAATCTCGTCAATATGATAGGCCGCTCCTAAATCCACCTTGATCCATTGCGGTATAATATTACCGTCGGCGTCCAGTCCGTTATTTTTATAATCAGAAGACCATCGACTCGTCTTACCTACACCACCGTCAACTGCGTAGGACGGCGCAAGACTTGCACTGTATTGCGTAGACGCTGTCGCCGTTTTATTCAATGCCAGATTGATCGGCTTTTCCCATGGCTTTAATTCCGCTGCCGAGATAAGAGTCAGACAATTACTCAGCAGTAAGCAGAAAATAATACATAAATGCAAAAGTGTTTTCATTGATTTTTTCATAATCACTGTTGAAAAGACTTTGAATCTTTTCACTCCTTTCCTTTTCGATCTCCTTGTTCTATTTAATTTTTCATTCCTGCCCTCCTTTTTGTCTAACAAAAAGATCAAACAGCCGTATGAAAACGCTATCTGATCTTGCCTAATTAAATAGTAACAAATCTTACAATTTAATTATAACGCTGATTTTTATGATATGCAAGTATTTTCTATTAAAATTTTATGATTTTTGCATTATGATTCCCGAAGTGTCATAAATAAGATGTACCATATTTCTTGATAACTAACAAATCGGTTTGTAAAGACTAAACGAATAATACTTTCACTGATGTAAAATCAGGATCTCTCATAAAAAAAGCAGTGCCTCGGCTTACATTGAAAAAGCACAAGCCCGCTTACTGCTTTTTAACTATTCTTGATTCGTTGTTACATTACGCTTGATATGAATACAAAGATACGTCTGTTCATCAGGAGACAGCTCATAATCATATCGCTGCTTAATCAGCCTTACGATACGATTGATACACATGGACATCCGCGGATCCGTTTTCAGCATCGAGCGAATGTCATAGGTCGTATCCTCGAGCTGTACCTTTTCATTTCTGAAAATACGCTCCGATAAATATTTTAAATGAATCGAAATACGCGCATACGCAAGCGTATTTTCCCCGAGCTGTTTATTCATCGTACTCTGAATCACATCGATGACCTCTTTTGTAAAGGATACGATTTTTACCGCATTATTATCCTGATTCGCAACCGCAAAGTTTGCCAAGTGTAAAGCGATATAGCCTGCTTCATCAATTTCAAGGCTGATTCCGGTACGCTTTTTTATATACTCTAAAGCCAATAAACCAATCTTATATTCATCCTCATAAAGCACCTTTGTTTCATTCAGAATAATGTTCGGTAAATAGATACCCTCACTTTTCCGCTTCATCGCATAAGAAATATGATCGCTGATAGCGATAAAGATTTCACTGCTGAAATCCTTTTTTAATTCTTTTGTTGCCCTTTTAACGATCCAGTCGGTTATTTCAAAGCATACATTGGATATATCAGACAATAATTGCTCAAAGCGCTTTTTATGTTCATCTTGAAACACATACTGTCTTTCGATTTTACGCTCATCCACAAGATCGCCGGGCTTTTTATGAAAGCCGACTCCCGATCCTGTCACAATTACGTCCTGACGATCATCGGACAAAGCAACGACACTATTGTTATTAAAGACCTTTAATATAATCACAATGCCCCTCCTATCTCAATATATCGTTTAATGAATTCATGATCGCATCTACCTGTGGGCCGATAATAATTTGAATACTGTTCTTGCCGCTTTTTACGATACCGCCGATACCGGTAGCTAAAATCCTTTGTTCATTCAACAGGCTCATGTCCTTCAATTCAATGCGAAGGCGAGTGATACAGTTATCGACCGCAAGGATATTGGAAATACCGCCGAGTGCTTCTACATAAAGGATTGCCAATTCATCATAGTTTTTATCAGTGATCAGAATCGTAGGGTCGCTCGGCACCTCAATCACGATATCCTCATCGCCCTCACGTCCCGGGGTCAACAGATTATAACGAAGAATCATAAAGCGAAACAACATATAATAAATGATTCCGCAGATAATGCCCATCGGCAGCAGCATAAAGATATTCATGGAGAACGGTGCCCTGATGCTGAGCACATAGTCAATCAGGCCGGCTGAAAAGCCAAAGCCCGCCAGCCATTGAAAGCTTGCCGCAAGAAATACAAACAATCCGGTAAGCAGCGCATGCACCACATAAAGCCATGGTGCGACAAACATAAATGAGAATTCAATCGGTTCGGTAACACCGGTCAAAAATGAAGCAAAGGCTGCCGATAATAAAACCGCCGCTACCTGCTTTTTCTTTTGCGGGCGGGCACAATGAATCATCGCCAATGCAGCTGCAGGCAGACCGAACATCATAATCGGGAAAAAGCCTGCCTGATACATTCCTGTCTGTCCCATAACACCGCCGTCGATCGTTCCCCAAAACTTGCCGATATCATCGATACCTGCCACATCAAACCAAAACACCGAATTAATTGCGTGATGCAGTCCTGTAGGAATCAACAAACGATTAAAGAATGCATAAATTCCTGCTCCGACAGGTCCCATATCGGATATCATTTTACCGAAACCGATAAACGCATCATATAAAAACGGCCCGATAAACAACAGAATAACTGCTATCACAAGCATTACCGCTGTGCTTATCAACGGGATAAAACGCTTGCCGCTGAAAAATGAAAACGCATTAGGCAGCATGATTTGATAATAACGATTATACAAAGTTGAACAAACCAATCCGATCAATATGCCTGTAAATGCATTCATCGAATTTTGAAAGGATTCGTGAACCTGTTCAACGGGTATATTCATAAACAGGGAAACTGTATCCACGGATAATATGCGATCTAACAGCGCATAAGCCACAACCGCACTGATTGCGACAGACACATCCTTGTTTTTTACCATACCGATAGAAATACCGACCGCAAACAATAACGGCAAATGATTCATAATTGCATCGCCTGATTCAATCAAAAAGGCTGCTGCAATATTATTTACTCCCCAACCGACGGGATCGATCCAATATCCGATTCCCTTTAAGATTGCCGCAATCGGAACAATGGACACCGGAAGCATCAGTGACTTACCAAGTCTTTGCATATATGACATCATTCTTTATCACCGCCTTTACTCAGATCCATTGTATTATTTATTATTGAATTATTATATCGTAATTTTTTATACTATTTCAAAGTCCTTAGTATTTTATAATAGAAACAAGATAAAAACAAGTGAAAATTATAAAAAGATTTATTAGTTTTACAGGCCTTGAGTTAAAGAAATATTTGTATGAAACGGAAGCGAAGGAAAATTCATCCACTTTATTATCTAAAACACTGTAATCCTTGAAAATTCTATGATAAAATGTTTAACAGACATTAATATCGGGAGTGTGATACAAATGAGTATATTCACAAGACGGCATAAACAAACTGCTTGTATTTCTGCAATCGCAGACGGAAAAATCATTCGCTTGGAAAACATCAGCGATCAGGCGTTTGCGAATCAAATGGTAGGAGATGGCATTGCGATTGAAATCAATGAGCCTACGATATATGCGCCGTGTGCAGGTGTCGTTTCGATGATTGCCCCCACCAAGCATGCCTTTACGATCAAAGCGGATAATGATGCAGAGATTCTTGTCCATATCGGGCTTAAGCATAATTTAGATGAGCGTCACTTTAATTATCATGTGAATGTCAATGAGACAGTGAATCCCGATACAGCAATCGTTTCTTTGAATGATGAGGCGAAGGAAATGCTTCAACAGGGCTTGGTCGTTGTGATCGTCGTTTTGAATTATCAAGCGCATCCGATTCAGACAAGAACGACAGCTGCCAATGTTATTAGAGGGAAGAAGTTGTTTATGTGCCGATAATTTCAGAATACCTGTTGAGTATTCTTTTTATATGCTTCTGTTTCAATTAAGAATCGTAAAAATCAGTAAGGAAGGCTCCTTACTGATCGGTTATCATTTTTATTTATCCGTTAACTATTGTGTGTAGACATGCTGCATCAAATAAACAGCTTATTTTTTACTGTTAAATTGATTGGTTTTTGGATTTAATCGCTTTCTCCGCTTCAGGTCGAATGGCTTTGTCAACATCGACCATACCCATTACTTCGTCCATGCTTTTGCGTAGGTTTTGAAACTCCGAATTCTGAAAGCCGCCCTGCATGTTTTTTTCGTTTCGCTAATAATCTGCTGCAGTAGTATACCGCTCTGCTTAAAATAGGATGCGGTGTATTACCAGATTTTATCTGCATCATCATCGACTGCCACATCTAACTGCGGATCAATGTTCAATATAAGAAGGAATCTCCTCTACCGGAATTTCTCGATACTCAGCTACACATTCTTTCATGATGCGTGCCAATATTTGTTTATTGCTTAATATTTTTTTACAATACTCATCATACGCTTTATTCAAATCATTGTTTTCGATTGCATCTGCGATTTCTAATTAACTCCCCATAGGTTCACTCCCCACTGTTATATCGGTAAATGCAAAAAGCATACTTCATGCTTCTGTTAAGCTGTCTTTATTAGAACATACATCAATAAAGATAGATACTTAAAATGAGACAAATAAAGCAATAAAAACCACTCGTTGATTCAATACTTTCAATTCAAATGATCACTTAAAAACAGAGACCGTGATTATCAATCTCTGCTTCTCTAAACTACTCAGTAGCTATACTTTTTTATTTCACATTGTACAACTTTATCCTATACGTTATTTTCCATAAACATTAATACGATTGATTGCCTTTGCCAATGCAATCTCAGCCCGCTTGATATTGGTTTTGGAATCCTTTTTCGCTAAGCGTCTTTCGGCACGCTCTTTTGAGCGCTGTGCCCGCTCAATATCAATTTCTGTCCGGCCTTCGATCGCATCAGTTAAAATATTGGCCTGATCGTTTTGAAAATGAAGCATACCGCCGGCAAGTGCGTAGTCTTTATAAACACCGTCATTCATAAGCTGCAGCTTACAGGTTTCAAGCATTGCCACAAGCGGAGTATGATGCGGCAACAACGTCATCTCACCCTCGACACTGCGTACATGAACAGCCTCTACATCGCTTTCCTTATAAAGGCCCTGCGGTGTAATGATCTTGATATGAATCATAAGCTAACCTTCCAAGCTTTTCGCTTTTTCGATTGCTTCCTCAATCGTACCGACAAACATAAAAGCCTGTTCCGGTAGATCGTCATATTTACCGGCCAACAGCTCCTTGAAGCTGCGTACCGTATCCTCACGTGAGGTATATTTGCCCGGAATTCCGGAGAATACCTCTGCCACATGGAACGGCTGTGAAAGGAAGTTACGTACCCTTCTGGCACGATTGACAATGATTTTGTCTTCTTCACTCAATTCATCCATACCCAAAATGGCAATGATATCCTGTAGCTCCTTATAACGCTGCAGAATCTGTTGAACCCCGCGCGCCACCTCATAGTGCTCCTCCCCGACCACAAGCGGATCAAGAATGCGTGAAGAGGATTCGAGCGGATCAACGGCAGGATAAATACCTAATGCGGCAATATCACGATCCAACACCGTTTTCGCATCCAAATGTGTAAACGCAGTTGCCGGTGCAGGGTCGGTCAAATCATCTGCGGGTACATAAACTGCCTGCACGGAAGTAATGGAGCCGTCCTTTGTTGAAGTGATGCGCTCCTGAAGCTGTCCCATTTCCGTTGCCAAAGTAGGCTGATAGCCGACCGCCGAAGGCATACGTCCAAGCAGCGCCGATACCTCGGAGCCTGCCTGTGTAAAACGGAAGATATTATCAATAAACAGAAGCACGTCCTGATGATCGTGATCGCGGAAATATTCTGCCATCGTTAAGCCGGTCAAGCCGACGCGCATACGAGCGCCGGGAGATTCGTTCATCTGTCCGTAAACAAGCACTGTTTTATCCAAAACACCGCTGTCCTTCATTTCATGATACATATCATTGCCTTCTCGAGTACGCTCACCGACACCGGTAACGACAGACATACCGCCGTGCTCCTTGGCAATATTATGAATCAGCTCCTGAATCAAAACGGTTTTACCGACACCGGCACCGCCGAACAATCCGATTTTACCACCCTTCGCATAAGGACACAGTAAATCGATTACCTTAATACCCGTTTCCAGCATTTCCGCTGAAGTCTGTTGTTCATCAAAGGTCGGTGCACTGCGATGAATCGGCATTCGCGGCGCTTTGGTCAGCTCTTTCAAGCCATCGATCGATCTGCCCAGTACATTAAACATGCGCCCCAATACCTCTTTGCCTACCGGCACACTGATCGGCGCTTCACTGTCAATTGCCTTCATCCCGCGCTTCAAGCCGTCGGTAGAACCCATCGCAACACATCTCACTCGGTCATCACCGATATGCTGAGCAACCTCTGCAACTAAGGGCGCTTCATTTTCCAACGGAATTTCAACGGCATTCATCAGTTCCGGAAGCTCTTGGCTTTCAAACATCACATCGACCACCGGACCGATCACCTGTACTATTTTACCTATATGCTTACTCAAGGTGCTACCTCCTTTATTCAAGCGCATTGACACCGCCGACAATCTCAGTGATTTCCTGAGTGATTGCGGCCTGTCTTGCCTGATTGAATTGTAACTCTAATGTTTCTCTTATTTCTTCGGCATTATCCGTAGCGCTTTCCATTGCCATACGTCTGCTTGCCTGCTCGCTTGTCTTTGTTTCTAAATAATAAGAATAAAGCAATGAGCGCAGATACATCGGTACGATCGTATCTAATATTTGATCTCCCGATGGCTCAAAATCAACCTCAATCGGATAAGCTTCGTTCTTTTCAGCCGGTTCATCAATCGGCAGAAGTGTTACATAGGTCGGTTCAAAAGATACCGAATTGATAAATTTCGTATAAAGAATATTGATTGCCGCAATTTCACCGTCACGATATTTACGCAGACATTCATCTGCGATTTGTGAAAGCTCGTTATAACAATCATCCTCTAAATCGCTCATTGTCGAAACGACATTGAAATCACGTCGATTGATCCAATGAATCCCGCGTGATCCAAGCATAATAATATCGCCTTCATTGCCGATTTCCTTTTCCAGCATACGCAGTACGTTCGCATTATACCCGCCGCATAAGCCCATATCGGAAGTAAAGACAATCGTTATGCTTTTGCCCTCACGCTTCGCTAAATACGGATGCTCAGATTCAGACAATGAGGAAAGAATATCGGTGATCGTCTCTTTCAGATAAAACGCATATTCACGATTCTCCTCCATGAAGGATTTTTGCTTCTGCAGCTTTCCCGATGCTACAAGCTGCATTGCCTTCGTTATCTTTTTTGTAGAATCAATCGAACGTATTCGTGCCTTGATCGCTAATTTACCTTGTGCCATAAATTATCCTTCAAGCTTTTCATACTGCTTCGCAAATGCTTCCAAAGCCGCATTCAGCTTTTGTTCGATTTGAGCATCAAGCGCCTGTTTTTCTTTCAGCAGCTTCATGATATCCGCATGCTCACGCTTGATATAGCTTAACATTTCTTTTTCATAGCTGCGTACATTTTCCGCCTTTACCGGTTTAAGATATTTATGCTTTGCCGCATACAGCGAAATCACCTGTTCCGTGACATCCATCGGATCATACTGATTTTGAATCAGAAGCTGTGTCAAACGCTCACCGTGGTTTAAGGTTTCCGTAGTTGCAGCATCAAGATCGCTGCCGAATTTCGCAAACGCCTGCATCTCTCGAAACTGTGCCAGCTCCAGCTTTAAGGAGCCGGAGACCTGCTTCATCGCCTTGATCTGTGCCGCACTGCCGACACGGGAAACGGATAGACCGCTGTCTACCGCAGGACGTACACCGGCATTGAACAGCTCAGTCTGTAAGAAAATCTGTCCGTCGGTAATTGAGATTACATTCGTCGGAATATAAGCAGAAATATCACCGGCCTGTGTTTCAATGATCGGCAGGGCGGTAAGACTTCCTCCGCCGAGCTCATCGTTCAGCTTCGCCGCACGCTCCAACAAACGGGAATGTAAATAGAAGACATCACCGGGATATGCTTCTCGTCCCGGCGGACGCTTTAATAATAATGACATCGTTCGGTAGGCAACCGCATGCTTGCTTAAATCATCATAAACGATCAAGACATCCTCGCCCTTTTCCATCCATTCCTCACCGATTGCACAGCCCGCATAAGGGGCAATATACTGTAACGGTGCCGGTTCGGAGGCAGTGGATGCGACGATAGTTGTATATTTCAGCGCATCATGTGCGCGCAGTTTTTCAACGATCTGCGCAACCGTACTCGCCTTTTGACCGATTGCTACATAAATACATTTAATACCGGTATTCTTTTGATTGATGATTGTATCGATCGCAATCGCTGTTTTACCTGTTTGACGATCGCCGATAATCAGCTCACGCTGTCCTCTGCCGATCGGAATCATTGAATCAATGACCTTTAAACCTGTCTGCAGCGGCTGATGAACACTTTTTCGCGTCATAACACCGGGCGCAACACGCTCAATCGGACGATAGCGGTCGCTTGTGATCGCAGCTCCGCCGTCAATCGCCTGTCCCAGCGCATTAACGACACGGCCTAACATACAGTCTCCGACCGCAACCTCAACGATACGACCGGTACGCTTTACCTCGTCGCCCTCCTTGATGCCGCGATCATCGCCCATTAAAACAGCACCGACATGATCCTCCTCAAGATTCATCACCATGCCATATACATCGCCGGGAAACTCCAACAGTTCTCCCGCCATCGCATTCTGCAATCCGTGAATCAAGGATATTCCATCACCTACAGTAATGATCGTACCTGTTTCATCAATTTCTAATTCTTCATCATAACGCTTGATCTGCTGCTTGATCAGCTTACTGATTTCTTCCGGATTTAAGCTCATTCGCCTTCACCCTCACTTTCCTTACGCTCGTTACTTATTACAGCTAAATGCTTCAGCTGTTCCAAATGTCCCAATGCCGTATAATCCAAAACAAGATCATTCAGTTTGATTCTGATTCCGGCAATCAATTCCTTGTCGACAGAAAGCTTCAGCTCTATTTTTTTAGAAAGCTTTTTTTCAAGCATTTCACTTATACGCTTGCTTTCTTCCTCGGATAACGGCTCAGCACTCGTTACATACGCAATCACAATATTGTTCTCCTTGCGATATCGTTTAGCGAATTCCTTTGTGATTTCAGGTATTTCCTGAAAACGTCCTTTATCGATCAGAAGCTTCAGAAAATTTAAAACCGTATGTTCAAGCTCTTTACCGAAAACCTCCGTAAGACTTTGTTTTTTCTGTTCCTTTAGAATCCCCGGATGCTTTAAAATACGAAAAAAATCCTGATGAGCACACAGCTGCTCATCTACAAAACACAGCTGCTTTAAATATGCCTCTGTTTTTGATTCCTCTGAAGCGATTTCATATAAAGCATCGCTGTAGCTCAGTGCTAGGCTTGCCATGTTTCATCACCTGCATGCTCAATAAATTCATCGACATAACGCTGATGCGTCTTTTCATCGATTTCCTTATCAACGATCTGCTTCGCTGCTTCAAATGCTACATTTACTATTGCTTGCTTCATTTCATCCTGTGCTGCACTCTTTTCTCGCTCAATATCTGCGAGTGCTTTCGCCTTCATATTGTCAGCTTCATTTTTTGCCGCATACAACAGCTCACGCTTTTCATTTGCGGCATTTGCCTTCGCTGTTTCTATTAATTCATGCGCTTCCTTTGAAGCATCTGCTAAGCGCTTTTCATATTGCTCCTTATACGCTTCGCCTTCCATGCGCTGCTTTGCTCCGGAATCAATATCGGCTTGAATCGCCGCTTTTCGTGCGTCGAGAAACGCCAGTACCTTATCCCAAAAAAAGCGTTTTGCGAAAATCACAAGCAGAAAGGTTGAGATGCACACAATGATAACATCGGTAGGGCTTAAACGTAAATACGCATAGATATCAAAATCTAAATTCATTTGTGAAAAAGCCTCCTTTCTTCTTTCTTTTCCATTAAGCTGTTAAGCCTTCAAGAAAATCAGAAGAAGGGCAATGATCAATGAGTAAATACCGGTCGTTTCCGCCAATGCGATACCGAGCACCATGACGCTGCGCACCTTGCCGGCTGCATCCGGATTACGAGAGATTCCCTCAACTGCCTTGCTGGCAGTCAAGCTTTGACCGATTGCCGGTCCGATACCGACTAACATCGCAATACCTGCGGCCAATACCGCCATACCCTGTACAAAAAATTCATTAAATTCCATGTTCTTATCCTCCTGTAATGGTTATTTTTGTATATTTACATTTATGTAGTTTTTGTTTTTTAATCCTGTTCCTCACATACCTGCTCACTCAAGAAGAAGCTTGCGAGCGTAAAGAAGATATAGGTTTGAATCAAGCCGGAAAAGATATCGAAATACGCATGCAGAAACGGTGTTGCGATATACATCAGCGCCGTAAACGGCATCACCAATTTCAACAGTGTATAGACAAGCATCATAATGATCGATCCGGCCAAGATATTTCCGAATAAACGCATCGATAATGATACCGGCAATGCCAGCTCACCGACAATATTCAGCGGCATCATGATCCACATCGGCTCTGCCAATTCCTTGATTCGATTCCACACACCACCCTTGCGGATGCCGTTGTATTGAATCATGAAAAACATCATCAATGCCAATGCGATATTGACCGACAGATTTGAGGTCGGAGGCTGAAGTCCCAACAGACCTAACAGATTGCTGCAGGCCATCATCATCACAAGCGTACCTAACAGCGGTAAGTAATGCCGTGTCTTTTCTTTCAGGTTGTCCTTCAGAATGTTTTGGCAAAGATCGCATACCATCTCCGTAAGCAAGAGAATGCCGCTCGGTGCCTTTCGCACATCTGCCTTTTCAAACTGCTTGCCGGCCCAATAAAAGAAGCCGCAAAAGATGATACACAACAACAGCCAGTTGATGATCGACTGCTGAAGCTCTAATCGATAACCGAATATCATTATGATAATTCCGTCAAAACTGCCTTCCATTAATCATCCTCCTTTCTGTGGCGATAGGTATATAAGAGAATACATGCCTTATGGGCAAGCATTCCGATCAACAGGGCAATGATGTTTACACCCGATTTTACGGCGAGCACAAAGATTGCCGCATATACGAGATAGCGCAACAAGTATGCCCGATATGCCTTCGCCTTAGGATTTTTTGTATCTGCCTCAAGACTTCCTGCGCTGTGTATAATCATTTGAAAACCAATCAAACCGCACAATGCGCCGACAAGTACACCGACTGCGATTTGTTTTCCTTCGATCGGAAATGCAAACCAACCGATTGTACTTAAGATCGCTGCTGCAATCAATGTATAGAAGCGGATTTCTTTATTCATCGCTGTCAATTCATTCATAGCTCATTCTCCAAGCTTTTTATCATCATATATAATGAGGAAGCAATCGCATAAATCAAGAAGCCTAACAGAAACAGCGGTGAGGTATCGAGCCATTCATCTAACGCATTGCCGCCGAATACGGCAAGCACACATGCCAGTGCCATCGTTGCACTCATGCGTATTGCCTGTGAGCCCTCTTTCATATTACTTTGTTCCGAAAATACGATCTCCGGCATCGCCAAGCCCCGGTACGATATAGCCCTTTTCATTCAGCTTTTCATCTAATGCCGCCAAATAGATATCAACATCGGGATGGGCAGTTTCTACTACTTTCACTCCTTCAGGTACACCGACAAGACATACAAGACGAATGTTTTTCGCTCCCTGATGCTTCACCATATCGATGGCCGCCACAGCGCTTCCGCCCGTTGCCAGCATCGGATCGACGATCATCACTATCGCATCTTCAATTCCCTTTGGATATTTCTCAAAGTATACATGCGGCTTTAAGGTTTCTTCATCACGATATAAACCGACATGCGCTACCTTAACGGTAGGAATCAAGTTACAGATGCCGTTTACCATTCCAAGCCCGGCTCTCAAAATCGGCACAAGAATGATATCCTTCGCAAGTTCGCTTGTTTCACACTCTCTTACCGGTGTTGTAATCGTTACTTGATTGGTTGGCAGATCGCGTGTGATCTCATAAGCCATCAAGCCGGCAATTTCATCTAAATTCTGACGAAAATCCTTTGTTCCGGTTTCTTGTTTTCGCATCTGTGTCAGCTTATGAGTAATTAAAGGATGCTTTAATACATTTAACATAGATTCTCTCCTTTATGTGCCGTTGATTTCTATACGCACATTCCCGTATCAGACATATTATGAATTCTGTCTGATCAAACTATGTTTATTATAACATGTTTATCCGTCATTTTTTAGTGTAAGATTGCTTTTTTCATATTTTTTCCTTTCATTGATTTTATTCATTGCATCAAGTGCGTTTTCGCCGATTCCATTTCTGTTCCTTCTTTATTTTACCCGCTTCACTCCTTTGCATACTTGATAAGACTATCCTTACGGATTTCAACATTTTTCAATGATTATGTTCGATACAAAGAAGTGCCTTTTCTGTTATATCTTTCAACCGATATTCATATAGAGGCAATCCTAAAGTAGGCTTTTACCACATTTTCATTTATTTTCGTTTTTTATCACAAAGCTTTTAAAAATAGTTCTGGGTTAAGCTAACGATTCAGGGCTTTTTTCCTGTATTCAGATACGCAGTCTACATACAGTAAAGTGAGGCTGGAAAACAGCCGTTAAGAAAGGAGCTTATTTATGTGCAACAACTGCTTTAACGGATGCGGATGCAATCATGACAACGGAGGTAGCTACGATTACAACAATCGCCGCTGCGGCTGCAACGACAACTGCGATTGTGATTTCGGATGCGGATACGGTACCTTCGCCTTTGCTCAGGCGGCAAGAATCAATCAGCGTATCTTAGCTCGCCGCGCTTGTGAGGATCGTGCTGCTATGCAGTATTTACGCGCAATCAGCTGCGGCTGCCGCAGATGCTGGTAACAGTAAAGAATTCTTTTCGCTGAAGCATATTTCAAGGGCTGCGTATGCAGGGAATTCTTGCACAAAGCGCAGCCTTTCTCTTATTTGCTTTTTCAACTTAGATGGAATTGCAGCTGATAATTATAAAAATAATACTTTAAGTTAAACACAAAAGCAGGCATATTTGCGAATGCCTGCTTTTGATTACAATGCTTTATGATTAAAACCTTGAGCACATTTGTGCGTCGTCATGCGGCAGAGGGAATCGATTCGTTAAGCCGATGACTTCCTGATGAACCTTTCTGATATTATCCTCACTCGGATTTTTTAATACCGATGCGATCCACAATGCAACCTGCTTAAACTCTGCTTCCTTGAAGCCGCGCGTCGTCATCGCCGCACTGCCTAAACGAATGCCGCTCGTCACAAACGGCTTTTCGGGATCGTGCGGAATCGTATTTTTATTACATGTGATGCCTGCTTCATCAAGCAGCTTTTCTGCCTGCTTACCGCTCATGCCGATGGAGCTCTTGATATCTACAAGGCATAAATGGTTATCGGTACCGCCGCTGACGATACGGAAGCCCTCATTTTTTAAAGCCTCGCTCATTACTGCACAATTATCGATGACCTGCTGCTGATAATCCTTAAATTCAGGCTGCAGCGCTTCATAAAAGCACACTGCCTTTGCCGCAATAATATGCATTAACGGCCCGCCTTGAATACCGGGGAAAATCTTTTTATCCAAAAGCTGTGCATATTTCTCCTTACACAAAATCAAACCGCCGCGCGGTCCGCGCAAGGTTTTATGCGTTGTCGTTGTCACAAAGTCGCAATACGGTACAGGGCTGGGATGCAGTCCCGCAGCCACAAGACCTGCGATATGCGCCATATCCGCCATCAGATATGCCCCTACCTCATCTGCGATTTCTCTGAATTTCTTGAAATCGATAATGCGTGGATAAGCACTCGCTCCGGCAACGATAAGCTTCGGCTTACATGCCAGTGCCTTTTGTCTTACATCCTCATAATCGATTGTTTCATCGTCCTTGCGAACCTCATAGTCGACAAAATTATAAATCGTTCCGCTGAAATTCAACGGGTGTCCGTGAGTCAAATGTCCCCCTGAGGTCAAATTCATGCCCAAAACAGTATCCCCCGGCTCCAACAGCGCCATATAAACACCCATATTTGCCTGTGAACCTGAATGAGGCTGAACATTCGCATGCTCGGCGGAAAACAGCTCCTTTGCACGATCGATTGCGATAGTCTCAATCGTGTCTACATTCAAACAGCCCCCATAATACCGCTTATTCGGATAGCCCTCCGCATACTTATTCGTTAAAATACTGCCCGTAGCTTCCAATACATCCTTTGATACATAATTTTCTGAGGCAATCAGCTCAATATTATACAGCTGACGCTCATGCTCCTGCTTAATCGCTTGCTTAATTAATTTATCCTTCACTTTAACAACTCCCTTTCCGCTAATATCATACCATATTTTTTATGCTTTTCACTCATAAAATGCTCGACTGACGTTATTTCTTTTAGAAAAAAATGCATTCTGTGAGGAAAAGCTTACTGCTTAGGGCACTCTATTGTAATTGCTTATCTGAGTCCGTCTCTGTACTCAATATCGTACTGTTCAGCCAACCTCCGCAGATATACATCCATTGTGCTGCGATACATTCCATAATATTGCTTAAAATCATTGCGATCCATATTCCTGTGATGCCCCAATTCGTAACGTGCTGAAACAGTAAAATCAATGGGATTCTGAAAATCCATAAGCGTAATATTCCCAAAATAAATGTATATTTGGTATGACCGGCACCGTTGAACACACCGCATAATACCGAATACCAGCACATAAAAATACTGCTGACCGCCGCATATATGACAAATTCCCGTGCATAGGAAACAAGTGCTTTTCCGGCTCCGGGCACGAATAAACAAATCAAAGGCTGAGCGAACAGAATCGTAAGCACTCCCAGTGCTGCAGTAAAGCTTTCGGCAAGCAGCCACGTTTTACGATAGCACTCCTTACAGCGCTCCGGCTGATTGCTGCCTAAGCCATGGGCAACAATTGTCGAGGAAGCTGCCGAAAAGGAAGCCAAGGGAATACCCGATAAATTGATTATCTTATTCCCTACTCCGTATGCCGACATTGCGACGGCACCGTAGGATACGATATATGTATTCAAGAGCACAAAGCCCAAGCTTTCCAAAAACTGACCGCCGGAAGCCGGAATACATACCCGAAAAATCAATTTTAAATCCTCCTTATGGAAACGAAAGGAATGAAATCGGATACGGACTGCCCTCTTAGTATGAAGCAGCTGATATACGATCAACGGAATTACAAGCCATTTAGAAACAACGGTTGCGACCGCAGCACCGAATACATCCATATGAAAGACAAAAATAAACAGCGGATCCAGTATAAGATTCGCAATCGAAGCCAATATATTCACCTTGACACCAAGTCTGCTGTTTCCTTCGCTTTGGCAGATTGCCATATATACATTTAAAATCAACAGACCGACATAATCGAACGCAATGCCGAAAAGATAAAGTCTGCTGTCATTAAACAGCTCTGCCGGAGTTGCAATCAAATGCAGAATTCCCTGTGCTCCCAATAAAGTAAAGATGCTCAGACCGATGCCTAAAAGTCCTGCCACATACAAAAGCGTTGTCGCAAAACGACTTGCCTCCTGCAGTTTATTTTCACCAAGTCTTGTGCCGATCAATGCCACAGCTGCTGCCGAAAGACCGCTCGCTAAGGATTGTGCACACCATAATACGGGGCCTACCAAGGAAACTGCACCGACCTGCAGTTCACCGAGCTGTCCGACCCAAAACGTATCGACGACATTATATAAGGAGTTTACCAGATTTAAAAAGAATAACGGAAGTGCTAAGCGAAATAACGCCTGAATGACACTTCCTTCATGAAATGCTCGCTGTGTCATAATCAATCACTCCCCTATCTACAATCACATTCCCTTTTTCATTTCTGTTGAGCACTTTGATTATTTAGGCTCCAACAGCTTTTTCCCTTTACTGGTTCCGATGCGATCGGCTCCTGCTTCAAGCATCTCCATCATTTCCTCATAAGAGGAGATACCGCCCGCCGCCTTTACCTTACAGCGACCCTTTACCGCTTCCTTCATCAGCTTGACATCACTTACTGTAGCACCATGCTCAGAGAATCCCGTTGATGTTTTCACATAGTCTGCGTTTGCGGCCACGCATAGCTCACACCCTTTTATGATCTCTGCCTCACTCAACAAGCAATTTTCCAAAATCACCTTTACACAAGCGCCCTGTGCCGCCGTTACCACTGCCTCGATATCCTTTTGTACAGCATCATAATTTCCTGCCTTAAGTTCTCCGATATTGATTACCATATCCAATTCATCGGCACCATCCAGTACTGCCTGCTTTGCTTCAAACGCTTTTGCGCTAGTGCTCATGGCTCCCAACGGAAAGCCGATGACCGTACATACCTTTACCCTGCTGTTCTTTAACAGCTCCCTGCAATAAGAAACCCAACAGCTGTTTACACATACGCTCGCAAACTCATGTGTCATTGCTTCCTCACATAATGTTTTAATATCAGCTTTTACGGCATTTGCCTTCAACAATGTGTGGTCGATATATCGATTTAACTTCATAAGCCTTCCTCCTTGATACAGCCGGTGATCTGCATCTTTTTTTCTTTTCTTTATATTTGTATCTTTTTATCTTTACCGGTTATTTTTAACTCATCATTATTTATTTTCATTGCCTCTGTTCGCTCTTAAGCTCCGCCAGCTCATTGTGCTCTGCTTCTCAGTCTGCTTCATTTTGTCTCTGCGCGATTGCTTGACTTCGATAAGCCTTTAAATACGGGTGGCAAAAGGCACTGCGGCATGAGAAATATAAAATCAAAAAGCGCACCGCCTCAATACATACAAACAACAGCTTGATTAACGGCTCAATCAGCGGGTCATTGAACAGCTCAATATAGCTTTCATAGCTCATAATAAGTCTGATGATTTCACCGCAAACAGCCGCAAAGATAAAATACGGACTCCACAAATTACCCAAATACATTCCGATCACGGGTATGCTCCAAACCATTGCCGAAAACAAGCATTCCGAAAACAATAAATATTGAATAGCCAAAATTGAATCACTCAGTTCCGGTAGTTTTGAACTCATAATGCCCAAAAGCACAAAAATCAACAGTATGCTGATATACAGACATATACCTAAACGTAATGCACATCGCTTTAACAGCCAGCGGCTTTTTTCCTCGGCCTTTGAATACATGATCGGAGCACTTTCCTCCACCCGCTCTAATTGCGCAAGCTCATCATCAAATAAGTCATCCACATTCCAAATCGCTCGTATCGTTTTCGACAGCATCAAGCGAATACCTCCGTATATCATCATTGCACTTTTTAAAACAAAAAGCACTTGAAAAATATAACGAAGCGTTTTCGGCTCCCATTGTACTTGAAATAATGCCGGTGCTTCGCGATAGATATAAACAGAAGCTATAAGACAAAGCCAATAGCACCATCGTCCAAGCTTATTAAATTTCCACATCATTCTAAGCGGAATACACCAAAGCAGCAGCGTCCCCAAGCAATATGCGATATAGTCAGACAGATAGGTACTCGCTTCAGTGATTCTTGTCAAAACATATAGATTTAACGCACTGTAAAGCAACAAGCCAATAAACAGCAGCAATGATAAAAAGCGCAGATCTTGTTTACCCTGTCTTTGTCTTTTTTTATACCGTTTTCTTATTGCTTCTGCATCACCCTGCATGGCTTCACCTTCATTCGTGTACATTATAACGGAAATAAACAAGGATTACCAGTGAGACTGAATAATTATCCGGTGTATGTGATTGTCGCTGTGTTCGACTTCAATGATTTTATATTGTCTTTTATTCTGTACATCAGACTCTATATACAAGGTATATAAAACATTTGAAAACAGTCAATGCTTATCGCTTTTGCGCTCATATGAATAAAAAAATTCCTATTGCATATATTAGTCTTGTATAGACACCATGTAGTCTATCAGACCATTCATAATTGTTCGGATCCTCTGTAAAATTAATTTATAAAAAGGTTGGTGTACTAATGAATAAATCTAAAAAGAAGTTTGATTTCGCACCTATTGGTAAAGCAATTAAAAATGCCAGAGTGAGTAAGGGGATGACAAGAGAACAGCTTTGTAATATCATCGATATTGATCCTCGTTATTTGGCTCACCTTGAAAATGACGGACGTTGCCCGAGCATGGATTTGTTTTATCGGCTCGTTACTTACTTTAACATTTCTGTAGACTATTTTTTTCTTCAACAGGGACAGAAAACGGAATGTACGACAGAACAGCAGGCTTTGATACATGATGTCATGAAGCTTGATACAGATATGGTTCACTGCTTACAAGGTGTCGCTAATGCCTTATTGCAGTATAAGCAAAAAAAGCAATAAGGAGCGCTGAAATAAAAGACGCAAAATAATGCAGGAGTTAGTCAGTGTAATGATCTTAGCTTCTTTATCATGGAACGGTACACGTGTGGAACATTTATTTTTATCGTGTCGTTTTGAGTTATTTTCGTCATATCATAGTGATGCTTCGCATCCAACTCATTATAAAGAAAAGAATCCCGTTATAGTTATAAATAATATAACGGATTTTTTATGTCCTGTTTTGAAGCTCTTGTATCTTTTACAAGCAAAACATTGAAGCAGCATAACAATATTTGAAATAATAATCGCATGATAACAATGTTTAAATTACAGAAACAGTAATTAAAGATTATTTTCGTGAAGTGCAAAAGTAACTTCCACTACTAAAGGTCGAAAAATATATAGTGGAAATAAGTGATACAAAAGCGATAAATAAAGAAAATATGAGAAGTTTCTAAGGAAGTATTGAAATAAAATCGTAGTTCATGGTATACTATCAACGTCATGTAAGAGAAATTTCAACCACGACAAAAGGAA
>CAJTJP010000007.1 GCA_910576855.1 Erysipelotrichales bacterium
CGTCTTCTTTCACATGCTTGTAGACAATATCGCCTTCAAATAGGTCGATATATTCTATGTCTGCAATTTGATTAACTCCAACCATGGCATACACTCTATAGCGTTTGTCGGTATCATAATATCTAACGTTTAATTCGATTTTTCTCTCCTCAACAACGATTGTAGGTGTTTCTCCTGTACTCGTGGGCAAGCCGCTGATAGAATAGGTCTGCCCATTTACTTTTGCCACAAGGGTTACAACTTGCTTTGTTTCGGCATAAACATATTGATAAACAGCTATTTCATTGTTACCATTATTCGTCACTCTTATTCCGTTAGACGCTGGCACCAACTTAGTGTTTGACTGATTGTAATTTCGAAAATACCACATATCAAGAGAATAGCCATTTGATACATACTCACTTTGTCCACGTTGGTTGACTTGAAAATCATTGTTAATAAGAAGCTGTTTAGGCTGCAAATTATCCAATACTGCTTGTATAGACGGAGCGTTTTCTTCTTGGTTTTCACTCTTTAAAGCATTTACCACTCTACCAACAAGCGGTGTTTCTTTGGTTACTTTTTCTATATATTTCATTGCCATAATCAGTATCGCTCCTTTCTAAAGCGGTTCACAAGAAAACAATATAGTGTATTGATATTCTTGCTGTGTTGGGCTTTGTAATGTCATATAAGCCACACCTCTACTTGTGCAAGATATGCTTTTCAATTCTCTTTTCACGTCAGCTCCACCCGTTGTTTCAAATGCGATAACTGTATATGATGGTGTTCCTTTCATTTTTATTGGGAAATCGAAGCCTTCTAAATGACCTGTACCAACTTTACCCACTAACTTTTTTTGAACAGTTGGGAAAACATACTGTCTGCATCTCATCAACGCTATTACTTCATCTTCTTTGACATGAGGATAATCGATATCGCTCTCGAATAAGTCAATATATTCTACTTCAACAGAACCAGTTGTATAAATTGATACTGCCAGATGTTCATATGTTTTCGTTTGTGGTATTTTAACGGTAGTCACATAAACACCATCATCTGTAATGTCTGTTACACCATATGTATACCCTGAAAATCTACCACCTATCGTATTAGCTTCTTTAATCAACATTTCCACTCTCGTACCATCTGCGTTTTTAAATTTCCCAACAAGAGTAACGGTTTTACCTCTTAAACTATCATCAATTTTTTGATTAATTGAAGCAAATGTATAGTTAGTATTATTTAAAAGCCAATAGTTATCATCTTGAAGTGAAAAACTCCCCGATGATCCATTACCATACAAATAAAGATACCACATATCAGGCGCATAACCTGTTGTTCCATAAACACTTTGCCCCCTTTGATTTATTTGAAAATCGTTATTAATCAGCAACTGTTTAGGACTATGCACTTCTGTTTCAACCGCTTTCCATCCCTCGGGAATAGGTTTGGAATCATCCCACAAAACTTGTGCGCCTATCGGAAGGGTGTCCCCGCCAGAATCACCGTCATCTCCTTTATCGCCCTTATCCCCTTTATCTCCTTTATCCCCCTTATCCCCTTTTTCACCTTTCAGCTCCCCTGCTTGTAGTTTTCTTTCTACCTCAGAGGCGATATCATTCGCACTTTGAGCAGCTGTATTGGCATTAGAAGCCGCAGTGTTGGCAGAAGCTGCTGCTGTATCTGCATTTGCTTTGGCAGCACACGCGGCAAGCGCTGCCTCGTTCGCATCAGAAGCAGCAGTATTTGCGTTTGATGTGGCTGTTGATGCGGCTTCTGTAGCTAACTCTGATTGTTTAACGGCTTCGTCTACCTTTGTTTGCTGTTCCTCGGCTTTAGTTTGTAATTGTTCTGCTTTTTCCTCGTGCTCCTCTGTCCTACGAATGAGCTGATTCAGTTTCGTTTCACTCTCTTGAAAAGTCGGTACTATAACATTCACATACCATGCTTTCATAGCGTTCAACACTTCTATTTCCCAGTATTTTTCAATCGGAGAAACTTTTGTGATTATATTGTTGGATTCATCTACCTGTAGAATCAGTTTATTTGACGTTACTACAACTTTCTCATCATTAATACCACCTAACGATAGATAAATATCTCCGTCTTGCTCAAACACTTTATCATTGAGCAATATATACAAACCATCTTCTTTTTCTTCAATAGGGCATATAACAGGCATTTTAGATTGCCAATGACTACAATATGCCGATAGAACCATTCCTGAAAATGGATTGCTCTCTGATGTGTCCGTTTCCAGTTTTACATACAAATTAGCAGAGTGTTGATAACCTACAACGCTATTACTTTCTAATATTAATTCTCTACCTACTTGTCTAACATGTGTTACCACTATATCCATACTAAACACCTTCTTTCTTGTATTCCTCTAATCTGATATCCTCACAGCCTTTTTGTATTGCTGAAACATGCCAATTAACTTTTGTATTGGGCTTACCGGCTATAACGCAGCAATCTTTGTGTTCTTCTACTATCCAAGGGCAAACATCACAGTAAGGTGTTAGCTGTATATGATACTGCTTTTCTGTATTGACAGTTTCTAACCATATAGGATCGAACACAATGATTGCCTTTCCTTTTGCATCAAATTCAACCTGCCCCTCATCTGTAAAATAACAAGAAGCTGACTCAACGGCATTTAATTTGCGATTTCCGTTATTCTTTGTTTCAACAACACGGTTTTTATTACCAAACACTGATAAATCACCATTAACAAATACATTCTTCATAAAAGTGCAATCTTCCTGCGATTGAAACCCATCAAGGAATAGAACCAAGCCGAGTATTGCTGCACCACCATTGACATACAATTTGTCGTGTACCCTCATTTTCCCGCCAACGTATACCTCTTTGTCTTTTAAATTTGCCATAAAAGGAATAAAATCTCCAGAGTTAAATCGCACAAAAAAACTTTCATCCGTCATAAAAAGCTGCGATGTTGCTCTCTGAATCACTACTGCAAAATCAGAAAATTCAATATACGTATCCTTGTTTAAACTGATTCTTTTATGAGCGTTAGTTTTTTGATTACCAAGATATATATTGTTACCGACATATAAATCTGTCCCGACATTTATCGTAGTCTCTCCTGTAATACTTCCGCCAATAATTTCAGTTCCTTTTAGTTTAATACCGATGATGGTTCCTGCGGTAATAAAATCCGCATTAAATTTCCCATCAATCGTCCATGCAGAAATATATGGTCCTTGCCAACCGCTCTGACTAAATGCAATACCGCCTAAATTGATTCTGATACAGAATTTTGCCTGCTCTTTCGGAATCTTATCCAAAATATAAATTTCATTTTCAGTCATATAAACATGACCCTTTTCTGCCCAAGAATTAATAAGCTGTGTAGCCTTATTTTGTGCTTGCTCAAGTATTGATCCTTTCGCTAATGACAGGTTTACCGTTGCTTCTGATACAGCTTGATTCAATTTCCCCATTATCGTTTCAGGGTTATTTGATAAGGTTATCTTATTTTTATCAGGTGTATCATGATATTTTTGAAGCTTGATTACTCTCTCGATGATTTCTGTCTTTTCATCTACGATCACATGTGCAAAGTCGTATAACCCCATTTTTAAAAAGCTATATCGATCATCGCTTTCAGCTAAATCATTTACTGTAATCTCAAACGACAATATGGGAAACGCTGTTTCTTTTAATTTCTTTTTCGCTGCGCTCAAAAGATTTTCAGGGATTGTATACCTTTCATCTTTCCACACCATCCATACCGGATTTGCTTTATTCGCATAGGTATTGTCCTCTACATAATTTTTACCGTCGTTGATTGCCGTAAAGTTTACATAGCTACCGTCTTCATTCTGTTTACCATAGGCTGTAATACGGGTTGCAAAATTATCAGACGATCCTTTCATTGTCATACTTTCTAAATTAAGCTGAGGAGTGATATAGATTCCTTTATCAACAACAGACTCAGGATCTATTACAAGGATTCGTCTATCTAAATTATTGATTTCATAAGTAACGTCAAAGATTTCTTGGCAAGCCATTAACACATCATAGTCATCTGCATCCTCAAGCTCAACACTTCGCTTAATACTTCTGATACCTGCGTTTATGACATCCCATCCGCTAGGTTTAATAGAGTCAAGGATACTTATAAGTGTTTTTGTTTGAAATTTTTCTAAATCTTTTGTATTAAGATAAGGTTCTCTTTGCTGCCATTCATCCATATCAATAACGCAAGTTACTGTACACAATGTTTTTCTTTTATCTATACCTTTAATAAGATATCTGTTTTCACCATTTCTGACCGGAACCTCATTTGCGATATACTGATATACATCATCATTCGGCGATATGTCAAAAGAAAGAGTTTGAAGACCGCTATATTCGTATAGAGTATAGTAGTTTTTTCGATTCGCTAACGGCTCCCATCCGTTTTTTGTTAATATTTCAAGCATATTTCCTCCTATACATAAATCGGCGTATATTTTAAAATTACTGTAACATCCGATGCACTATTCATTTGAATCTCCTGAATTCCCGGCTCTAAGGAAGGGAACATCTTATCTTTCAACACGCAATCGTTGTACTTATTAGGCTCTGTCGCTGTATACACCCTTTTTGACTCGCCGTCTAAATACACTGTTTTCCCTGCGTAAAGATGAGAGATTTCATATCCGTAAATTTCAAACACTTCTATATCTTGATTAGGTGTTATTTCAAAAAGACAATCCGTTCGCCAATTACCTGCAACTTGAATGTAATTGGTATCTTTTTTTAGGTGAATTTCACGTCTGCTGCCTTCTTGTATTACTGACAATGGAAGGGTGATACGATACCACCCTTGCCAAAATTCACTTACCGGATTACTCACAGAGGTTAAAAAACATCGATATCGGTAACCGTCATCAATATCAAGAATATTTTCTTTATACATCAACAGCTCTGCGATAAAATTAGAAATATCGAGCTTGTTGCGAAATTCAGCAATTAACTGCATATCTTTAGATAGCATATCTAAACGACCGAGTATAGGCTTCAAGGATTGTTCGGATTGAAACACTTTCCTTTCTGCCCGTAACGGTTGATAGGTAAACGAATTGATACGCATATGAAACATACCCAGCGGTTTATTGTTTATTTTCATACGTGTCCTCCTTCTTATCTCAGTGTCGCTAATTCTGTATTCAGCGACGGTGCTAACCAATGTGCAATCTCCTCGCCGTTTTCTAGCACTAACCGTATTTGTGTGTTTCCGTCTTGTAGTAAACGCATAGTCTTTGGAAATGCATTTACGATACTTTGCTGTTGAGATATTTTTGCGTTAGTTTCTAAAGGCACAGAAACATCATTTATCGTAGCGTCCACTTGTTTTTGCAACTCACCGTTTAGCTGATCCATTTCATTTAAGATGTCTTTTGTTGATTTAGGCATTGCTATTTTAAAACCTACCGCAATACCGGGAGGCAGAAATTTGCCAACAGTATCTCGCAACAGGCGAGATGGAGAATGTATACCGAAAAAATCAAGCAAACCATCAACCATACCATCACAGAAGCTGTCAATTTTGTCAAAAATCCAATCCTTTACACTAACAATACCGTCCCATAAGCCTTTAATCATATTAACGCCGACATCATAGATTTTACCGGGAAGCGATATAAACCAATCAATGATATTGCTTACGGTGTCGGAAACCCATCTGCTTGCAGCATTATAAATATCAGCCCCCCAATGCATAACTTTATCAACAGCTCTACATAACCAGTTCCATATCTTTCCGGGTAATGATTGAAACCATTCCACAATATTGATTATTGTTTTTCCTATCCACTCTTTTGCTGTATCATAGATGTTTATCCCCCATGTTTTTAAACGATCCCACGCATCACATAAAGCATCCCATATCTTGCCGGGTAGCTGTAAAAACCAATCAACAACTCCTCTGATAAATTCAGGGATATCCGTTGTGACAAAGTTTTTTAAATCAATGCCCCATTGAATAAACTGACCGATTATTTGTCCGACCATATATCCGATTCTATAAGGAAGTTCATTGAACCAATCAATTACGCTTTGAATCCATGAAGGAATTGTTTCGGTAAAGAATGATATGATGCCGTTCCAAGCATCTCTAAACCATTGCACGATACTTTGACAAAGTTCAGACATCTTATTCTTGAAATTATCCCACGCTTTAGGAATCGTTTCAGTAAAAAACTTAACAATGCTGTCTGCGATTCCTGAAAAGAAGTCTACAATACCGTCCCATAGATCATAGCAAAACTGCCTGAATTCATCTGAGGTATTCCATAAGTAGATAAAGGCAGCTACTAATGCAGCAATAGCCGCAACGGCAATCCCTACAGGACCGCCCATTGCGGTCATAAGAGCACTACCCAGTCCTTTTATACCACCGCCTGCATCTATAGCACTGCTTGCAATTTTTGAAAATGCTCCACTACTGTCAGAAGCTTTTAGTAAAAACGCATCAAAAAAGCCTACACCGTCTCCCATTAAATTAAGGAAATCCGATACCGATTTAGAAGCCTTTCCTACTGTACTCGTTATTTTCCATGAAGCAAACGCTGTACCTATCGCAACTACATAAGGTGCCAACCGCTCAAGTAATGAAATCAGCTCCGGTATATGATCTGCTACAAAAGTCAAAGTTTGTTCAAATGCTTTACCTACAGAAGCAATCATTTCACGCATTGTAGGGAGTCCGTTTGAAGTCAATGCTTCATCGATGGATTCAATAATATTTACCATACCACGAGCAACTGCAGCGTGCATATTATCGAATGTTGCAGACCAACTCGCGCCCGCTTCTTTAGCAGCGCCGTCTATAGAAGCAAATTTCTGTGTTCCATCTTGCATCGCTTTTGTGAGGCCGTTAGTAAACTCTTGTGCGCTGATTACTCCATCTGATAAATCCTCTTGTACAGATTGTGCCGACCTGCCGACATAAGAAGCATATATTTCTACTGCAGGAATACCGGCGTCGAACAAGCGATTCAATTGATCCATTTCTACCGTACCTTTTGATGTCATTTTCGCAATCGCATCGGTTACACCGGCAAATGTCTCATTTGAACCATCGCCATAAAAAGCTACTGCATCACCCCATGTCTTGATTTGCGGTACTGCTTTATCAAGGTTCATGCCGCTTGTGACAAGCTTTTGAGTAGATGCAGCCGCAACATCTAAACCATACGCTGTCCCTTTGGTAATACCTTTTAAATCCTCAAGAGCTTTTTCCGCTTTTTTAGTAGAACCGGTCATCGTAGTCATAACACGGTCAAACTGTGCCATGGTGTCAATTCGTTTCATCGCACTGCCGATTGAGTTTTCCAAAGTATGAAAACCGGCAGATAGCGCTTTGGTGATGCCGACTGCGCTCAAAAGTGCCTTTAACTGAGTACCGAAGGATTTTGTTTTTGTCTCCATCCGTTTTAATCTTGACTCATAATCTTTATCATCAAGGTTAATATCAATGATGATACTACCATCACTTTTTCCTAACAATCTGCATCACCTCTTTTCAGTTTTGATAAAATTTTTGCTTCTAACTCCTCCTGTGATTTGTCTTGAACCTTATCCACAGGCAACGCATAAAACTTTTTCAATTCTGTATAACGCTTTTTCTGTTCTTTATCCATTTTTGATATGTCTGCCATTCGATAGCCAACCACCTGCATAAACTTTGTTTGATCGCTCAAACCATCGAACAAGCTTTTGAATTTCCACCAGTGCAAATTTGTTTGAAATAGATCAATATGATATTGTTGATAAAATGCAGCATAAATAAGACCTATATCATAGTCATAGCGATATCCGATATCGGATTGCTTTGATGAGCCTCTTTTTATCGGCTTATTTAGGCGATAAAATGAAAAAAGAGCCTCTATCAGCTCCTTTTTCATATTTTGAGGCGTTTCCATAACAGCAGATGTCATGAAATACAGCTTATACTCATCGGCTATTCCTGAATCAAACAGAATATTTTCAAACTTGATCCAATAACGATAATCGGTCCTTATCGCAAACTCCTTATCGTTTACCTTTACGGTTCTTGGTAAATCCTCGTTTACTAGCCACATGATTTATACCGTACTTTCTTTCTGCATACGCCATCTGTTTTCCGAATTTTTCAGCGCCTTCCAATATACCCTGTACTGCTTTTAACTCCTTCTCCGCTGTTTCCTTGCGTTTTTTCATTTGTTCTGTTGTTGAAGCATCTTTAATGCACTCACTTAAAGCTTCGGCTAATTGCAGAATCACATAATAAGGTTTTAAATCATCTTTCACAAAAAGCTTTTGATATGCTCCTTTGCCTAATAGTATATCGATGGTTTCTTTGCAGTCCTTTACAAACTCATCAGAAAGAGCCCGATTACCTCGATAATTATCAATAAAATCGCTGATTGCCTGATGCAGCTCAATGTTATCTCCATCCATTTGGAAGCGAATACCTGAAATTTCTACAGGTATGATGTGCTCGGTTAAGGTAATATTCATTCTGCTGCCTCCTCTTTTGCCGTAAATGTTCCGGTAACGTAATCATACTCACCTTCTGTAAATACTCCTGTAGTGATATTGTATTTACCATGCAGACTGTCCCCTTTTTGTGCAAAAGTTCCCTCAAGCGCAATTTTGCCGCCGCCTTCTCCGGATCCCGGATTGGAAGGTTGAATTTCATACTCAGACTTATGCGCTGCATATTCACCCTCGCTTCCCTCTACAGGTGCCCACGTTTCTACTTCATAGCCGGTAAACATTTCACCGATAAGCTTCTTCTTGCCCACCTCATAGATATGACGAACAAATTCGTTATCCGGAATTAATTCACCTGAATAGGAGACAGAAGGCGCATAACCTGTCATATTAGAATGTTGATTTTTTTCGTTAATATATTGTCCGTCATCCGTATTCGGTGAGGAGTCCTCAGTCCAATCGGTGATACCTGTACCTGCCAATACCGGCTTTGTCATCCCTTTCCATATTGCATAATTCAAATTCTCGTGTCGATTTACAACTGTGTTTTTTAGCATAGCTCAAACGCTCCTTTCTTTTCATAAATCAGTTTATATGCAGCTACAAATGTAGCTGTCTTTTCACTCTCGCCGGTATCATCTACCGGCGTTGATGTCATCTCCAAGCTGATTGGCTTCGCATCTGTTAGTTTCAGATTTGGGAAACCCTCTCTTGTTTCTTTAGCAAATGTTGCCGCCAAGTCATTTAATGGTTTGGTTATGTCCAAGTTATGTCTTGTATCCTTTACAGAAGCTCGCATACTTACCGTAAATGAAAATTCTGCTTGATATCCTCCAGTAATATATTGTTGTAAAATAGGGACATCATTCATTCGTTTAAAACAAATCGCTGTTTCTTTTGAATTGGGGAAGTATTCCAAGTACCATCCTTTCGTATTAGGTATTTCGATGTTTCGAATATATCCCATAAACAGATCTTCGACAACTTGTCTTACATCCTGTAATGCCACACTAGCCACGCTTATACCACTCCTTCGTTAATTTTACCCATTTTGCTTTATTATGCGCCTTTGAACGCTCGTACCATTTATACCCTGCCAATGGGTGTTTTTTCCCGTATTGCAAAACTTTTTGTATCGTTTGCTTCACTTCACCCCGTTTTGCCCATGCACTTTTTGAACGAACGCCGATCATCACTAAGCCGTTATACAAAAATCTTGCATAGGGGCCATTCCATACAATTTTATCTTTATAACGACTTTGATTGGTGATTGCTGACTGGTACAAAGTGCCTTCTTGATAAGGGACATAGGGTGTAGTATCTTGGATAATCTGTGATTTTAGTTTTTGCTTGCATTTTGAAAACTTCATACGATCCGCAATTATTCGCCTGTTGCCGTCAAACTTTACTTTAATGTTCACGCTCATTTGGCTGTAATCTCCAACCGTATCGGACTGTTACTGTCCAGCAGCACCTCATTCATCGAAGTGATTTCATAAGTTTCGTTAAGAAATGATAGTGTATCATCAGGACGAATTTTAAAATCTTCTCCGTATTTTAAAACACGATCATTCTCATCGTACGCAGTATAATCAGCCAATTCAACATATACGGCGATTTTATCGTCTGTGGTTATTCCTCGTTTTGATTGAATAATTCCGTAGCTGGTATCTACCTTCACATGTCGGATTGTGATCGTTCTGTTTTCGGCAATTCCTTGCTCATTTTCAGTCAATAGCTGTATAAGCTTAACGGTGTGAGGTCTGAATCGCCGTGGCAATACTCTCATGTATTCCACCTCATAGATAGTAGCCCTTGCTTTCTTAATTTTGTCAGAATCATAGATTTAGCAAGTGGCGAAAACGGAATACCGTTAAATGATCGCTCATCTTCATCTAAATCACTCCCTATTTGGAAAGTATATCCGCTTGTTTGTACCTGTTTGATATCAAGATCCGATGAACCGTTTAATGCGTTAACTCCGCCATTTTGTTGTAAATAGTCCACCTCTAAGCAAAGCGCATCATTAAAGTTTCCGTATTCATTTAACGTATCTTTAATTTGTTCAATCCGTAAGAGACTGTCAACATAAGCCTTTACAAGCATTTCTACTTTAGAAATCAGCCTGTCGAATTCAGGTTTATCTAATTCGCCTTTATATGTATCTACATAATATTGGTAATTCATATTGGTTAACCTCCTGAAAAAGGAAAAGGCTTCTTAAGTCAGTGTGCTTAGAAGCCTTTAGCAATCAATATATGTCTTATTCTTTTGTGTGAGGTGCGTTTGAGGTCTCTGTCGAAACCAATACAATATCTTTAGTAACAGCAGCTCCTGTTACATAAATATCATCCGTTACACTTCGATAACCTTTCTTTGTCGCTTTTACCGGATAGCGGCCATCACGCAGATAGAACACCGCTGTACCTGATTCATCTGTTACAAGCTTAGCGCCGTTCACGTCTAAACGAGCACCTTTTACCGGTTTCGCATCACCGCTGCTGCCGTCTTTAACAGTAAATGTTACTGTCTGTGCAGTGTGCGGTGTTAAAGGTTCTAAGTAAGCGAATGGACATCCAACACGATTTTCATCAATGCGTGTTGCCGGATTCGGTAATGCCCAACCCATACGGAATACGACACGTAATGCAATCATATCCTGCTGCGCTAAGTTATATACGATTTCTTTCGTTATCGGATCTTGAATAACACCCTGATCCAAAATCTTGACAGTGATATCCTGACGGATTGCATATACCGCCTGCTTGAAATCACCAGCAACCATCTGCGCAACACTCTTATCGTAACTTCCGTTTGTCGGGAAGTACATCGGTGCACCGTCTAAAGCGTACTGAGTAGGACCTTGCATATCACTCTTGAAAATCAATGAGCCGTCTGCGGCACGAATTCCACGCAGTTTTGCACGCATTCCCAAGGATGCCAAGCAGCCATTCACCATGTAACCATCTTCTTCAACTTTGTTGAACACACCGCCTTCACCCAGTAACTTATCATACAAGTCTTTATTTTGCGTATCTGCTACATTATTGCCTGCTTGACGTGCCAATGTAATAATATCATTTTGCCATTCTGCCGGCCGATTGGCACCGAAGATAATTGCAGAATCAACACGTTGCCCGATTGCTTCATTTACCCTCGGTATAATTTCACCCATGATATCGAACTCCGCATCATCTAATACCGCCTCAGGAATCGGTGCGATAACCGCTAGCTCGCCTGCTGTCAAATAAACATCATCCCATGCTTGACGAGTTGTTTGTTTCATACCGGTATCGCCATTTACCCAATAAGCAGTCGGTAAGAAATCTAATACCCTAATACGTGTTTGTTTGCTTGTCATGTTCGGCAACTTACGAGCCAAACCCATAAATACACTCTGTTTAGGTGCATCTTGAAAAATTGTGGAAACGACTTGTTCTCTGATTACCGCCTCCACATCCTGTCGATTTGTAATATTAACTGTCATAACGAATTACTCCTTTCCGAGCAGCGATCTTAGCGCTGCATTTGCTTTTTCTTTTTGATCCGTTACATTTTCATTCGGTCCGTTTGTTTTAGAGACCACGTAAGGCACTTTGCCGAAATAGTTAGGTGCGAGCTCTTTCGCCTTGTTGATAACGGCTTCTGTATCCTTCAATTCGTTTTTGTCATCGAATTCTACAGCTTCAACGCCGCCAAGCTTATACAAAACATAATCTTTATCTTTGCATTCACCCAATGCCTCAAACAGCTTTGATTTTTTGATGCCATCGTTCTTTTCTTTCAGCAGTTTTTCATAATCGTCCTTGTACTTATCACGATCTGCTTCAATAGCACTGAAATCTCGCTGTTCGAGTTGTTCCTTTTCGCCTTTCAACTTTTTATAGTTTGTATTCAACGAATTGTAATCAGAACGCAGAACATACCCTTCTCCTACTGCTTTCATTACAGCGCTTTGTTGTTCTTCGTTCAATTCGATGCCAAAACCTTTTATTACTTCTAATACTTTCATTTCACTTACCTCCTTGTTATCGGGGCGGTTCCCGTATGATAGTGGGCAATTTATCTCTTGCCATCGAGTAGTAGACAGTTTAATGCCGTATCCGGGGCAATAGTAAAAAACACCCCTTTGGGAGTGTTTTATTGGGGTGGGTCGTTCACCTTAATCGTTCCTTTCCTACATAGAAAAAGCACTCTATAAAGAGCGCTTTAGTGATTTTTCTCATGTATATGCCTTGGGCAATTATAACATATATTCTTGTAGTCCTTGGTCGCCGTTACCTCAGGAGGTGCAATTCTTGCAGGAGCACCGCCGTCAATTACCATATGAATTTCATAACAGGTATACTCATCTATTTCTCGATTCATAATAGGGCAATGTCGCTTATTTTCCATATCTTTTATCAAACACCTCCAACGCTTTTATATAATCCTCATTAAATTCATCTTTTTTAAACGAGGTTTTTATTAAATGCTTTGTCGTATCATAGTAGGTTATACCTTCATCAGATACAAAGTTTTCAAAACGCCCGTTCCATCTTATAACAGAAAATTTTGCATTTTTAATAAAACTGATTGCTTCATCTTTAGTAACCATATGGTTTCGATCAGCATTTATATGTTGTTCATCAAAGCCAACATTAGAGAAATCAATATCATTTTTAGGTGTTATATTTATTTTTCCTATAATACCGGATTTCTCTTTAATTTCTCTTATAATTATAGCATTTTTTTGAGCCGATGTTAAGGTATCGGGAATATGTATTTCGATTGTTTCTCTCGCATAGCTCCGTTTTAATTCCGGATATCTTTCTATTAGTTGTTTTTGTCGGTTCTGCCATTCTCTGATTTTGTTCGCTTCTTTTGAATAGTCAACATTTCCCGCCTTATTTACAGCTTTCTTTCGTTTCCATTCTCTGATTTTTCGCTCTTGATAGCGTTGCTGCTGTTCTGCCTTATATAATCGTTCGTTTTCTTTTTCATCATAATGCTTGAATGAAGGAACACCGTCAAAATTAGGAAAGAAATTGTGTCGACAATTCCAACCGCATAAGCCTGCACCTGTTCCGTAGCCTGTCGCTTCGTAAAAGTTTGATAGTCCTTCAACCGGTCGCTTTCTCCAAAATACTTTGCCTTGCCACACGGCATGTTCCGGACGTGCTCCCATATGTGAAGTCGTTTCAACCATATTGCAATCCATTTCATCAAGATTCCGTTCCTGACACCTAGCTGCAGTTTGATTGATTCCGGTACGTAAAGCGTTTCTTATAGCGCTATCCACACGCCGGTGTGCACCACTGGGATAATCGATCCAAGAGATTCCATTTTTTGCTAAGTCATTTACTGCGGTTTTTACAGCTTCGCTCATTGAAAACGCTCCTGATGATACAGATAAGTATGCTTGATCTAATACATGCTCAAACGTTTTATTTGCGGCGGAAGCCATGGAATTGCATATATTACGTAACTCATTATTGGTTGAAACGATACCGTTCAAAATCGCTTGTGTAAGGTTAATGTCGTTCGGTATCTGTTGCCCTGCTGCTTTCGCTATCTCGTTGTCTTTTTCTACAGATTGATGGGCTGCTTCATTGATAATGTGTCGTACTTTTGCTTCCGTAATATTCAGTGTCTCAGCGATATACTTTTCGATTTCACTCATCGTTACACCGAGTTCTTCCAATTTTCGCATCTGATACTCCGCCGTACTTGTCATCATGTAACGATTTTCCGCAATACGTCTTGCGACGTCTTTCAAAATGCGCGTTTCAAGTTCATCAAAATACTGTGCAACTTCTTCGGGTGCATCGCTTAAATACTTAGGATCAAGCATTTATGATTCGCCTTCGTTATCGAAGAAGCCTATATCCGTATGTCCTTGTGCTTCCTCAGCCAACTCTGCTTTTGCCTGTTTCTCACTAAGCCCCTGCCACTTTACTTTGAATTTCCATTTAGGCAATAGACCTTCTCTGACTTGTTGCATATCTTGTAGCATTTCTTTTTCTGCATCTACTACGATACTGTCATCCCACGTGAAAGATATATCGTATTTACCTTGCGGACATAAATCGTAAACACTACAATAAAAATCCATTGCTTTAACCAAATCATTCAAAGCATCCTGTAAAGCCATTTGTGTATCAGATACCATTGTATAAGAGCGCTGCTTACTGGCTTTTATTTCTTCGGCTGTCTTATCTACATTCTGTGGATCGCTTAATGTACCGTAAGCTAAGCTACAATTAAATTCAATTAAACGTAATAACTCGTTGAAGCCTTTAAACAGCGACTCTGCACGTATATCAGGGCTAAACACTTCAATAAGTGGTTTATCTGTAGCGCCACCACTATATTCAACAGGCCGATACAATCGCTCTTTGTGTGCGGGAGCTACTTTTTTGATTTTATCATTCGGATCATCTTTCAACATACTTTCAGCTATATGGATAGCAGCTTCTTTCGCTTCATACTCCCAACTGATTTGACTGTATCTGTGATCTGCTTCTTTAATTAACTCGATTGCTCGGGCATAGACGGAGCATCCTAACGGGCTGTCGCTGTCTTCTGTATTAGCTATCGGAACCTTAAAGTATCCAAACGGCAATTTATCCACATTTGAAAAGACAACTTCATATTCCAATTTATTCCATTCCGGAACAGATTGTACAGGGATTTCTGAGCCAAGTGATACACTGTATGAGCTTTTATACGCTCGATTAGTTATTCTTAAAGTACCATTAATTAGCTCATGATCTTCTAGCCTCGTATAAATGGATTGTCCTTTTTTTATCTGTTCCGCAAACACACATCTTGTGATAGCGCCGGAGCTATCAAATGATACAGGGAAGAACGAATCGGCTTGAATATATTGAACATTAAGACCTTGTTCCGTTACATAGGGCTTGAACACTAAGCCGCCTTTTGCACATCCGTATTCTACATATCTTCTTAATCCTTTCAGCGCCTGTTTATAGGATTTTTGTAAGTATTCTGCCCTCGGACTCCCTGAGATCTCTGATTTAGATTCTAATGTGACAAGTCTTGCGATTTCTGAGGCTATAGCCGCTGCCAGATTGCAACTTTTTACATTTTTATTTAGCCATGGGGATTCATTTTCAAACATCCTAGACCAAAGGCTAATGTTTACTGCCATTTGACTGGTTAATGCCATGTCTATCTGTACATCAGATTGCTTATTCAATTCCTTTGTAATCATGTTCATCATAATGTTAAAATTCATACAATCACCTCTTATTCATAGCGGATAAACTTCGTTATATAACGCTCGATCGTATACTCAAAGGCATCCAGTGTATCAATATCACTTGTCCCGTCGTCCAGTCTTACATCTTCTATCGGACTGTTAGGGTCCCATATCGCGCTACACATTGCGGATACTATAGAGTCACACATACCCACCATATAATAAAAACGCATTTGTGCCATCATTCTGTTAGTCAGGCGAATGCGTTCATTAATTGCTTCTTTTAATGCGTTGCCTATTCTTAGCCATCCCAGCCCTTGTTTTTTCGCTGAGCTGCGAAGTCCGTTGATTAGTGTTTGTTCAGCGCTGTCACAGTAAACATGGGTAATGTTCCCGTAGATGTTCAAAACTTTGTAACAAAAATCTACGAAATACTGTCCGAGTTTATCAGGATCAATATCCCCTTTACTGCAGTCATGCCAGTCAGAGGCCAGGACAATGATATCTTGATAGTTTCTTGTGATTCCTGTCGCAACGAAAGCATGACCCGAACCATTACCTCCAAAATCCACGCCGATAATAATCTCTGATAAATTAGGTGGCTTTTCTTTTTTCTTAAATCTGTTTTCGCTTTCTGAATTGACAGCATCTGCAAAAGCTCTGTATATCAGACCTTCGGCAATCACACGCTTACCTAGGATATCTCGCTGATACCATATACTTTTTACATCGTATTGGCTTTCAATTTCAAGCTTTCGCAATTCGGAGATATTGACATTATCTCTTAATGTGAAATGCTCATAATTGTAGCCACCTAATAATTTTCCCTCTGTATGTTGCTTAGCGTATTTATCGATGTATTCCGTATATATCTTAGCTTTTGGATTATCAGGATTCAAGTCCCAAAAGATTTTACGCTTATGTGCAGCGAGCTGACGATTAAATGCTTCTTTGATCGTGTTTTCGTGGTGTAAATTAATTTCTGTTGCGATCCACATACCGTAAGAATTACCGCGTATCTTTTTGAAAGAATCAGCTTTCGCTGCGCCGGCAAATATTACAATGCGCTGCTTGTTGTTTGTGGAAGGACCTTTCACATATAGGCAATCATTGTCTTTGTATTTCCCCCAATGAGATTGTCCTCTGAATATGTACTCTAATCCAAAGCCATTGGCGTCACCGATATTCAGCTTTGCGTTGGCTACGGTAGAGCCTGTCGCAAGATGAATGCGATCTCTTGTTGATTTTAAATCATGTGCAAAAGCATAAATGTTGTCCACTGTCTTACCTGCACGCACAGCACCTTCCGCAACATTATAGATACAATCGTTGCATTTACGGATATATGATATATGCTTAGAACCAAAATTAAACGGTATTGTCTTTTTCTTTGTTATTTTCGCCATATATCATTTCATCCGTTTCTGCAGTATCCTCTATCTCTGTATTGTTTCCGGTTAACTTATCCGTCTGCGCTTGTATTTGCGCTAATCTTGCCCTTTGTATCTCACTGGCTGTGTCCCAGTTACGATGCAGCAGGGCATCATAATCCTTGATCATTGACATTAAAGTGCCCATCGCTCTACTTTGTGCTTTCATATTGTTGGCTTCTTTGTCCCAAGCCTGTTGAATCTCAAAGCCTAAGGAATCACCTTTAAAAGTGATTTCCTCTGTTTTATCTTCTTTGTCTAGAACGTGCATGATGTTCTGAGAGTGTATCACTCTTGCATATTGCAGCTCAATCCCTTGCCATACAACATCCAAAGGGTCTTGCGGCATCTCTTTTATGATTTCTATAAGCTCTGGCGGAACGTACTTGGAATATAGCCCGTGCTTCATCGCATTTTGGTTTCCGAGGTTCTTTCCTTTAGCATTTTGATTGCCCGGTTGTCCACCTCGTCTTTTCGGAGTACTCCAATCACTTTTTTTCGGAGTACTCCGATTATTTCCCAACCATTTATCTTTGCATTTCCAACCGGATACCGTCTTTTCGGAGCACCCTAGAATACCCGCAATCTCTCTGTTGCTGATCTGTCCGTTATGCTCGTCGAAGATCTCTTTAGCTTTTTTTCGATTTTCTGATTGCGCCTTCGGCATTCTATCACCTCACTCCTTTAATTCATTGCTGTTATTATTTCTTTTTTAATTCCTTCACAATCTCTTTATAGGTTATCGTTACTGCATACGCACAAATACACAACGTAAGTGTGTACAGTTAATTAATGTTTCCATCGTTGTCTCATTCTAACCGTTTCACAACCGCTTTAGTTATTGCTATTGGTATAACAACACATAAGCATGCAGCACATGCCTCAAGTATCATATTAATACAATCTTTGAGTATTTCCATCTCAATCACTCCTTTAGGTTATCCATGCTCATTATAGTTGTATTTTTCCCGACATCAGATCGCTGAGCAGCGCATCCCTTAACTCTGCCAACAATATATTTTGTTTATTATTTAAGTACATGATATGTGCTTTCCAACTATTGATAATCTGCATGATCAATTCTGATGCAATTTCTTTATCTTGCTGTTCGATCTTTATTTCGTTTTTCTTTTTACTAACTGATAAACAACTTTCTTTATCAATTTGGATTCCGAAAGACTTTAATTCTTCGTTCCAATCAGTCATTATCTTATTTCCGCGTTCTTGCATCTCGTACACACCATATAATCCCATTGCTTTTGCCAATGATTCATTAATTGTTATTTTAGTTACATTTTTATCTCGAATATTTTCGTTTATATCATTGACGATGTTTTTCAAATCTCTATGTGTGTACTCTTTCTCAACAATGATATATCGTGAAGGTGTTAGCATATAGTTTTCGTTTTTGATCGTTTCGATAGATACATATTTATAAAAATCAGACACGCTCGCTTTTTGTGAAATCACTTCTATGCAACGCTTTATATTCTCATCAGAAAAAACATTGATTGTCTTTTTATACATCCTGTTTGTATGCGAAGTGCCGCCGTACTGGCCTTTTTGTTCTCTAACATCTTCTACGCATTCCTTTCGCATATCAACCATATGCACCTTGTTAACTGTTCGATTATTATCAAGCAGCAAAATGCTTGTGGGTATAGAAGTTGCTTCAAACATTTTATCCGGCAACGTAATGACTGTATCTAATAAATTATGATTGACCAGCTCTTTCACAACTTCACATTCCGATTTATTGCTTGTAGTTAAAACACTGTTAGGGAGAATATAAGCACTTTTTTTCGCTTTAGATATTGCGTTTAACACAAATGCATAATTAGCATTTGATTCAGGCGGTATTCCATATTGAAAGCGACTGTCAAAAGATGCGAATTCAGGATGTTTCCATTTGATGTTATACGGCGGATTACTTATAGCTCCGTCAATTCTTTCATAATCAACATCAATTCGATCTACAACAGTGATTGTTGAAAAATCATTTCCTTTTTTCAACTTGTAACAGCAGTATGTTTCATCGGATAAAATATCCTTTTGAACAACATAACCGCGTATATTTCGTAACGATAAATTAAACAGCAGGTACGGGATTACGTTCTCGTCTAACTCTTCACATATAAATTCGGTATCCGGGTAATAGGACCAATATTGTATTGTGAGCGATCCGCTTCCCGCACACTGATCATACACTTTGTTACATTTCCCCAGTAATTTGGATAATAAAACACCGATTGATTTGGGTGTATAGTCTTGTTTTTTTTCCTCTCTGTCTGCTTCGTAATATTGATATACTTTTTGAAGCCAGTCTATTTTCAAATCGCTGACAATATCAGTAAATTTCTGATGATATTCAAATTGGTTATTGACACTTACTGTTTTAAGTTTATTCGTTAATTCTTTAGTATTTTCAACACCGAAAAGCACCTTTAACTGATCCAATAACTCGGTCAACTCCATAAACACCACCCTTTCAATCATGAAAAAAAGCACTCCACATCAGTAAAGTGCTTTCTCATGCTGCGTATGCAGCATATCTCAATTAATTTTCCTATGCAGCCCCAACCACGCCCACAGGGTGAACGACCAAGCATGTCCTAGAAACATGCAGGATAACAAACTTTATCAGAATGCTATACGCCGTCCTTGCCGACACCCACGTTGTTTCCTCAATACACATTTCTTTAAGCCGGCCAACGGAGTTGCACCGCTGTTGAACGAGGGCAGTTCTACTACCGACATGTATGCCGGATTGCTCCGGCTATGATAGAAAAGAAGTGAAAACAATTGGATTTCGTAGGGATTAGCTCTTTCCCTCAAAATTCCTAATATCATTATAACACGTCAACCCTATCACACGGTGGGACAATTTTAACAAATTTTCTTTATTTTTTTTCGTATTCGCTTAATTGCCCTGTTTGTGTACTTATTGACTGTGTTCGATTTAAGATTTAATTCATCAGCAGCATCTTCTATATCGTTACATTGATATACCATTACATAAGTCTTAACTGTGTCGTGGAGAGATTCTGTAAGTATATTCATCCAACCATCCAATATTTCAAGTCTGCGTATGTATTCTTTCAATTTGCTTTCAGCTTCAGACTTATTATTCGCAAGCTTGGCTTGTGGACTTAAACCATTTGGTGAAGTATCAGGCATTTTAGCAATACTGCCTCCTACGGATGGATTGTCTTGTTCACACTGGTAAGCTTTTACTAATTCCTCACACTCGAATTTTTTTTCTAGATAGAAGTAATAATTCATCAATTCGTTTTTAATGAAATTCTCTGTCTGTGTTCTTTTGTTTATCGCTGGCAATGTTTCAAATCTCCAATTCATTTAATCACCTCTTACCTTACTTGTCCCAAAACCACAACGCTGTCGCCATCCCTATATACCAAGAAGGCAATGAAAAGTCTAAGTATTTCCATTGTCTTGCTCCATCCACTTTCTAAAACTTTCAGCGCAGTTTTCGCAAAGATCGTAGTTTGCTTCTTCATCGCATCCAAGGGCAACTATAAGTGCCCTCTTAAGATCAGTGCATATTCCGATAACGGTATTTTTATCTCTATCATAATATTCCCCGCACCGATCACATTTCTTAGCATTCATTTTCTTAGTCCTCCTTTTGCTTTCTGTAGTTCATCGAACGATAGTGGCGAATTATCAAAGTGTTCTTTGACAAGTGTTTCAAGTGTTGCAATATGTGCCTTCATTTTCATACAAAAATCATCACTGCATTCATTTACATATTCAGCGTCATAGTTGAATGCAATATTCTGTAATGCTTTTTCACATTCATCTCTAGTCAACATATGTATCGCCCCAGTCTAAGCGCTGATCGCACTCATCACAGTGTTCCTCCGTTCCATCTAATACTTCACCGCAGTAAGGGCATAAAGGCTCATCATCGTATATCCAATTAGGTTTTTTAGGTGTTGCCTTTTCCAGTAATTCGATAGACAGATCTAACGCTTCTCTTAACATTGAGTAATTACTGAGTGGGTAATTGCTTTTAATTGCCTTTATCGCTTCTTGATAATTCATTCCTTATCCTCCTATCTTTGCTTTCAGCGCTTCAATCAGCGCTTTCTGGGTTACGTCCTTCTGCTCCAGCGATTGCATTACATCCTCATCTATCGTTCCTTCTGCGATGATATGATAAACTCTTACGGGCTTTTTCTGCCCTTGTCTGTGCAGCCTCGCATTCGCTTGCTGATACAATTCAAGACTCCAGTTTGGAAGCGTGTACCAAACGACGATAGCGCCACCTTCTTGCAGGTTTAACCCATGTCCTACACTTGCCGGATGCACCAGCAGCATATCAATCTCACCACGATTCCAACGCCCCACATCCTCCGAAGTTTCAATCGCTGAGATAGTGTACGTATCCTTAAATCGCTCAACAATCCGTGTGTATTCGTGTTTGAAGTAATAGAGCACGAATACCGGCTCACCATTGGCTGATTCCGTTAAATCCTCTAAAGCCTCAAGCTTTGTGTCATGTATCATTCGTACATTGTGCTCTTCACCGTATACCGCCCCTCCTGCAAACTGTAACAGCTTATTGCTGACAACACCTGCATTTGCGCCGGCGATCACCCCGTCCTCGCTGATCTCCAGTATCTTCTCACGCTCAAATCGTTTGTATTGATCCAAGGTTTTCGGTGATAAGGTGACCGTGTGTCTGAGGTAGGAGCATGGAGGAAGTTTTAGCCAGTCCTCCGTCTTTAAACTCATACAAATATCGCTGATAGATTCAATGATTCGTCGTTTTGCATTCGGCTGTAGATTCCACTCATAGATGACATAGCCGTTTCGTCTGCCGGGTGTCAAGAATTGGCTTCTAAACACGGATAATGTTCTACCAAGTCTCTTTCCCGCATCCATGAGATATACTTGGCTCCATAGATCAGGGAGACCTTTGGGTGTCGGTGTTCCCGTAAGACCCACAAAGCGATCGACCAGCGGCATTACTTTGCGTAGCGCCTTGAATCGCTTAGCTTGTGGTGATTTGAAGCAGGATAGCTCATCTATCACCACCATGTCATACGGCCAATCGCCTCGCCAGTACTCGACCAGCCAGGCTACATTTTCCCGATTGATCAGATAGATATCTGCTTCTTGCCGTGCAGCCTTGATTCGACTCTTCTTGTCGCCAACCAGCATACTGTAGCTCAGCTTCTGTGTATGTCTCCATTTCCTGATTTCGTTCGGCCATGTCGATTTTACAACGCGTATCGGTGCGATAATTAGCACCTTATCTATTTCAAATCTGTCATACATAAGCTCACAGATCGCTGTCAAGGTGATGATCGTTTTTCCAAGCCCCATAGGAAGAAACAGACCGCACTTTGGTTTATCTATCACCCACTGCTTTGCAGCCTGCTGATACGGATGCGGCTTAAAATTCATTGTGTTCATACTCATCCGGTAACGCGCCGTTCATGATATGTGTGATCAGCCAATCGATCTCCTCAGTGTTTTTCAGCACATAGACCTTTGCGCCTTGACCACGCAGCTGCTTAATTCGCCATTTCTGCATGTCACTCAATCTACCGCCCTTCGGCCGTTTGGTCTCGACGTAACAGTGCAGCCCATTAATCTCTAAACAGCGGTCGGGCACTCCTGCGACTCCGGGTGATGTGAATTTCCAACAGATGCCCCCAAGATTCTCAATTCTGTCTTTCAGATATTTCTCGACTGTTCGCTCCGGCTGATTTCTTGCCGTGCTTCTCCAACTCATGTCGCACCTCCTATCTCGGAAACAACGGAAACACTCTCCTACGCGTATATGTATATACGCGCGTTTAGGCGTATACAGGCATGCTCTATACTACCTAATTAAAATATTCATTAAGTGGTTCAAAAAATTGTTTCCATTGTTTCCGCCATTCATTTGCGCCTTTATTTAAAGGCTATTTTGTGGCAACAATTCTTAAAATAATTGTTTCCGTCTCTGTTTCCACTGTTTCCAGTGATTTTTGCTTTGTTTCCACACTTTGTTGCCATTTTTACACTTCTGTTTCCGCTTTTATGTAAGCTCGCTGCTTGCCGTATTCTTTATTAATACGAACAGGGTTTGGTAGTCTTTTCCATTGTGGAAGCCTTTCTAGGATACCGTTGATCTCTCTTGCCTCAGCGTTCGTGAGAGTGCCTCTGCTGCCGCCAAACAGCTCACACCATAACTCTAATGCGCAAACACGTTTACGCGCTACGCTCCCCTCTTCGCCTTGGTCCATCCATGCGATACGAGCGTAGCACTCCATATCGTCCCAATTTTCAGGGAGCTTGCGTTCTAAATAGTCGATGATGATCCCTTCCTTAGGGCTCTTATACGTATATTTATCCTGTATTAGCTCCGACACCGCCAATAATTCGCCATCGAGATACAGCGGCTCCCTTTCAAGATATCGTGCCTTCGCCTCAGCCCACAGCTGGTCTCGCTCTTCACCTAGCTGTATAAAGATACCTTTTTTCTTTCGCTCTCTGTTCGTATCTATCGGCCAAAAGCGGCGATTTCCGGTATAATCTCTCAAGAACTCACTATCGTTCGTCGTACCAAAGAAAACACATTTACGTGGGTTATCTGTAACCCTGCGTGCATATGCCTTCCTGTAACGGTCGTTGCGCTGCGAGATGAACTGCTTGATCCGCTCTACATCCGTTTTTCGCGTAGCTGTCAGCTCCGCCATCTCGATGATCCATGAGCCGTGAAGTGCTTCATAGCTCTCCTTGCCCACTAGCGAGCTGATGGAATCAGAAAACCAAGCACCGCCCATGATAGACAGCAAGTGGCTCTTTCCGATACCCTGTGTGCCGATAAGAACAGGCATATAATCATACTTACATCCGGGTTCGTAAGCGCGTGCTACGGCACCGGTGAAGGCCTTACGTGTAACGGCACGCGTATATGGATTATCAGTACTGCCCAAATAATCAATGAATAATGTATCTAACCTCTCAACACCGTCCCATGACAGTGAATCGAGATAATCCGTCACCGGGTTGAACGCATTCTGCTCATGTACATACATGATTGCGTCATCTACCTTTCCTTTTGCGACGATGCGGTAATCCTTTTCTAACAGATAACGAAGTGCCGCATCGTCCTCGTCCTTCCACCCGTTATCTTGTTTTCTATATTTCCACCATGGGAGCTTGCCGAGCTTGACAGGCTTCTGTTCATAACGATCAACACCGCCGATATTGCCTTTCAGTCTCGGATCATTGTTAAGTATCAGTACGATATTGTCCGTTGTCGGAGTATAATTACCACGTTTATCTGTCTCCAGCTCGCCTAACCACTCAGTATTACCTTCTTCTACATCGGGAAAATCATTGAGTGCTGCACTCAGCCGCTCCTCCCCAAGCAGCTTCTTCGTTCCCTCGTCATGCGCCATAAAGTCCATCATTGCCACCCATGAAGGCAGCTTGTTGATCGGTGTATCTGCTTTTGCTTCCTCGTCTTTATATCCGAATTTATGGATACGTACCAAGTCAAAAGCGTTACATAGACGCATACTGGCTGGGTCGGTCGCATGGTTGGAATAAGCGAAACAATCATCGTAGATCACCAGTCCCCCAACCGTAGAACCTCCAATATAGGTATAGCGATCCTCCCGATTGGTTTCTTCGTAAACATCGCTCAAAAAGGTATCGATTGCCTCCTGTATGGTATAGGCACGGCAGAACGCACCGATTAAACCGTCCTTTTCTAACGGATCGCCTTGTTTCTTGGCGTTTCTTTTATGTATCTCAGAAACTCTGCTTGACATCGGCCAAAAGGAAATATCGTGCCAATCGTCATATTGTGCCAATACATCATCAGGGTCTATCCAAGGTAATTCCTCTAAGGCTTGATACACATACTCACCGTCGCTGCAGCAGCTTGGCCAATACATGAGCCTTGAAGCCTGATAAGTTGTATCATCGAAATAGTCAATACCTATCTCGTCCGCTACTTTACGTGCTATCGCTTGATACTCATCCGGTGATACCTCACGGGAAAGCGGAAAAATGAATCGGTATCGAGGGGTCCGTGATGAATGGCTATGCGTGCTGTACATGACTACCGCATGTGAATACAACAGCCCTATATCATCCCATATGTCGATCGGTGCGTAGTCGGCATCCAGTGTTATCATAGAGCGTGCTATCACGCTCTCATCACATCGGCGCCCCTCTCTCAGCTTTCCGGCTACGAAGCCACCGACATCTTTGATCATATCGCGTTCCTTTTTACTCATTTTCTGATACTGACTGACACTTTCCTTGGTTCGTGTAGGTGTTTCTAGCTGTTTCAGAAATTCACTCCACGTTACCTCTTTATTTTTCCATTGTTTTGAATATCTGCTTTTTGCAGTAGCGATCCAAAGCTTTTTACCCAAGGTCTTCACCTCAATCCTTCTTATAATATTCGCTGATGAAGCCATCAGCCGTTAAGCATAGTCCGGGAGCCCATGAAACAGGCATCCCCATTACCGATTCAATGGTTTTCAGATGTTCCTCTGCATTGCTTTTCGGTACCTCAACGATCACCTCGTCGTGCACATGCATAACGATCTTATATCCTCTATTATGTAAACTCATCATAGAATCTGCTAAACAGTCACGTGCAATCGCCTGTATCAAATTCTCGAACAGCTTACCGCCCCACACACTCACTCTTCCCCATCCTCCAGAATACTTGATATGTCCGTTCTCGTCCTTTTCCGAAGACGAGCCATCATACCACAACTCTTTTCCGAAAGTACCCTTTTGTATACGAGGGTTGGCGTATGCGATTGCTCTGCCTGAGGGCAGGTGCGCAAATAGGATACCACTTTGATAGTTATAGTACATACCGTGGGCAACATCTACACGTTTCCGCTGCATGACTGCCTTTTCTGCAGCTGCAAACACCGTATACCACATCTTAGCAATACGTGGTGAAGCGTTGCGCCATTTGACTTTAATTTCCTGCATTTCCTCTTGACTGAGACCCATGGCTGCCCCGCCCATTCGTTCCAATGCTGATACGCCACCGCCGTACCCAAGCGCAAGCTCTGCTACTTTTCCTTTTTTTCTGAGCTCTGAGCCCTTGGTGATCTGTTCCATAGGCACATGGAACATCTGAGATGCGGAAGCCTCATATATCTTTCCATCATGAGCAAACACATCCTGCCGCCATTTTTCATCACAGAACCATGCAGTAACTCTAGCTTCAATAGCTGAGTAATCAGCGATCGCGAACATGTGTCCATTTGACGGTACTACCATCGTTCTGATCAGTGATGACAGCGTATTGTTATATGTATCGTAAAATAGGTTCACCATATCGATATCGCCGTTTTGAATCATTTTTCTTGCACCGGCAATATCATCGAAGGTATTACGCGGCAGATTCTGCGGTTGAAATATTCGTCCTGCCCATCTTCCTGTACGAGCACCGCCGTAAAACTGCAGCGTTCCTCTCAAACGACTGTCTTTGCACACCGCCCGTGCGATAGCATCGTATTTGGTGATACTTGTCTTTCCGCTTTCTTGCCTGATTTCAAGTACCCTTCGCGTTTGCGGAGATAAAGCTTCATTTTTTAGTAAGGCAGCTACACCGTCTTTCGTAAGGTCATCAATTTTACTTCCTTCTTGTGCGCTCATCCATTCCTTTAATCTTTCTAATTGGCTGATACCGATACCGCTTGTAATTTCCAAGCATTCTTGTTTCAGCCCCTCCGCATATCGCTCTGAAAATGAAAGTATCTGCGACACTAAGGACGTATCTATGCATAATCCTGTATCATTGATGATTTGATCCAACTGCCACAATTCATGTTCCTTTTTTGTTATCGGAAATCTTTTCAACCGATCAAATATCGCAATCTCGGTCCTGACATCTTGTCGATTGTATTCGATAAACTGCTGCCATTTATCAGGAGCGTGCTCAGGTTGATTACGGATGCGCCCACCGTTTACCTTTGTCGGTTTGCACGGTTTACAGAAATAATTGATCAAAGCAGTTCCTTTGGTATCTTTCTGTTCATCCAGTTTTAAAACACTTGCTATTTTTCCTAAAGAACGCGGAAGCCCCAAGGTGCATGCCCACACCATAGTACATAACCAACCCTGAGCATCCAGTCGATCCTGCAAATAAGATGACAAGCAGATACGCTCAAACATCGCATTGTGAGCAACCTTGATGATATTTGGGTCTTTGATACAGACTAATACAAATGACGGCAACGCCTCTTTCGTCAAGTCTAATACACGGACAGGGTCGTTATTAAACGTATAAGCAAAGAGGAGGATTTCAAAGTCCTCACTCTCAGCATATTTATACACGCCGCACTTCTCAAGATCGACACTACTGTAGGTCTCTATATCTATGTGCATGTAGTCAGGCATAAGCATTACCTTAATAGATCATCTAAGTCGTCTTCTTCCTCTGTCTTAATATCACCGAAAGCTGTTTCCACTGACACTCTACTGGACAGCGCTTCTCCATCTCCGGCTTTCATAACACCGTTGAGCCCGCAGGCGACACCCCTGTTGCCCGCCGCATCAAACGGATAAAATGATAGGTTCGCATACACGTAGCAGCCGCTGTATACATGTTCATCGGCAGCTTCGATGGAAATATATTCATGCTTTTTTTCATCTACGATAAAGGGACGGCTCTTACAATTGCCATTAATAAAGTAAGAATCTGCATATGCCTCGTCATCGGGGCGCTCCTCATCGCCGTTGCGCAACGGTAATTTCAGCTTAGGCGGCTTCTTACCGCCCCACTTTGTTTCTATTCCTCGTTGCGTTGCCATTTTGATCGCCGTTGCGATCTTTTCCAAAGTCTTTTTATCGCTTTTTGGAATGATGAAGGAAGCGCTGAATTTCTTTTCCTGCCCCTCCTGTAAAGCGACTGCTTCTGTTAAATGAGCGTAGCTCAATCTTACTTTTCCTGTTGTTACTAAAATAGGTCCGTTGTTTGACATGTTGTTTTTTCCTCCTGTTTATTTATGATTTCTTCTAAAGCATACGCATTGTCAAAGTCGCATGCGTTTTCTCTTGCATACCGCTCATCAATCGGATATAGGTAATTGATGTTGGTACATGCCGCCGTATCTCCTGTGTCGTACCATACAAAGGCGGTACCTTTCTTTCTTGGATTCAGGCGTTTTACTTTTCCCAATTCTCGTTTGTATCCGGGGTCATAGACAACGAGCTGTCCTGCTTCTACATTCATGAATTCGCCTCGATATCCTTGAAAGCCTCATCGGCTGTAATATCTTCATAAGGCTTGCGCTTATCGTTTAGCGGGGCTATAGCCGGACTACCTTTCGGTTTATCAATATAGCCGGCAGACAAGATCGTAAAATCTTTCTTTCCTACGAGCTTTTCAAGTTGAGTGATCGGCTTTAACTGAGATATCTGTTCCATTGTATATCCTTTTTCTACCAGTTCCGTACACAGACCCGGCTCATCAATTACCTTACGTCGGGCGTTGCTTTCCACCACTTTATAGCCTTCTATGGTTTCTCCGTTGAGCATTTGTGACAAGGCGTACCCTTCGATATCCTCGCACCATGACTTTATCTCTTTCAAACGAGGAAGCAGCATTGCCAATTCCTCATGTGTCAACATCTTATCGCTGCCTTCATTTTCCACAAATGTTTTTAGATTCTTGCGAGCTCGTGCTCTACAGGATTCTTTAGCTAAGCACCAACGACATTGAGTTTCACCGGGATTAAACTCTCCCTCTCCTTTGTAGGCTTGATCTGCTGCCGGCTTAACAACGGTATCGCCCCATTCCGTCAACTCGGATACTGTCAACTCTTCTGTGCTAATGTTCCCGATTCGCGGTTGGTAGATATGTACTTTGACTTTATCAAAGTCATAAATAAGACTGTAGGTGCTGATTGCGCCCAGTGCGTATAGTCTTAATTGTGGGTTACTGATTGCGCTGACTGAGATGTTTCGTCCGTACTTTAGGTCAATGATATGACAGGTGTTGTCTGCGATAATTACCGCATCACCTGTTCCCTGTCCTTCTCGAGCCCATTCACTATAATCTAAGCGCTCCTCAATGAACAATTTGGCCTTGTGATCCGCCTTCTTAGCAGCATTAAACTGCTCAACTACGTATCCACAGTAGTCGTTCGTGTATCGATCTATTTCAGCTTCACAAACGACTCTGTCTTCAGTTCCATTGGTATAGTTTCTAAGCTTCACCTCAGCGACACGGTGTGCTTCGGTTCCTTCTGCAGCCCACTCCGATTCTTTTTCCGGCATCCCTTCAGTCAGCTTGACGGAGGGAGGGCAAGCAAGCCATCTTGCGGAGCTCGAAGCGCTCAGCCTCGCATGCTCTCCCGGCATTATGCCTCGCCCCCAATCAGACTATCCAAGGACTTGTTAAACTCAAGGTAGGCCGATTCCTTTAAAGAAGAGAGATTAGCCACTCCATATGAATTCAAAAGCTCTCTCAGCTTCGGTCGATTTATATCTTTATTCTGCCTAACAAACGCTGTAGCTTTCTCCATAATTTTATCTACTGAAATCCGTTCAGCGGGTTCTGTCTTAGCACCTTTTTTCTTTTTCTTTAAAGCAGACAAAGCTTCTTTTTCTGCTTTCCCCCATTTACCGGAAGGGATACCACCATATGTGCCATCGCTGCTGTATTTAGCCAATATATCTTTCACAACGTCCTGCTTATCGGCATCTAACAGCTTATCGAATGCAATATGCATATCTTTATATGCCTCATAATACACACCTGTAGCAGGGTCAATGCAAGAATCGGCATCCACAATCTCGGGCTTATCTGCAGGGGCTGTTTCAAGTTTTTCTTGTTTCTCTTCTACCTCTTTTACGACCACTTCTCTGAAGACATCTGACTTAGCACGGCTAAGTACGACTCCTAATTCTCGTAATTCATCAAAATTGCCTTCAAAACTAAATTTCATTTTTATCGTTCCTCCTTAATTTCGTCATCTAAACAGTTGTAATATTCATCCTGCAGCTCCTCATAGCTTTTCCCTAATTCTGCCTCTCCATCATGATCGGGACTGCCATGAGGCGGTTCGGGTTTATATCTGAAAGGAATCATCTTCTTTTCTCCTTCACCTTCACTTCTTCATACCTCACGCCGATTACCTTTGATTCAGCTTCGGTACCGACAAACATATCGATGATGTTGCCCTTGATCGCTCCTCCTGTGTCCTCTGCGATGTATTCTTGACCGTCAATCAACACTGTGCTGCCTATCGGTATCACATCAGGATCAACCGCTATCGTTCTGCCTATCTGTGGTTCTGTGCCTGAATAGGTACGCCCTGTACAGCCTTTGCAATCAGCGCCGTATGCAGTTATTTTAAACACCCCTAGAGATGTTCATTTGACTTCTTTCAGTTGCTCGATCTGAGCGTTCAGCTCATCGATTTCTAGGTTCTTAGAAACAATCACTTGTTCCATTTGTTCCACGATTTTCTGTTCGGCTATGTAATTGTCGTTCAGTTTGTTCCACTCTGATGTATGGTGGTCGCTCCCCCATTTCATCCATAGGCAGCATATAACAAACATTAAGATGCAACACGCTTTCCATTGGTTTCTACTCATGGATTACCTCCTCCAATTCAAACAGAGCTTTCACTTTCTGAATCTCTTTCAAGTACTGCTCACGGTATATATCATTATCAGCGTGCGTTTTTAATACTGCTTTTTCAAATTCCTCTAAATCACCACGGAAACAACCGCACACCACTTGAAGCGGTTTTCCGTTATTGGTTTTGCCATAATAAAATGTAGTCTGATCCTTTCTAGAGCCGATATGATCGGTGCGATATAATGCTGGATTTTCTGTATATCCATAGCAACCACGGCAATCACAGCAACCGCAGCAATTATCGCAATTACGGCAACCACGGCAATCACAGCAATTACTGCAATTATAGCAACCACGGCAATCACAGCAATTACTGCAATTATAGCAACCACAGCAATTACGGCAATAATGGCAATTACGGCAATAATGGCAATTATGGCAATAATGGCAATTATGGCAATAATGGCAATTACGGCAATAATGGCAATTATGGCAATAATGGCAATTACGGCAATTATGGCAATTATGGCAATAACGGCAATTACAAAGACTATCACTTCTTTTTTTTGCCTCAGCCTCGCTTAGGGTATCATTCCAACGATTATTGTTTTCGTCGATCCAATATCCGTTTTCATGTTTCATCTTGTTTTCTCCTCCTTGATTTTAACGCTCACATCGTTTATAATTAATGTGAGCTATCTATCTGGATGCCGGACTAGTCAGGAAGGGCATCCTTTTCTTTTTGTATCTGGCGTTCCAATTTCGCCATACGGTGGATATCACTTTCTTTGAAGTTAAACATTTCAAGAAGATATTTGTAGTATGCCTTGCCTTCAAAATTAAGGTATCCATCTTCAACAGCTTTTTGTCGGCATCTTTCCAACACTTCGCCCGCCCTATCCCAACTACATTGAAGAAATTTTCTTATATCAGTTTTATTGAGATATTGTTTGAAAATAATTTCTTCTCGCACAATGTTGATTCCTTGCATTTTACTTCACCTCCTTTCTATGTTGTGTTTTGCCGTGTCACGAAGCGAATTCCACAACTTGTTAAGTATACTTAACATAAGGGTTAACAAAAAATATCACTTATCTTTACACCTAGACACTTTGAAATTTTTTTCAAAAGTTTGACACTAACATTAACTTCATCGCCATTTTCCAAAGCGCTTATAGTTGTCCTGTTTACTCCAGACTTAGCGGATAATTCCTCTTGCGTTAAACCTGCTTTTAAGCGATATTCTTTAACTTTATATTTCACAGTATCCCTCCTTTCGTGTTAAGTATACTAAACACTTTGCGGTGTGTCAAGTATTTTTAACAAAATTATTGAAATCTAGATATACTTTGTGTATAATATAGTTAACAAAGGAGCAACACTATGAAATTATCTGAAATATTAAAGCAATACAGAATTACGAACAATCTTTCTATGAGAGAATTTGCTAAGAGATGCAATGTGAGTAACGCATATATTTCACTTATCGAAAGTGGTGAAACGAAATCGCCATCACTTGATATGATTTCTAAATTAGCTGCAGGCATGCTGATGGACTCAAACGATCTTATAAAAGCCATGGACGATGATACTGTAATTTCTGTAAAACCTAAAAAAAATTCCGGTGTACGAATACCCGTGCTTGGCAAAGTTATAGCAGGCATCCCTATTGAAGCTATCGAGGAAATTATTGATTATGAGGAAATAACAGAACAAATGGCACGCACAGGTGATTTCTTTGCATTGCAAATCACTGGTGATAGTATGGAACCAGAAATGCGAGAAAAAGATATTGTTATCGTAAAAAAACAAAATGATATAGATAGTGGGCAAATCGGTATCGTACTTGTGAATGGTGATGAAGCGACCGTAAAAAAAGTATTAAAGAAGGAAAACGGCATCATGCTCGTTCCTTTTAACAATAACTATGATCCGCTTTTTTATGATCAATATGATATCGAAACTAAACCAGTAAATATTATTGGACGAGTAGTTGAATTAAGAAAAAAATATTGACGCATGGAGGAGAAAATTATGGGACTATTTAAAAAAAACAAAAAGATAAAAGGTGATGAATACAATAAGAGTGCAAACGATGAAAAACTTACCACTATCTGTAATCTTTATCAAGGAAGCCCTAATAAATATGGGACCTATGTTTTAAGTGCCTTTACCCTTTATTATAATGATACCAACAATCTATATCAAATAGAAAAAGGCGGTAGAAGATTTGATATTTTGGATATAGAGTGGAAAGGAAAAAACATTATCAATAATACAATCTCTATTAGCAATACTACTGGAAACGAGAAAAACAAACGTACAGGCAGAGTTCTTGGCGCAACACTTGGCACAGTAATTGCACCCGGCATAGGCACTGTGATCGGCGCTGCACACGGAACAGGAAACTCAAAAAGTAAAAATTCCGAAACAACAGTAACTAAATCTTATGAACAAGTAAAAGAGGAAGTGTCTGATATTATTCTATGTGTTAAATATGAATCAGGAGAAACAGAAAAATTAAAGTATCAATGCTATGAGAAGCAAGCAAACATTTTACTCAGCTTACTTGGAAAAGAAGGATATATCAATTCAAATGATGATAACAATTCCCCCTACGGTGAAATAAAGCAGCTAAAAGAATTGTTAGATATGGGCGCTATAACACAGGAAGAATTCGATGCTAAAAAGAGAGAGTTATTAGGATTATAAAAACTTGTGCATAACACAAGGGAGCATACCAAAATGAACAAAGATAATGAAAACAACACAACAGTCAACATATCCCCTATCGAATCAGAACATCTCGATAAATATCGGAAGCTGAGCGACAGCGAAAAGGAAAACATTGATAGAATTATAGAGATGTGCTTGAAAAGTAAAGAAATGAAATAAAAAAAACTCCACTGCTACCAACAGTGGAGATGATCGATGCTACCAACATCGATCGGTATAGAAAAATAAGTCCTGACCGACCTATCCTTTTCTATACCTACATTTTATCAGAAATGGAGGTAAAAAGCAATGGCAGTAAAATCTGATGTACGCTATGTAAATAGTAAACGTGATAAAACAAAGAAAGTGAAGAAAACAACCTATAAATGTGAAGGTTCATATGTTGATATGGACGGTGTCCCCCATCGTTATCATAAACGCGGATTTTCAAGTGCTGAAGAAGCAAAAGAGTGGGAAAGAACATTCTTATTAAAAGCTACTAATGAGATAAATAACAATATTACTTTTAAGGAGTTATATTTTATATACAAGGATGCTAAGCTATCTAAAATAAAAAGCACATCAATGTATAAGGTAGATCAAATAGTAAATCTTCACATACTTCCTTATTGGGGTGGGACAAAATTAAACAAAATCACTACCGATAAAGTTGAAAATTGGCAAGCAGAATTACTTAACATCACCTATTCAAAAAATGGTAATAACATCAAATATGCAAATAGCCATCTTGAACTTATTCAAACTAGATTTAAGACAATTATTAAATTTGGCATAACAAAAGGATTTATCAACGACATGCGATTAAGTATGTTCGATATTGCAAAAAGAAAAGATGAAATAAAAAAGGAGATGCTTTTTTGGCAGCCTTATGAGTTTATGGAATTCATTAAAGAGATAGATCAACTCCGTTTTTACACCTTTTTTAATACACTATACTGGTGTGGGTTAAGATCAGGTGAGGCATTGGCGTTGACTTGGAAAGACATAGATTTGGATAAAAGAATAATAAAAATTAGAAAATCTTACTCAAAACATGGGAAAATTATATCCACTCCTAAAACAGATAACAGTATCAGAGATGTTATAATACCGGAGATGTGTTTTAAAGCATTATTACAGCACCATGAGGCACATAAAAAAATAATTGGTTATTGCGACAGCAGATATGTGTTCGACTTTGATAAACCATTAGATGATAACTCTATACGTTACGTCAAAAACAGAGCTTGTCAAAAAGCAGGTATCAAACAAATAAGGATACACGATTTTAGACACTCACACGTATCCCTTTTAATAAATCAAGGATTTAGTCCCTTTGATATTGCAAAGCGGCTGGGGCATACAGTAGAAATGGTTAATAATGTATATGGTCATTGGTTCACCGATGCGCAACAAAGCATGGTAGATCGCTTAGATGAAATTTATAAAAACTTGGTGTAAATTTGGTGTAAATTTCAAAATCGACTATTTAAAAATAGTGAAAAAGGTGTATAAAATGGCGGTTTTTTAGTCCTGTTTAATACATTTTAGTACATTCATACTCTCCCACCGTTCCCACCATACAGTGATTTAAGCCCATCGTTATGGGCTTTTTTCATTTTTTGTTACTCATCCTTTACTCAAGCGTCTGTTTTTTTTTAGAACTATTCTCTGTCTCTCTTTTTGAAATACTTCAAATTCTTTATTCTTTTTTCATGTTCCAAATCACGAATATTGACAAACTGTCCGTAAACTCGTTCAACCATATCCGTAATCTTATGACCCAAAAACAATGCCACATCCTTTATCTACATCCCCTTCTCCAAAAGATTTACGATTGCCGAGTGACGCATGCCGTGTAATGTGAAATTGCGCTTATACCCATGAATAACTTCACTGTTATCCTCTATACCTGTTTAATCCAATATATAATAATAGAGAACTGCTCTTTTTATTTATTATGTTGTAGCGTATAATTATGGTATAAGAGGGTGTTTAAGATGATAAAAGAGTTATTGAAAAACAGAAAAGTACAATTAGGGATTACCGGTGTTATTCTAGTAGCTGCTGTAGGTGGAGGTTATGCTATTTATGAATCAAACAAAGTGAGCATTGACTACACATTAAACAATCATGTTGTAGAATACGGCGAGGATCAAACTAAAATTGATTGGTTGAAGCAAAGTACAACAAATGGCAATAAGGTAACAGTCGCAAAATTCGATACTAAAAAAATTGGTGAAACAGACGTAGTATTTACCGTTTGTCTTGATGACACTTGCAAAGAGTTTTCGCAAAAGCTGGAAATCAAGGACACAAAAAGTCCTGTGATTGAGCTGAAAAAAGAAAAGGCTGAAATTACAGAGGGAGATAAGTTTGATCCCGTAAGTAATATTGCAAGTGTTAAAGATGTGATTGACGGCGATATTAAGAAAAGCGATGATAAGAAATTGACAAAAAATGGATATATCATTACAAGCAATGTGAATGCCAAGAAGGCAGGAAGTTACAAAGTGAAAATCATTGCTTATGACGTAAACGGAAACAAAACGGAAAAAGAATATGCTGTTACGGTTAAGGAAAAACCAGAGGAACCAAAGCCGAGCCAAAACCAGACACAACAGCAGAAACCACAGACAAACTATACACCGCCCACTACTTCACAAAATCAAGGAAGTGCAAAACCGTCTACAAGCAGTAAACCGTCTAACAATCAGCAAACACAAACGTGTGTAGCTAATGGACAGTGGCGCTCGACAGGAAATAGTGGTTATGCTGGATATGATTATGATGAAGTATTTCAATGGGGCGAGGAACATTGTCCTGAAAATCATGGATATGCTGTTATAACTGTTCATGATATTTGTGGTAAAGAAGCATGGTCTGTGTCGTTTTATCCACTAAGGCAGTAATTAAACAACTACATTATAAAGGAAACTCTTTACAGGGTTTCTTTTTTATATAGATTAAAAATAAAGGAGGAACAAGCATTGAAAAGAATTAAAAACATATTGAACAAGGTAAGTAATTCATTTCTTGCCTTTTTTCTTGTGGCGACCAGTTTATAACTATCAATAAAAATCTAAAAAAATAATGAAAAAGAATTGATTTTTCCAAATATTAAGCATATAATAATAACGAACAGAACAAGCACAGTGATGCGCTTGCAACAGAAAAGGAAGGTGTTGGAGCACCTTCCTTTTTTTACTTATTCTTTCAGCACATCATCATGTTAATTCTTTAGTTCTTTGATAATCAGAAGAATGACAACTAGTGTCAAAAATTCTGCGTACATTGAACAGATTACAACACAATGGTGCGCTTACTTGAATATGTTCTGCCATGTTATACCTATCGGTGGTTTTCAATCGAGGTGGCATAAGCCATACCTCCCTGCCATTTTTCAATGGCTCCTATATTATACTTCATCTTACAAATTTTTTTAAGTAATTCATGTAATAAAAACACTTATATAAGAAATGCTAATTCATAAATATTTAGCATGAATTTACATTTTTATAAATTATACGTAAAACACACATCTATACATCCAGTACAATCAACGATATAATTTCATCACATAGGAACATAAAAAGTATATAACTCCCACAATAAACATACAAAAGAAAATATTTACGGCTACCGAGTGACGCATGCCATGTAATGTGATATTGCGCTTATACCCATGAATAACTTCACTGTTATCCTCTATACCTGTTTAATCCAATATATAATAATAGAGAACTGCTCTTTTTATTTATTATGTTGTAGCGTATAATTATGGTATAAGAGGGTGTTTAAGATGATAAAAGAGTTATTGAAAAACAGAAAAGTACAATTAGGGATTACCGGTGTTATTCTAGTAGCTGCTGTAGGTGGAGGTTATGCTATTTATGAATCAAACAAAGTGAGCATTGACTACACATTAAACAATCATGTTGTAGAATACGGCGAGGATCAAACTAAAATTGATTGGTTGAAGCAAAGTACAACAAATGGCAATAAGGTAACAGCTGCAAAATTCGATACTAAAAAAATTGGTGAAACAGACGTAATATTTACCGTTTGTCTTGATGACACTTGCAAAGAGTTTTCGCAAAAGCTGGAAATCAAGGACACAAAAAGTCCTGTGATTGAGCTGAAAAAAGAAAAGGCTGAAATTACAGAGGGAGATAAGTTTGATCCCGTAAGTAATATTGCAAGTGTTAAAGATGTGATTGACGGCGAAATCAAAAAAAGCGATGATAAGAAACTAACTAAGAACGGCTATCTGATTGACAGCAATGTTGATTCAAAGAAAGCAGGAAATTACAAAGTGAAAATCATTGCTTATGACGTAAACGGAAACAAAACAGAAAAAGAATATGCTGTTACGGTTAAGGAAAAACCAGAGGAACCAAAACCGAATCAAACGCAACAGCAACAGAAACCACAGACAAACTATACTCCGCCCACTACATCACAAAATCAAGGCAGTACAAAGCCGTCAGCAAGCAATAAGCCATCTAACAATCAAACACAAACGTGTGTAGCTAACGGACAGTGGCGCTCGACTGGTAATAGTGGAGTGGCATTTTATACAGAAGCAGAAGCAGATGCATGGGTAGAAGCTAATTGCGATTGGGAAAATTATGCTGCTTCCATTATAACTGTGCATGATATTTGTGGGGTTAAAGGTTTTTCTGTAAGCTTTACACCATTAAAAAAATGAAATTCAATTTTCAAGAGAAACTCTATAAAGGGTTTCTTTTTTATATAGATTGTATAAGAAGGAGGAACAAACATTGAAAAAATTAAAAAATATATTGAACAAGGCAAGTAACTCATTTCTTACCTTTTTTCTTGTGGCGACAAGTTTATCACTATCAATAAAAATCTAAAAAACAATGAAAAAGAATTAACTTTTTTCAAATACTAAGCATATGGTAAAGTGTTGAAATGGTAAGTAGACCAACAAAAAAGAGTGAACATCCGCTCACTCCATTCTTGCTATGATACTTGCTTACTGCTTTTTAGTATTTCATAATCATTCAGCAAAAACAGCAAAGATGCCCTCTTTTCCAAGGACATCCTTTTATTCGAATGAATTTACTACATAAATAAACCGGCAATATGTGAAACCAAGAAACAGATGATCATCCCGACTGCCGTAGGAATCACAAATGACAATGCTGTCCATTTCCAACTGCCTGTTTCTTTTTTAATCGTCCACAGCGTAGTCGCACAAGGAAAATGAATGAGTGAAAACAGCATTGTACAGACAGCGGTAATCCATGTCCATCCATTGCTTACCAACAAATCCTTTATAGCCGTTAAGTTATCCATTTCCATCATATATGACGATGACATATATGCCATAATTATGATCGGCACAACGATTTCATTTGCCGGAAAACCTAAGATAAATGCTAATAGAATCACTCCGTCTAGACCTAATTGTCGCGCAAACGGGTCAAGGAAATCGGAAATGATTACTAATAATGTCTGATCCTGTATCGTGATATTCGCAAACAACCAAATTAATGCACCGGCAGGAATTGCAACACTGATTGCCCGACCGAGTACAAATAATGTACGATCAAATATAGAGCGAACAATTACCTTTGCGAACTGCGGCTTGCGATACGGCGGTAACTCTAATGTAAAAGCAGACGGTACGCCCTTTAATAACGTCATACTTAAGAGACTCGATACCCAAAAGGTTAGAATAATCCCCAACAGAATCGTACCTGTCAGCAACAGTGCCGATACAATACCACTCCAAGGTGCTGCCAGCATACCGGCAAAAAACATCGTAATGATCGCAATCAGAGTTGGATAACGTCCGTTGCAAGGAACAAAATTATTGGTCAAGATTGCAATCAGGCGCTCTCGCGGTGAATCGATAATCCGACAACCGCTGACACCGACAGCATTACAACCAAATCCCATACTCATAGTAAGTGCCTGCTTCCCGCACGCCTTCGCTTTACGAAAATAACCGTCAAGATTAAACGCTACGCGCGGTAAATAACCAAAATCCTCAAGAATCGTAAATAACGGAAAAAATATTGCCATCGGCGGTAACATAACCGATATGACCCAAGCCGATGTTTTATATACACCATCCATCAAAATTGCTCGTACTGTCTCATTCATACCGATCTCATGAAACCACGTATTCAGCTTACCTTCGATGATATGAAAACCATCAGTCAACAGTTCACTTGGCACATTGGCGGCTGATATTGTTATCCAAAAAATGAGCCCCAATAATGCAATCATCAATAATATTCCCCACACCTTGTGTGTAACAATCCGATCAATTTTACGATCTTTTTCATAATAATCTGCCTGTTGATAAGTAATACATTCATTCGCAATGTGTAAAGCTTTTTGATTAATTGCATCGACAATCGAATCCTCTAATTGATCATAAACACCGCCATTCTTTAACTGCTTAATTTCCTGTTCAACAATCGTTTGAACTGCTTCTTTATTTTTAACACACTGATAGAATTGTTGATTACCTTCCAGCAGTTTAATCGCAATAAATCGCTCTTGCAGCTGCTTTTTTTGAATCACTTTACTGATATGAGTGATTGCCTGCTCAATCATTGGCGAATAATCAACAGGCGGGCGATGCGTATCCCCTTTTTTCATCCCACATCGCATCACCGCCTCTTTCAACTCATCTAAACCGACAGCGCTTCTCGCACTCATTAATACGACCTCAACCCCTAAGGCTTGTTCCAGTTTTTCCTTATGAATTATGATATTTTTCTTATTAGCCTCATCACAAAGATTGGCACATACAACTACCTTATCAGTAATTTCTAAGGTCTGTAACACTAAATTCAGATTACGTTCTAAGCACGTACTGTCACACACTACAACACAAACATCACAAGGAGAAAAGCAAATATAATCACGTGTTACCTCTTCCTCTCGAGAATGCGCCAGTAATGAATAGGTTCCCGGCAGATCAATCATTTCATGGGATTTTTGATGATGAAGAAAGCTCCCGCGTGCCAGCGCTACGGTTTTCCCGGGCCAATTCCCCGTATGCTGATGCATTCCTGTCAAAGCATTAAACACCGTGCTTTTTCCAACATTAGGATTGCCGATCAATGCAATGGTATAACCTTTATTTTCATTTAAATAGGCCTCATTTAACTGTTCATTTACTGCCATTAGCTTACTAAACATACCCTACCCCCTTTGTTCCACAATAATCTCACTGCTTTCACTGTCTCGCAGCGCAATTAATGTTCCCTTTATGAAATATGCTCGCATATAGCCTGACGGTGATGTATGAACCGGTTCAATTACGGTATTCGGTAAAATCCCTAAATCTAACAGTCTTCTGCGTATGCTACCTTGAACCTTTAATTCTTTGATGATGGCTTCGGTATTCAACTTTACCTCTTGCAAAGTCATAGACATTCCCCCTTGATATACCGTATGTATACCTATAGAATCTGTCTATCACAAATACCCATTTGTATCTTATGCATAGAAAAAGAGATGGTTTTCATCTCTTGTTCAATCGTCCTTGAGTTTAATTTGAAATCGGTTTTTGATTGCCTGTATGACACCGTCTTCATCATTGCTTGCGGTATGATAGTGAGCAAGCTTTAAAATATCCGGATGAGCATTACTCGGGGCATAGGATTCTGTGCATTCCAAAAGCATTTCATAATCATTCATAAAATCGCCGAATGCCATAATATCTTGCGGACCGATGTTTTTCAACTGTTTTAAATAGGCCAGTGCGGTTCCTTTATTCACATTTGGATTCGTAAGATCCACCCAGTGCTTCCCGCTCGTCACCATATGATACCGATCAACATGACCGCTCAGATAAGCCTTTGTATGTGTTTCACTGTCGATAGCGTCATAGATTGATATTTTACAAATCGTATCATGCTTTGCGGCTTCCATCACATCATCAACAAGCTGTAAATTGCGATAATACATACGACAGTTTTCTAAAAACTCGACATTGTTATTTTCTATATAGGCATTCTGAATACCGCAAAGCACACACCACGCATGATCCAGCTCTCGAATTCGCTGCACCGGTTCATCCAGCATATCATAGGCTATTTCATTATGATAAATACATTGCTTTCCTTCAAACATCACTGCACCGTTTTCAGCGATGAACAACATATGATCCGCATATTCTCTGAATTGATTATAAAGGTTATAATATTGTCTTCCGCTGGCGATTCCGAAACTAATATCACGTTTTTGCAGCTCGTCTAATAAAGGGAAAAGTTGCTTGGGAAGTGACTTATCGCTGTGTAGGAGTGTACCGTCCATATCAGTAAAAATATATTTCATTGAAAAACCGCCTTTCTGTCTGTCAGAAGTATTCTAACATTTTTTAGGATATGTGTAAATGCAGATAATACTTATCGAAAGGCACTTTTATGAATACAAAAGAAAACATCTCATCTTCGATACATTCATTCACCTATACTGTAACGCTTAACATCGCATAGGATGAAAAGAAAGGAGGAAACATATGGCTAAGGTCATTGTATATGACGTATATACACAGGCTTTACAGGTGTATCGGCTGAATGAATCTGATCCGATGCCTTATGCCTACGGCAGAACGATGCTTGTCGGTGAGTTCAGAGGCAGCTCTGGTTCTTCAGTATTGTGGACCACAAATGCGGCTATGGAAGCATGGAATGCGACAAGAAGAACCTATGGTTCACCGATTCCTTTCCGTTATGCATTTAAACGTATATGGGAAGGCGGACACGGACGCCAGTCGCAGCATTATGCCGGAGTAGCCTTTGATGTCGGTCAGGCGCTTTCATCAGCACAGCGCAATCGGATTTGGAATGTTGCGAACAATCTCGGTGTATGGAGTTATGTAGAACCGCAAAGCATGACACCGACATGGGTACACTTGGACAAACGCTATGGCAGACCTGCATGTTCTGCCGGTTATCCGGTCGTCAGAAGCGGTTCGCGCGGTATTTATGTGCTTGTGCTACAGGATGCACTGAACGCTTTAGGTTATACCACCTATACACTTGACGGAGCGTTTGGCAATAATACGCGCAATGCTTTGATTTCCTATCAGCGCAACAACGGTTTAACCGCTGACGGTATTGCCGGATGTGCTACATGGACAAGGCTTGTGAATGAGGCAGTCGGTATCGGAAAAACATCGACTGTAATTGATCCATAATAAATGAAATGACTGTTACACATGTAAATCAAAAGCGTGTGTAACAGTTTTTTAGGATTATTTGAAAGTATCTCCTGGCTATTATTTTTTTATTTTAATGCAAAATAATCAATTACTTCTAAAACAATTACCGTTTCAGTATCGTCGACTGAATCAGTATATTGAGAATATTCTATCAATATAATCATCATTTCAGTTCTCTCTATGAATACATATTGGCTTCTTACTATTTTATCGTATCCAAGTTACTAACACATTATCACAGTAATTCTTTTAGTTTTCCTGCCAAATATAATGGAATGTTTGTAAACTCTCCGTCTTTTCTATATCCTCGCTTAGAAAAGCGCAAAGCATACTTTGGGTGATTATTAGTAATATATCTCTTGAATGACGGTGCAGTTCTATCTTCCCCACCCTGTACTTCCACAGGAATTATTTTTGTACCATACTGAAGTAAAAAATCTATTTCACTATTCTTATCAGAATAGTAGCATGGCTCAACTTCAAACTGTCCTTTAAGCTGTTGCAAAATAAAATTTTCTGTTAAAGGTCCTTTAAACTGATAATCAGCTTTTAATAGTATAGCACTGTTATCTATTCCGGCCATATGCTTTAATAAACCGGTATCAAACATAAATAGTTTAAACTGATCTAATTTATTAAAGGCAGATAACGGATGCTCCGTTTTTGATACATTATAAACACGATTTAGCATACCTGCCGAAACTAACCATTCGATTGCTTCTTCAAACTCTCGAGCTCTTGCACCTTCGCGAACTGCACCATACACAAACTTCTCATTTGATTTTGCGAGTTGAGAAACAATACTGCGAAATACCATCAGAATACGTCCGCTGTTCACCTTACCGTTGTGTTTAGAAAAGTCGTTTTCATAAACTTCAATAAGTTCTTTTTGAATCTGATTTACTTTTGCCGGATCTTTATACTTCAGCCAAGATGATACACACTCAGGCATCCCACCGATAATAAGATAGCTGTTATAAACTTCTAACAGTCGATGATGGAATATTTCTTCAATATGTTGTTCCTTTTGAATACTATTGTAATAAGAATAAAGTACCGGATCAATAGCATCAAGAAATTCATCAAAAGCAAACGGATAAATAGTAAGTAGATTTACCATACCGACCGGATATGATTTTGGTTTTGCAAGAAGTGTACCTAATAAGCTGCCTGCCGCAATGACATGATATTCATTTGCCTTCTCTTTAAAGTATTTTAAAGTATTCAATGCCTCCGGACATTCTTGTATTTCATCAAAGATTATTAAAGTTTCACCGGGAAGAATTTTTTCTGCGGCAATCATTGATAATAACTCAATAATACGATGTGGATTTTTATTCGTTTCAAAAATAGATTTTAAATCATCCTCTTCGTCAAAATTGAAATAAACATAATTTTCATAATAAGTTTGACCGAATTCCTTCATCAACCATGTTTTACCTACCTGACGTGCTCCTTTTAATACCATTGGTTTTCTTTCTTCATCAGATTTCCATTTTATTAATTTTTGAATTGCATTTCGTTTCAAGAAAACCACCGTCCTATTCTTTTTAGCAATAATAGTTTATCACATTTTTCTTAATTCTTCGAGATGAATTTTACACATTTTTCTGACAAAATAATATCTCTAATATCACATTATTCCGAATCTAAGATCATTATATAGATTTGAGATTATTTAGATACACTTTTTTAGTTAGGAAAGCAATTACTGTCAATCATTTCCATCAGAGTCCTGATTAAATCAGCGATAAACTTTGATTTGTTGACTTGTTCAACAAAGTAGGCAAACTGGTATTGAAGTTCAATCGGGGGTACACAGATTGTTAAATTTCCATACTCCTGTGCATTAATATTTGGTTGTGCAACAGCTTTTTGAGCATTTTTTATAAAAGACAAATAATACTCAGTTTTTGTATACCAAAAAACGTATTCTGCAATTACTTTTGAAGTGTTAGGCACTAATCTTATTAAATATCCAGCATATATACATTTACCGTGCTTTTCTTTTGAATATTTAAAGGTCTTCCCTACGGTTGCGCCACTTCGTGCAAAAAGGATGTCTCCATCATTTAATAAATATTTATCTTCATACTCGCTTGGAGATTTCTTATCGTATATCAAATCACCTGAATCAGTTATGTCTGTAATTCTAACATATCTTATATTGTTTTCAAATTTTATAGCAGAAGCACTGGAGCCGTAAGATAACTTGCCAACAGCGATATCTTTTATTTTTTCTTGTTCCCAATTCTTTTCATTACTAAAGGGATCTCCAAACATCTCTACAAATCGAGATTTGATTAGATTGTCAAAAAAAGAAATCTGCGTTTTTTCTTTCTTTATGATATGTTTAATCATATCTAATTGTTTTACAATTTTCGTTTGATCATTAACATTTAAAATAGGAACTTTTAAATTTTCTAAAACAGACTTATTAATTGCTTTAAAAGTACTTCCTGTTCCTAGCTTGTTTAATTCGTCTTTTTTTGATTTTAACAAGTAGAAAATATACTCTTTTAAATAAAAGTCTTTTATCGGCCGAATAGATGCTAACCCTCTACCAATGCAACAATTTTTATTTGCATAATTTAGTGCACCGATTGGAGCTCTAACCGAAATTAAAATATCATTAATAAGCGCCATTTTCCTTGGCTTTGTAGTCCAAGCACGTACATCGGGATTCTTCTCTCCAAAATCAGCATTACCTTGAAAAAAAGGAACTCCTATCATTTCTTTGTTATAACTCGATGAATCAGGTGATTGTCCCATCGAAATTTCACAAACTTCTTTTAGTTTTACATATTCCATTCCCTTTACAAATACAAATTTGTCATACTATCAAACTTGTATTCTTCCTCCTTTCTAATCATTCTTTAAAAGTTCCTTTAATACTAATAATTCTTTATTAATTTCTTCTTCCAATCTAAATATTTCATCTAATATTTCAGATGTAGGTGGATATTCTACAGGAACATATTCAATTTCCTTGTATTTATTAATAGATAAATCATACCCATTATCAACAATTTCACTTTTACTAATAAAGAAACTTTGGTCAGTACGCTTTCTTTCTTTTTCCGCTTCTAAATTCCAGTATCTAGTTATAATATCAGGAATATCATTTTCTTTAATTTCGGATCTCTTATCGTCTAAAGAATATCCATCCGCTTTCATGTCATAGAACCATACATCTTCAGTACCGCTAGGATCTTTAGTAAATACAAGAATTGCGGTAGAAACTCCGGCATACGGTTTAAATACACCAGACGGCATAGAAATAACTGCTGTAAGCTTATTATTTTCAACCAATTCTTTTCGGATTGATTTATGTGCTTTTGATGAGCCGAATAATACGCCATCCGGAACAATACAAGCACATCTGCCGCCTAACTTTAATGATTTTATAAATAAAGCTAAGAACAGTAATTCAGTCTTTTTAGTCGAACATAACGCTAAAATATCTTTTGAAATATCTTCTTGGAAAACACTGCCGGTAAATGGTGGATTCGCCATAATTAGTGAATATGCTTCTCTTGTTTGATTATCATCTGATAATGAATCTTGTCGTAAAATAAGCGGATCTTCAACACCGTGTAACAAGAGATTCATCGCTCCGATACGAAGCATTGATGGATCTGTATCAGAACCATTAAACATCGTTGTTTTAAAATGATTTATTTTTTCTTTATTTAATAACTCAGTTTTATATTCTTCTTGAACATAGTTGGCAGCTCCTAATAAGAAGCCAGCAGAACCCATAGCAGGGTCTAAAACTGTGTCATCTAAAGTAGGTTTAGTAAGATGTACCATCATATCAATAATATGTCTAGGTGTTCTGAACTGTCCTAATGCGCCTGCTGAAGACATTTTTCCTAAACAGTACTCATAAACGTCTCCCATAATATCTTTGTTAGACATATCAATTTCACTTAGTATACTTACACAAACTTCTAAAACTTTAGCTGTTGGCAATAAGAACACAGCATCACCCATAAAACGAGAAAATGCAGTTTCTTTGCTATCTCCATTTACTGTTTTAATAAACGGGAAAACATAATTTCTCACAATCTCAAACATTTCTGTAGTACTTTTGTTCTTGAAATTATGCCATCTTAAATCTTCATAAGGGATTGAGCGACCTATGCTCTCGTCCGGTGAATAACTACCTTCTTTAAAAATCTTACTTTGATAAGTCATTCCAAAGATCGATGCATTTCCTTCTTTCTTTATTTCTGCATCATCCAGCAATTTCATAAACATTAAATATGTAATTTGTTCAAGCACTGTAATCGGACTGGATATTCCCCCTGTCCAAATCGTATCCCATATTTTATCAATTTTTGATTTTAATTCACCTGTAATCATTTTTTCCTCCTATACTTTAATAATACAATTATGCAATGTGTTTACTACATCAGCGACAACGTGTGCATTAGTATCAAATAAATCAATAACACTGAAATTATCAAACGGAGCTTCTTCTATTACTACTTGTCCGGTAATATCTCCATTTTCTCTAACATAATTTATAATAGAATATATAAATTCCATTTGTTCAACACTTAAAGTGTTATTATTTAAATACTGACTTAATTTCTCATTTATTGCCTCTTGATTGATTCCGACTATTGAGCGAATAAATGCAGCCAAGTTATCTAATTTACTAATTGAATAGTAATCTTCTTTGCTTCCTAATTTAACCCATAAAATGTCTTCTAATGCATTAAAATCATCTTCGGTTAATGGTTCTAAATTTTTGATTTTTTGAATTGTTGGATTGCTTGAATTTTCAATAAAATAATCCATTACTTTCTCTTTATATGTACGAATTTCAACAAATGGATTATCAATAAATTCTCCTTGTTTCGCTTCATCGATATTATCGATAATCACGCTGACAATTCTTTCTACTCTAAGAAATTGCATTAGCAATCGTAATGATTTACGATAATATTCAAGTTTTTCAATAGTAACTTTTTCCCAAAAACCCAAACTATATAACACTTCAATCTCCTCTATTTTTTTACGCACTTCATTTATTGCAGCTTTTTCTAATAAAGATTGAGCTATTAAGCGTATATTTTTAATCAATACTGCAGCTTTTTCAAGATTTCCTTCAGTAATAAAAACATTCTCAATTTGTAACATTTTAAGATCAAACGCTAATGATAAATGATTTTCTTTTATATCACTTTCGACTAGTGGTAGTAAAGCGTATTCTATCTCTCGTTGTTCTATTAAACTAATATATTCCCATTTGCTGTCATTATAATACTTATCGATCATATTCATAACCGCACGTACACTGATTCGCATTGCCCCTTGATCTTTTATACGCTTTATGTCTCTGATTAATTGCTTTTTTAGTTCTATATAATATTTTCTATGTTCTTCATTTATTTGATGAACAGCTCCTTGCATTTCACACATCATTTTTAACCGTACTCCAAAAATTTTTTGGGTTATAGAAATAGGTTGCTTGATATTTTCCGGATTTTCATCTTTTAGATTATTAAAATAATCAAAAATTAAGAAATACTTTTTATCTTTACCATCAATTAATCCTTCACATAATCGTGTTCCTCGACCGATCATTTGAATTAATTTTATTGTTGAATTTACTCTTTTAAAGAAAACAAGATTCAAAACACTGGGAACATCTATTCCTGTATCTAACATATCAACTGAAACTGCAATTCTGAATTTAGGATCTTCCTCAAATTCATCAATTAAGTGCTCACTATTCTTAACTTGATTATCAATCAATTTACAATATTCCGGATACATTGGATACATTTCATTAAATGTTTCGACAACTAATTTTGCGTGATAATGGTTAACAGCAAAAATAATTGTTTTTCCTAAAATTTGTCCTTGTTCAATACGCAATCCTTTTTCCATCACATCTTCTAATACTCTTCTGCAAGTATCTTTATTGAATATTTTTTTAAATAGTTTATTTTTATCAATTATATCTCCGTCATCATATTCTTCATCAGACAACATATTAACTTGTAATTTATCTTCATCAGATAAATCATTATAATTTATTCCGTTTTCAAGCTGCTTAGATGTTCTGTTTACTAATTTATACGGAACTAAATAATGATCTTCTACAGCTTCTTTTAATGAGTATGAAAAATTCGGAACACCGCTTTCACAGTTAAACAGACCATAAGTATTTGCATCAACTTCGTCTTTTGGTGTTGCAGTAAGTCCTACTAAAAGAGAATCGAAATAACTAAAGATAGCGCCATATTTGTTAAAAATAGAACGATGTGCCTCATCGATGATAATTAAATCAAACCTGCCGACTGACATTTCTTTTTCCTCATCATCAATGAAATTAATCATTGTTTGGTGGGTTGAAAAAGTAATACGTGCATTAGGCTCATTAGCTAATGATCTATCGTTTAAAACACAATATGTCATGTCAGGTAATAACTGCTGAAAGTTTCGAAAAGCTTGGCGCACCAAACTTGTACGATCCGCTAAAAACAATACGTTCTTTATAAAATTATTTCTTGTTAACAACTCAACTAAAGCAATAGCGGTTCTTGTTTTGCCGGTACCTGTAGCCATAACCAAGAGCCCTCTACGATGCATATCATTAAATCGTTCACAGATACTGGTGATTGCTATTTTTTGATATGGTCGCCCTGCAATATCTTGATTAACATTAAAATCAGTTATTCTCCCAATAGAACGTTTTTGAATTAAATAACTCAGTTCATCTATTGTATGAAATGCAGCAACTTTTCTTGGTGGATATTTTCCATCAATAATATGGATTTCATATCCGTTTGTATAATATAGAATTGGTACATAGCCATATTTCTTTTCCATACATTTTCCATATTCACGCACTTGTTGCTGTCCTACAATCGGATCAACGCTGGTTTTTTTAGCTTCAACGATTGCTAAAGGTTTTCCATCCTTACCATATAGAACATAGTCGCAAAATCCTAAACCTGAAGCATTTGATAAACCATGAACCGGAATTTCAGTACAAGCTTTAGTAGGAACAATAGTTCCACTATCAATAGTTTTCCCATTCGGTAATACAGTTTTAGAGTTTGGTTCTAAAACTTCCCATCCTGCTTCTTCTAAATATAAATCAATATAAACTTTTCGAGTTTCTGCTTCACTCATTTTTATAAAAGCAGGAGTTTTCTTTTCGTTAACATCTACTTCTCTTGACTCTGTAAAGCCATATATCTTTAAATCATTTTGATGATAAAACTTCTCTTTTATAACATCTAGCAAAAATCTAGTATTATCATAAGCAACTTTTGCCTGTGTTGATTTTATATGTTTATGGTGATAAGCATTAATGCCTAAAATTCTAATAAAATGAAGTTTATCCAATAATACATCATTGTTAAAATAATTTTGGATTGTATCATTGTTTATTAATTCTATTAATGTTGCGTTTATAGGCTTTTTTAACAGACTTTGTTCAAAAATTAAATCAATTACTTTTTCAAGTACTTGCCTGCAAATTAAAGCAACATCCTGAGCAGAATTATCATCAGCGAGTTCAAAAACCAGTTCTAAATCATCCAATTCCTGATCAATATTTCTCATAAGATCACCGTCCCTTATACATAAAAACATTTTCTGCAATACTATAAATTTTCTTTCATTTTTTCCAACTTCGCCATATAAAACCCATCGCACCCGTACTCATACGGAAAGAGCGTCCTCTCTTCCACCAACATAAACTCAGAATGCGCCTTCAAGAACGCCGCAACCTGCTTCTCATTCTCCTTCTTATTCAGCGTACAAGTGCTGTACACAATCACACCGCCCCGCTTCACCAACTGCGCCGCTCGTCTGAGAATAGCCGCCTGTATCGGAATCAGGCTGTCCATATCACTGCTTTCCATATGCACCTTAATATCACTTTTATGCGAAAATGTTCCATAGCCGCTGCAAGGCACATCACACAAAATCCGATCAAAGCTTTCATCCTCAAACTGCGATAATTCACATGCATCACCCAACATCGCTTTGATACAAGTAATCCCCAACCTTGCCGCACCTTCCTCAATCAGCTTCACTCGATGTTCATGAACATCAACAGAAATGATTTCCCCCTGATTCTTCATCAGCTGCGCCATATGGCAAGCTTTTGTCCCTGGCGCGCTGCACGCATCAAGAATACGCTCCTTTGGCTGCGGTGCTAAAAACGGCGCTATCAACTGACTTGCTTCATCTTGGATCGCAACATAACCGTCCCGATACCATTTTGTATCACTGATATTCCCTTGTGCCATCACAAAAGAATCCTCACCAAGCGTCCCTTCCCGAAACAACGGTTCCTGTGCCAATAGCTTTGAACGACTGATTTTTAAAGTATTCACCCTGCCAAATCCCTTATGAGCATGTAAACTTGCTCGACAGATTTTTTCACACACGTCAGCCCCATACTGCGCATTCCACATTTTAATCAACCAAAGCGGATGAGAGGTTTCAATGCCCAAAGCCTCATCACGATTATCAGGCAATGCCCTTTTTCCCTGAGCCGCAACCTTACGCAATACCGCATTTACAAGTTTTGCATTGCCGCTCAAATAACGCTTCGCAAAATCAACCGATTCATTGATTAACGCATAAGGTGCTTCCTCCAGCCAAAGAAGCTCATACACCGCCATATCCAGCAGCACACAAACACGTTTTTTCGGCAGTCGCTCCACAAAACACTCCCAACACCAACGAACAAAACGATAATTCTCCAAAGTACCGTAAACAACCTGTGTCACATACCCGCGTCTTTCACTCGGCAATTGCTTCAACGCATGACGTAAAGTTAAATTGGCATACTGCTTTTCCACCATCACTGCCTTTAAACAATCATAAATCAATTTTCGCTGCTGCATGAAATCACCTCCAGATCCATATGATCCTTCAAACTTCCTATTTCTTAAAACTCCCAATATCCCCGATCCCTCATAATATTATCTTAACATCGAGCCAAGTCAATCAATCAAAATTCTACAAACAACCTTTCCCCACAACTCATCGAAGCTATCAGCCTCCCTACTCCAACATCAACGGCTGTAAATCAATCTCCATCGCCGCCTTTTGCTTCGTCTGAATATGCTGCTGATAAATCTCCCATACAAGTGTATTTAACATTAGTTGATCCTTCCCCTTCAACAGTATCCTTACCCGATAAAGATCATTGCGTTTTCCCAGCGGTGCCGGTCCCAGCACTCTGATATTACCGACTGTCCGCAACTGCGCTACGTATTGATTCGCACACATCATCGCAATTGCCTCTGCCTTATGCTGAAAAACAATACTTGCCAAATAGGCATAAGGCGGATAACCGGCAAGATGACGATACTGCATCTCATGGGCAAAAAAAGTATGATAATCATGATTCTTAGCACAGGTCAGCGCATAATGATTCACATCATAAGCCTGAATAATCACTTCTCCGTTTTTTTCATGTCTCCCGCTGCGCCCGCTCGCCTGCTCCAATAAATCATAAGTCAATTCCGCACAGCGATAATCATTGCGATTCAATAAGGCATCACCGTTTAAAATTCCGACTAAGGTCACATTTTCAAAATCCAATCCCTTTGCAATCATCTGCGTACCTAATAAAATATCAGCTTTCCCGCTGCGAAATTTCGACAGGATCGCTTCATGCGCATGCTTCCCGGCAGTCGTATCCGCATCCATACGCAATAGCTTCGCCTGCGGAAATTTACGCAGAACATGTTCCTCTAAACGCTGCGTACCGACTCCCAAATAACGCCATGCCGCCTTACCGCACTGCGGACAGCTATTCGGCAGCTTCATCGTATAACCGCACGTATGACATTTTAACAAATTCTCATCCTTATGATAGCTTAATGCCACATCACAATGCGGACACTGCTGCACATAACCGCAGCTGACACAACGAAGCAGCGGTGTATAACCGCGGCGATTCAACAGCAAAATACTTTGTTCCTTACGCAACAAGCGCTGATTCAATGCCTCAGTGAGCTTATCAGACAACATATAATCCTCACCATTACGCAGCGCACTGCGCATTTCAACCAATGAAACGTCAGGTAAGGTTTCATTAATTCGCTTCGGCATTTCAATCAATTCATATACACCCTTATAAGCACGTGCATATGATTCCAAACTGGGAGTTGCGCTCGCCAGCAACAAAGGACAGCGATGATGCTTCGCTCGTACAACAGCCACATCACGACAATGATAACGCGGCATCACATCCTGCTTATAGCTGGAATCGTGTTCCTCATCGATAATAATCAGACCCAAACGATCAAACGGCATAAAAATCGCACTGCGCGTACCGACAACGATCGATACTTGATGCTTCTTCACCAGCATATACTGTTCATACTTCTCCTGCGGATTCAGCCGACTGTGATAAATAGCGGCATTCATCGCAAAGCGTTGTTCAACCGATTCAATCATTTGCGGAGTCAATGCGATCTCCGGAACCATAAATAATACTTGCTTGCCCTGCTCCAATACCTGTTGTGCCAGCTGTAAAAACACCTCGGTTTTTCCCGATCCCGTAACTCCGTGCAGCAGCATTACCTTTTGATCACCGATCGCCTTGATTTTTCCGATCGCCTCAAGCTGCTGCGGCTGTAAGACTCGATGATTTTGTTGAGGCGTTAAAACCTTTAAAGTACTTGTCGCTTCTCGTTCCTCTACACGCACCGCACCAAGCTCCACCAATTTCTTTCCGACACTTTTAAACTCCGCATTAAAATCACTGCGGCGCATTTCTTTTCGCATTCGCATTGCTTCCGCTGCTTCTCGCTGCTTTTTTGTTAAAGCAAGTGCAGTCAAATCGATCCCTTGATCAACAATCCACGCTTCTTTTTTCACTGCCTTTGCGCTGCTTTTCGGCTTTAGCTTGCCGGGCAACATACACTGAAAACAGCTGATCATCGGCGCAACACACGTTTTTGCCATCCAAGCAGCCAATGAAAATAATTCCTCATTGATCAACGGTTCACTGTCAATGACCGCTTCAATCGCTTTGATTTCATAATTCAGTGAATGGACTTCAGAATCATTGACCTCTTCTACATGATCGACAAATCCAATCAACGATTGATTACGATTTCCGAAAGGCACCTTGACTCGTACCCCGCGACATAAAGAAAAGCCATCACAGCGATAGGTAAATAAACGATCCAATTCCATAATCGGTCGTTCAATATATACATACACTAGCTTCATGGCTTCCCTTCTTTCTTTTTTTCCTATATTTTATCATAAAACAATTTCAAATACCCGCAAAAATAAGCTGTACAAACAAAAAAACAGAGCCGTAAAGGCATCTGTCTAAGATTCCTGATAAATATCCGCATTCTGCATATGACGTTTGATAATCAACGAAATCATATCTGCCGCAAGCTGCGGATCATCATTACAAACCACATACTTGTAATCCTTCACCATCTTCATCTCACCGGCAGCCTTAGCCAAACGCTGCTGCACAATTTCCTCAGGCTCGCTGCGGCGGCCGCGAATACGTTTTTCCAGTTCTTCCATATTCGGCGGAATAATAAAGATTGACAATGCATCAGGACACTTCTCCTTCACCTGCATTGCGCCCTGAACCTCAATCTCCAACAGCACATTCTTTCCCTGATTACGCAAATCCTCAACCAAAGACAACGGAGTACCGTAATAATTGCCGACAAACTCTGCCCATTCCAGCAATTCTCCGTTTTCAATCGCCTGCTCAAAATTTTCCTTGGTCGTAAATATATAATCTCTGCCGTCAACTTCACCGATACGCGGAGAGCGAGTCGTCATTGAAATTGAATAAGCCAGCTTTAACGCTTCATCATTCATAAAGAAATTACGAATCGTACCCTTCCCTACACCACTGGGACCGCTTATAATGATCAACAAACCTTTTTCCATATGCATGCACCCTTTTCTTTCCTATCATTTTACTAGGCATGGTTAAACTTGTCAAACAGCTTTTGCGTATTTTGGTTAAAATAACCGAAGTTTCATCTAAAAGTCACAGAAAATTAAAACTGTTTGATCATTCAAACAATATCTATATACATTTTCGATAGGATTGCCACATCCGGTGTGATATAATAATAACAAAAAATTGAGGTGAGAATATGGCACTCGATGGCATTGTATTACAAGCAATTACAAAACAGCTGCAGGAGCTACTTCCGGCTAAAATCAATAAGATTCAACAATTATCAGATACAGAACTGTTATTTCAGCTCAGAACCAAGAATGGTAACAAAAAGCTGCTGCTGTCATTTCACAGCGTATACAATCGCATTAACATCACCAACCAAAGCTATACGACTCTAGATGCACCGCAGGGCTTTGTCATGCTTTTAAGAAAACAATTAGACGGCGGTATGATTCGATCCTTGCAGCAAGTTGGACTGGATCGTATTTTACATATGGAAATTGAAGCGCGCAATGAATTAGGCGATATTCATCAAAAGCATTTATATATTGAATTAATGGGTAAATACGCCAATCTCGTATTTGTAGATGAAAACGGCATTATCCTTGATGCATTAAAAAGAATACCGCCCTTTGAAAACAATAAACGCACGATTCATCCGGGTGCGAAATATCAGCTTCCTGCTCCCCATCTGAACAAACAAGACCCGTATCAAAATCCCGCAGTTGATTTCAACACTTCCTTAGTCAAACAGCTGCATGGATTTTCACCGCTGTTGGCGAGTGAGGTAGAATATCGAATGCAAAAGGGTACCGTATTTTCAATGATTATGGATGAACTGCAGCAATCCGATACTATCTATATCAGCGAACAGGACGGAAATACGCAGTTTCATATACTGCCGCTGACCCATCTGTCACAGCCGATTCGCAGCTATCCCTTGAAGAAAGGTTTAGATATCTTATATCATGAAAAAGAAGAAAAGGTCCGCATCAAGCAGCAAACCGGAGATATATATAAAACCGTCAAACAGGAGTTGCATCGAAACAGCGGTAAGCTCCCGAAGCTGAAAGAAAGTTTACAAGAAGCACTTGATTGTGAAAAGTACCGTGAATACGGAGATTTATTATTTGCGTATCAAGGTAGCCTAAAACGACAGCCAAAGGTCACACTTCCCTCATTTGAAAGCGGCGCAGAACTTACCATTCCTTTAGATATGCGTTATGATATTAAGCAAAATGCCAATCGTTATTATCATAAATACCATAAGGGTAAGCGTGCACAGGATTTTCTGCAGGAACAGATTGCATTATGTGAAAAAGAACTGCGCTATTTTGAAGCGATGAAGCTACAGCTGGAACAGGCAAACGCTCAGGATGCGAAAGAAATACGCGAAGAATTGATTCGCCTGCATTACATGAAAGATACCAAGCGAGCGATACGCAAAAAGAAGAAAAACCAGCTTCCTCACTATGAATGCTTTCATTTTGATGATTATAAAATCTATGTCGGAAAAAACAATTTACAAAATGATTTTGTGACATGGAAGCTGGCTAAAAAACAAGATACATGGTTTCATGCGAAAGATTATCACGGTGCCCATGTGATCGTTACATCCGCTCAGCCAAATGAGACAATGATCAGAAATGCGGCAATGCTGGCGGCATGGTATTCTGAGGGCAGATATTCCTCCAGTGTACCGGTAAACTACTGTCTTGTAAAGCAATTAAAAAAAGTTCCCGGAACACAGGGCAGCTTTGTATCCTTAAGCAGCTATAAAACGATTTATATTGATCCGGAAGCTGCACAGATTCAAGCCCTTATCGATGCACATATGCAGATCAATGCGAAATAAAAGCATCCCATAGGATGCTGTTTTTTATAAAATATGAATTCCGTATTCCTCACACGCTGCAATCATTTCATCACTCCATGCACTGACCTGCACTTCACCGATATGCGCTTTATTCAATAACACAAGACAAATACGTGATTGACCGATGCCGCCGCCCATTGTCAAAGGCAACTCATCTTTCAGCAGCATTTGATGAAACGGCAGCTGTTCGCGCTTCAGACAATTCGCTTTTTCCAACTGTGTATGCAGCGTTTTCGCATCTACACGAATCCCCATACTGGATAGTTCAACTACACAATCCAGAATTGGATAATAAATCAAAATATCACCGTTTAAATGCCAATCATCATAATCAGGCGCACGTCCGTCATGCACTTCCCCGTTATTTAACCGATCTCCGATTTCCATTAAAAAGACACTTTTATGTTGCTTGCAGATTTCATATTCACGCTGCTTTGCATTCAAATGCGGATATCGATCAGCAAGCTCTTGAGTAGTGATAAAAGTAATATCTTCATAGATAAACGGCTCCAAGTTTTCAAATACCTTGATCACTTCCGATTGTGTTTCAACCAAAGCCTTCATAATCATTCTTACCGTATGCTTTAACATATCGATATTACGATCCTTTTTCGCAATGATCTTTTCCCAATCCCATTGATCCACATATGCGGAATGCAGGTTATCCAAGTCTTCATCTCGTCGTACCGCATTCATATCCGTATAAATCCCTTTATTCACATCGATATGATAGCGTTTCAGCGCCATACGCTTCCATTTGGCTAATGAATGGACAATTTCCATATCCATACCTAATTCCTTGATATCAAAGTGTATGGAACGCTCTACACCATTTAAATCATCATTGAGACCACTGCCGCTGTTTACATAAAGCGGTGCTGATACTCGCATCAGATTCAAATGATTTGCCAATCGCTTTTCAAACAGATCCTTTACATATTTAATTGCGATCTCTGTTGTCACTAAGTCAAGCTTATTCTCATAATGCTGAGGCAGCAATAAATCCTTTATAGCCATCATGATACCTCCAATCATTGGGTATATTATAGCGTATTTCAACTGAAAAATATACTGACTTTTATCATTTATTTTCATTTTATATCATTTTCTTTCATAGAATACCGGATTTTAATACTGTTACAAAGATACTATTGCAGCTTTTCCGGCTTGATAAAAGCAAGTATATAGTTTATCCCGAAACAAAAGAACATAAAAAATGCGGTTTCCCGCATTTTCATTAAGCCTTTACTTTGACACACGTTCCGTCAGGTCCCGGTGTCGTATTCAAATATTCAGCGATCTTTTCCTTTTGATCCGCTTTACAAGGACGACAGGTTCCGACCACGCTGACCTCACCGTTCACAAGTGCTTCCGCCAAACCGGAGCAGCCGGCATAGCCGCAGCTTCCGCAGTTATAATTCGGCAGCATCGCCGTAACGGTTTCAATTCGTTCATCAACCTCTACTTGTAAATAACGATCCGCAACGCCGAGACCCAAGCCTAACAATGCGCCGAGTACCAGCATCATAACGATCGCAATCAGGATTGCTTCCATAATCACTCATCCTTTCCGCTCAGGTCATGTGAAGGATGATTTCCGCAGGAAGCATCATGACAACCCTCACAGCCTGCTTTGATATTTTCACAGCCTTCCGGCAGTGGTGTTTTATGATTCAGATAATATAACAATGCATAAATACCTGCCAATACGGCAAAGAACAATACGGCTGCCATTATACAAGACCTGCCAAACCGCTGAATGCCAATGCCATGATACCGGCTACGATCAATGCGATCGGATTACCGGCAAATGCCTTAGGAACATTACATATATCCAAGCGTTCACGAATGGTAGAGAAAATATATAATACCAAAGTGAAGCCGACCGGAATTGCAATCGCGTATGTCAGCATTTCCGCAAAGTTATAGCCTTCGCTGATATTGTTTAACGTAACATTCAATACGACACAGTTTGTCGTAATCAACGGCAGATAAACACCAAGTGCCTTGTACAGAGCCGGACTCATCTTTTTGATGATCATTTCTACCAGTTGTACCAAGGATGCAATGACCAAGATAAAGGTGATCAAATCCATGTATTGTAAGGACAGCGGCTCTAATACTGCATAATAAAGTGCATATGTTACAAGAGAGGCTGCCACAATGACAAAGGTAACAGCGGCCCCCATACCGATTGCCGAACTGCTTTTCTTAGATACACCCATAAACGGGCAGATACCTAAGAACTGATTTAAGATAACGTTATTAATTAAGGTGAAGGTGATAAACATCACGAATAAATTTCCTAAATCCATAGCTTACTTCGCCTCCTTTAAAGCTGCCTTAGCGGCTGCTTCCTTTTTTTCCTCTTTAGCAGTTTGATGATTTTTATAGGCTGCCAAAGCGCCTGCCAATAATGCGAAAGTAATAAACGCACCGACCGGCTGAGAGAACATACTGATGACATAATCCTCGGGAATCAGTCTGAAAGCGAAAATAGACTGTTCCACATTAAACGGATTTTCAAATGTCAACATACCGGTTGCGAGAATCTGACGAAGTGCAGACATTACGATAATTGATACCGTATAGCCAAGACCCATTCCCAAACCGTCCAACGCAGAATCAAATACACCGTTTTTAGACGCAAATGCCTCTGCACGACCTAAGATGATACAGTTTACTACAATTAACGGAATAAATACACCTAAGGCAGAATCTAATGCCGGTGCGTATGCCTTAATCAACATTTGGATGATCTTTACCAATGTCGCAATCACTACGATATAGACAGGAATACGAATTTCACTCGGTGTTACCTTTCTCAAGCATGAAATGATAATATTGCTCATCACCAATACAAGAATAACCGCAACACCCATACCGATCGCATTATTTAAAGTCGTAGTAATCGCTAAGGTAGAACATAATCCCAAGTATAATCCGAATACCGGATTTTCTCTGATGAACCCGGCGGTAAAATTTTCTTTACGATTCATTGTTCACCCTCCTACTTCAAATTTTCCGACAGGTACTTACCTGCCTCTTGAATGCCTTCCACAACCGGCTTTGAGGATACCGTAGCGCCGCTGATCGTATCCAAGGTATCGGTTTCAGCATTCTTTCCGACTAATTTTTCTTTAAAGGAATCCTCGGCAACCTTAGTTCCGATTCCTTGTGTATCACCGTTGGAAATTACTACATAATCTAAGATTTTGCCGCTGTCATCAAGCGCAACCATAAAGCTTGTTCCTTCCTTATAGCCGCTGACCTTCAGTTTAAAGACAATCCCCTGATTATTCACCTTAAAAATCTTTTCAATTGTTTCACTGTCCTTGACACTGATCTCTTCAAAATCAGAATCCGCTGCATCCGGGAAGATCAACTGAAGATTTTGTTTTTCTGCCGCCAATGCATTAGCCGCAACGATCGGTGCCGTTAAGCTGTTCGCCAATGCAAGCGCTCCGCCGGCAATTGCCGCTACAAGAGCCAGAAACAGTGTTAAATGCAATACTTTTTTCATAGCTTACCTCCCTAGTAGCCCAATGCCTTCTTGACTTCAAGAAGCGCACGCATACTGGATTTTACGGAGAATGTTGCTCCGGAAACTACATCATTCTTTTCCACTTCATTCAATGTAGAAATATCTTTTCCCTTGAATTGATCCAAATATTTTGCATTCAGAATCTTATCACCGAAATATTCAGTATCATTCATCGCTGTTACATTCACCGATACAATTGTTTTATTATCGGCTGCAATCGTAATTTCAAACTGATTCGGTTCAAATGGGTGTCCGTAATCCGGCATATTCGGACCTTCTTTTGCCGCAAAGCCCTCTGCCGTAATCTGATAAGTCGTTGAGCCGTCAGCGTTTTTCACAGATCCGTCCAATTTCGCAGATAATGAATTTACATAATCATCACCCATCGCAATCATCTCTGTTTTTGGTTTTTCCGGCTTTTTAGGTTCTGCCGGAGTAATAGCCATATTTGCCAAATACATAGAGCCTAATCCCAATAGACTAAGCACTGATAAGCTGATCCATGATTTCTTGATCAATGCGCGCTGCTTACCGGAGAACGCCTGATCAATTGCCGGTGTCAGCATATTCATAATTAAAATGGAATACATGCAGCCTTCCGGCGCATTTGCCAATACACGAATCAATACCGTGATTATACCGGCACCGAGTGCAAATACACATTTTCCCTGCTTGGTCGCCGGAGATGTGACGGGATCACTCAACATAAATACGGCACCGAATGCTACACCACCCGTGCACACATGGAAAATCGGATACCACAGCCAGTTGCTCATACCGCTGAACAAAGCCAATGCGGACGATAATACAAAGATACTGCCTAAGTAAATGAGCGGTACACGCCAGTCAATGACCTTGCGAATCGCTAGAATCGCTCCGAGTACCAGCAACAATAATGTACTTGTTTCACCTAAGCCGCCCGGATACCAGCCCAAGAATAAATTCCACAGACCGTCGAACTTATCAAGCAGCGTTGAAATCATCGTATCGTTTAGCGTCAGCCAATTATAGCCTGTCGCCATTGTCGAGATCGGTGTCGCACCGGTTGCGACATCCGCTACCTTAGAACCGGCAAAGCTCGCAAAAATAATCGCAAAGCCGACCGCTGCCGGATTGAAGATATTTTGACCGAAGCCGCCGAACAGGATTCTGCCGACGAAGATCGCAAAGAAAGTTGCCATTCCCAGTGCATAAAGCTGTGTGTCGACCGGACACATCAACACCAAAATAATCGCGGTGATCCATCCGAACGAAGAAGCCAAATACTTCTTCATATTCTCTTTTTTAAATAATGCCCAAGCAATTTCGGTCACAAACGTAACTCCAAGTGCCGTAGCCATCATCAATAATGCTTGAATCGCATATTCACTTCCGAATTCCTTGAAATAATAGAATAAGGAAAATGCATATACGATAAGTAATGCAATCGTCAGCTCTAACATCATACGCTTCGTACTTTGCTTCTGGCGCAGGTTAGGGCTTACACTGAATGTAAATTTCATATTGTCCTCTCCTTATTTCTTCGCCATCGCAAGCTGGCGTTTTGCTTTTCTGACATTTTCGGTAACATCTAAGCGTGACGGGCAGATGTACGCACATAGGCCGCACTCGATGCAATCCATCGCATGAAGCTTTTCCATCATCGCCTGATTTTTAGCCTTAGCCGACTGTACAATTCGAACCGGCTGCAGACCGACCGGACACACATCGCAGCACTGACCGCAGCGCATACAAGCGACACTGTCATAACTCTCAGTCGCTAATACCGTGATCGCATTCATTTGACGCTCGGCAACAAACTTATCATTGACAATCGTCTTGCCCATCATTGCGCCTGCCGCAATCAGTTTAACATCTTCACACGTATAACCGCCACAGGCCTCGATCAGCTCGCTGGCCGGTACGCCGACAGGACAGTGTACATTGACCGGTTCCTTTACCGCATTACCGCTGACAGTCATGAGTGCAGTAATAATCGGTTCCCCATGCAATAATGCATTCGCAAACGCATATGCGGTAGATACGTTATTCACAATCGCTCCTGCTTCGGAAGGCAGCTTTTGATAATCCTTTTTCATAACATAGCGAACAAGGGCGCGCTCCCAGCCGATCGGATACACATCAGGCACTGCCAACACTCTGACTCCGTTGATATTGGCAACCGCTGCCTCTACCTTCTTAATCATTTCAGTGTGCGTCTTTTTAATTGCAATGACAGCTTCCTCTGCCTGTGCCATTTTACGCATTGCCAGAATACCGACAAGGATTTCATCCAAATGGTTTTCCATCGCAATATGATCGGCAGTGATATATGGCTCACATTCAGCCGCATCGATAATCAGTTTTTTAATATCCTTAGCACTTTGATATTTTACATAGGTAGGAAAGCCTGCACCGCCTTGTCCGATAATTCCGGCTTCCTTCATAAAAGCAATCAATTCCTCACGAGTCGCAGTTTGATAATCTAACGGTTGGAAGGGCAGTTCCCGCTCCATCTTCCCGTCATTTTCAATCACTACATGATCCAACGGCTTTAAAGACATGTGCATTATTTTCTGCACACCCTTTACCGTACCCGATACACTCGAATAGATCGGAATTTCCATACGATCCTTGCATACGGCAATTTTCGTTCCTACTTTTACGTGATCTCCCTCTTGAACCAATATTTCAAACTGTGTTGAATGACTGGCAAACATGGGAATGAACACCTGCGGTCCGGCATTAACTTCCAAAATTGCTTTTTTGGACGTCAATTCCTTATAACCCGGTATATGATGACGCATTGATCCTAATAACAATGACATCACTTTTCACCTTACCTTTCCGTTATGTGTCTGCTTCACTGATTTTGACACTAGTTTAATTATAGCATTTTCTATAAATGATACAAAGCAAAATTTCATATTTTTCCGATATTCATTAGATATTCTCCCCTTAAATACAGCTTTTTCCATAAAAACATACTGCTCTATCCGGGAAAAGCCGCAGCAGTAAGACATTTGCATCTAAAGAAGCAACTTAAATAAAAAACAGCTGATCAAATGAGACTGCATGATTCCTATGCTCAAAACCTGATTCTGTGGTATAATAACGCCGGTGATAACATGAAAAAAATATTTCTGATACTGACAGCGGCGCTTTTACTGACCGCATGTAAGAGTGAAGTAAGCCTCAGTAAGCATAATGAACAAATTTTAGATGCGGGCTTTGATACCTTTATTCAGCTTTTGGCTTATACAGAAGATGATGAAACATATGAAGCATATTTGAAGCAGGTAAACGAAACGTATCAATATTATAATAAGATGTTTGATCGCTATCATACATATGACGGCATAAATAACATTAAAACAATCAATGATCAAGCAGGAAAAGCACCGGTCAAGGTTGACAGTGAATTGATTGAACTGTTATCAGAAACAAAAAAATACAGTGAAATCAGTAATGGACAATATGATGTAACCTTCGGTGCCGTACTTGAAATATGGCATCAATATCGAGAAGCTGCTACTTCCGGTGGAAAAGCCGCAATTCCAAGCAAAAAAGAACTGGACGAAGCCAAGAAGCATACGGGATGGGATAAGATAGAAATCGATACAAAGGCACAGACCGTTTATATCAACGATCCCAAAGCGTCACTTGACTTAGGCAGTGCGGCCAAGGGCTATGCCACCGAACTATGCGCAAAGCAACTGGAAAAACAAGGATTGAAGCATGCGATCATCAATGCCGGCGGAAATGTGCGCATTATCGGCAATAAACCCGATGCAGACGCATGGAGCGTCGGAATTCAGCTTCCTTCTAACGAAGTCAGTTCTTCCTTAGCGACTGTGAAAATCGATAAGAATCAATCGTTTGTCACAAGCGGCGATTATCAGCGGGCATATGAATATAAAGGCAAGATGTATCATCATATCATCGATCCTCATACGCTGATGCCCGCAACACATATGCGCTCATTAACGATCGTTACCAAAGATTCAGGCATTGCTGATATTTTATCAACGACATTATTTACGCTTTCTTATGAGAAAGGCAGTAAGTTGCTTCAGCAGTTGAAAAAGGAAGGAATCGAGGCGGAAGCAGTTTGGGTATTCGATGATACGACACCGCTTCCCGATTCTGTTTCATATGAAAAAAGCGGCAGCTATCGCCTGGTAATCAGTGAAGGCTTAAAAAATCAAATTGAAGTAAAAAAATAATTAAACCGAATGTACAAAAAAACACCAATTGAAATGCGACTCCCGATGAAGGGACCAGGCAAAAATCGGTGTTTTTCTTATTTTATTTTAATACTTAAAATTATTGCTTACCGAGCAGACGGAACATATTCTTCTTATATACCTCAACGCCCGGCTGATTGAACGGATTGATATCCAGTAAGTAACAGGTCATTGCACATGCTCGGAAGAAGAAATAGCACATATAGCCAAAGGATTTGGCGCTCATATCGGGAATTGTAATCATAAGATTCGCTACATGTCCGCTTTCCTCATGCGCTTCCAGTGTTCCCTGACAAGCCATCTTATTGACCCAATCTAATGATTTGCCGGCAAGATAGTTCATTTGATCGGCATTTTCATCATCGGCCGGGAATTCCATGTCGACTAACGGCTTCTCACATAAAAGCAATGTTTCAAACAGCACCTTTTTTCCCTCTTGGATAAATTGACCCAAGGAATGTAAATCAGTGGAGAAGGTTGCGCTGCAAGGCAGAATTCCTTTTTCCTCTTTTCCTTCACTTTCTCCGAACAGTTGCTTCCACCATTCGGCAACCATTGTCATACTCGGCTCATAGGTCACAAGCATTTCGACGTTTTTATCGGCGTTCTGTAAAATACGACGACATACCGCATATTGGTAGGCAGGATTCTTATCTAGATCGTCGGAAGCCATATCATGATATGCCTCCTGTAAACCGCTCATAATCGCATCAATATCAATCCCGGCAACCGCAATCGGTAATAAGCCGACCGATGTAATTACAGAGAAACGACCGCCGATATCATCGGGAATCACAAAGGTCTCATAGCCCTTGGTATCTGCCAAGGCCTTTAGCGTTCCGCGCGCCTTATCCGTTGTAGCGACAATGCGCTCTCCACTTTCCTTCACTCCGTACTTTTGTTCCATGAACTGCTTCAACAAGCGAAATGCCACTGAGGTTTCAGTCGTTGTTCCCGATTTAGAAATCACATTCACACATACCTCTTTATCCTTGATATATTCCATCACCTGTGCAATATAGGTAGATGAAAAGGTATTGCCCATAAAGATGATCTCCGGTTCTTTCTTTCCGTATAATCCGTTCAGCATTTCAATCGCAGCACGTGCTCCCAAATAAGAGCCGCCGATGCCGCAGACGATAAATACCTCGCATTGTTCACGCATCCGCTTCGCACAATTCTTGATGCGCTCAAACTCGTCTTTATCATAAGTGTTCGGCCACTCTACCCAACCGACATAATCATTGCCCTTACCGCTTTTATTCATCAACGCTTCATGACAAGCAGTTACCTGTGCTTGATAATCCTTTATTGATTCCTTTAAAAATGCGTGTTCTGCATCAAATTTAATCATGATAGTTCCTCCTGTTTTTTTCATACGCTGTTTCGATCCAATCATTTAAATGAACGGCCAATGATGAAAAGCCGATAACGGAATTCGGCAATGGCTGAACACCTGCACGCTTAACGAATTGAAACCGCTGTTTATTGGAAGCGACTGCCTTTAACGACAGCTTGATATGCTCCATATCGCTGATATCCAATACCTTGACGCTTACTCGCTCATTCATATGTACAAAGGAACGGACATCGCGCACATAGCGCTCACTGATTTCGGAAATATGTATCAGTCCCTTAAATCCGTTGTCCAATGATACGAAAGCTCCGTAAGGCTGAATACCGGTAATCATCCCTTTTACGATATCACCAACACGAATCGGCATGATTTCACCTGCCTTCTTATGATTATTATATCATATGACAGCTATATTTGTGTTATAATTATGCTGTACAATGAAAAAAATATTCTTGTGAGGTAAACTACAATGGAAAATATATATCCGATAACGGCAGCTATTCTCGCTAATTTATTGGCACAGGTTTTAAAACCCTACTTTTTATATCGTAAAACAAAACGCTTTGATATTCATCAAACGATCGCAAGCGGCGGCTTTCCGAGCTCTCATTCCTCTACGGTAACGGCCCTTTCAACGGCAATCGCCCTGCAACAGGGAATTGAGTCCACCTACTTTGCAATTTCACTGATTTTTTCGATTATTGTGATTTATGATGCCGTTAATGTTCGCTATTATGCCGGCAAAAATATCCAGCTTACCAAGCAACTGGTTTCCGATCTTGAGAAAATCAATCAAACGACATTTGATAATCCGATCTATCATGAAAAAATCAAAACGGTTTTGGGACATAAGCTGATCGAGGTCATCGGCGGTATCGGCTTAGGACTGATCGTTGCCCTATTAATTTATCCGATCATACACTAAAGGAGGATTTATGGAGACAAAAATCAATGAAATAAAAAAAGTTTTGGATAAGATTCGCCCGTATATTCAAAGAGACGGCGGCGATGTGGAATTTGTATCTTATGATAACGGCTGTGTGAATGTAAGAATGCTGGGTGCGTGCAATGACTGTTTGATGCAGGACGACACGATCAAGGAAGGAGTCGAAATGATTCTGTGTGAGGAAGTTGAAGGCGTCAAGGAGGTCAAAGTCGTTGACTGATCGGTTCCGACACTTCTATCAACACACCTCTTTTTTAACATCTGATAAAAAAAACCGACGCTCGTTTGCATCGGTATTTTTTTATCGGCTTACAAAGTAGATTATTTATATTGATTCACTGACTTCATAATCTGTTTGATCTGTGCTTCAGAAGGCTTTCTGCCCATCTGCAGGAACATCGCACGAATCATTTTTTCATTAATCGGCGGGTTTTCTCTCAGTTCTTTCTCAAAACGCTTGCGGGTGAAATAAAAGCCTAAAAATGCACCAACGACAAGTCCCAAGATAACGTACCCGATTGAAATCCAGAAATCCATATGTAATCCTCCTCACATATACATCTATTTTACTATGTTTTACTTCCTTTTACAATACCTTTTCTTTTTTACATGTCCTCTTTTTTCTTTATAATCACAAAGTTTCTGTAGATTCGCTGTAAAAACGGGATGAAAGGATTGCCCTCTTGCGGTGCCAAATAAATTTGATAGTCCTCTATTCGCATCGCATAAGTAGCCTGTTTCAGCTTATTCTCATAATAAACGGTATGATCCTTTAAATAAATTGCCTCATTATGAAAGAATCGAATTGCCCGCTCACATAGTTCCTGTTCATTCGGTGTATCCAATATACTGTCTAATTGTTCCCTGGATAATAAAGATATTTCATCTAAAAAGCTGTGATGCTTATTCATATATTCAAAGAATCCGTTTTTAACTGCATAGCCTATCATTTCCATAGTATCACCTTACCTATTTTAACAAAGTGATACTACAGGAATTGTCGAAATCCGCTTAAAAAGCCTCTGCCCTAAGCAGAGACTGTAATTATGCTTGTAATAAACCCATTTTTTCAGATTTGAACAGACGCTCATCCATTGTTTTTAAATCACTTGCGATCGCCGGTGTAAATTCCATTTGATCCAAGACATCCTTTTGCAGATCAACGCCCGGTGCGATTTCAATCAGCGTCAGCTTACCGCCAAGCAGTTCAAATACGGCACGTTCTGTGATGTATAAAACCTTTTGTCCTGTTTCGGTTGCGAATTCTGCCGAGAAAGTGATCTGTTCCACTTCCTGTTTGAATTTCTTGATTTTGCCTTCCTGCAAAATATGCAGTTTACCGTCTTTGACCTCTACCTTTAAGCCGCCGGCTGTAAAGGTACCGCAGTATACAACGATCGGTGAGGTCTGTGTAATATTGATAAAACCACCGCATCCGGCAATTTTCGGTCCGAAACGACTGACATTAATATTACCGAAGCAGTCGCATTCCGCAAGACCGAGGAATGCCTGATCAAGACCGCCGCCGTCATAGAAATCAAATTGATATGGCTGATCGATGATAGCTTCCGGATTCGTACAGGTGCCAAATGCTGTACCAGCATTCGGTACACCGCCGATGCCGCCGGCTTCCACTGTCAGTTTTAATCCGGGTAGGCCTTCCTCATTTGCCACGTTAGCAATTCCCTCCGGCATACCGATACCTAAATTAATAATTGCCGCAGGATCAAGCTCCATCGCTGCACGACGGCAAATGACCTTGCGCTCATTCAAGTTCATCGGAGCGATTGAATCCACAGGAACCTTCACTTCACCGCTTAACGCAGGATTGTATGGATCCGCATACGTCTGCCAATGATTTTCCGGACGCGCAACAACAATACCGTCTACATAGATTCCGGGAATTTTTACTTTTCTCGGATCCAGTGTTCCGTTTTGTACAACCTTTTCAACCTGTAATAACACGATACCGCCGGAATTTTTCGCTGCCTGCGCAATCGATAAAGAATCCAGTGTCGCAGCCTCTTTTTCCATTGTCGCATTGCCGTCCTCATCACAATATGTAGCACGAATCAATGCTACATTTAACGGAAATGATTTATAGCGCAGCCATTCCTCACCGTCGATATGCATCAGCTCAACAAGATCATCCTTAGAGCGTTCATTCATTTTCGCTCCTTCAATTCGCGGATCGACAAAGGTTTTTAAGCCGACCTTTGTGATTGTTCCGGGACGATGTCCGGCAATGTCACGAAACATCAAAGAAATGGTACCGAGCGGAAGATTGTAACCTTCCACTTTATTTTCAAACACCAGTTTTTGAAGCTTCGGAATTAAGCCCCAGTGACCGCCGATAATACGTTTTAACAAGCCTTCATGTCCCAGCTTATTCAAGCCGAGACGATCTGTACCGTCACCGATTCCGGCGGAAAACATGATTATTAAATCTTTGGGATGCCCGCTCTTAAGAAAAGATTCCTCAATGCCGACAGAAAACTCCTGAGGATGTCCGGAACCGATAAAACCGCCGATTCCGATCGCAGCACCGTCGGGAATCATTGAAACAGCCTGTTCGATACTTATTACTTTACTCAAATCGATTACCTCCTTTGTGTAATTTCCTATTTCGGTAATCATAGATGAAAACCTTGGGAAATTGGTAGTTCAAGAATATATTCGCTTATTTATTTGAGAATGCTTTATCCTTTACTTTCTCTAAGAAGCAAGTCATACCGTAAGTTTGATCTTCTGTAGCGAAGCAGTTAGAGAACTCTTCCACTTCGATTTCGATACCGCCGTCAATATCGGTCTGGAGTCCCTTATTAATTGCCTGTTTGCTGTAAGCAACTGCGATCGGTGCATTTTTCGCAATGCCGTTTGCCATTTTCATCGCTGCGCCCATCAATTCCTCTAACGGGTAAACCGCATTTACAAGATTGATCGCATAAGCACGATCTGCCTTAATGTTTCTCGCTCCGAAAATCATTTCCTTAGCGATTCCGGCGCCTACAAGACGCGCCAAGCGCTGTGTACCGCCAAAGCCCGGAGTAATTCCCAAGCCAACCTCAGGCTGTCCGAAAACCGCTGTATCGGCTGCCAAACGAATGTCGCAGCTCATTGCCAATTCACAGCCGCCGCCTAAAGCAAATCCGTTGATTGCCGCAATTATGGGGCAGCGGAAAGTTTCGATTTTACGGAACACTTCATTACCGAATTTTCCGTAAGCCGCTGCTTCTTCAACACTCTTATCCTTCATTTCGGCAATATCGGCACCTGCCACAAATGATTTATCACCGGCACCGGTAATAATCACACAATATACATCTTTATTTTCATTTACTTGATCCAATGCTTCATTTAATTCAGTTAAAACCTGTGTGCTTAACGCATTTAATGCCTTGGGACGATTAATTGTAATTGTCGCTACATGTCCCTCTGTATTTAATAAAATTGTTTCCATAGTAGTTATCCTCGCTTTCAATATGTGGAAAAAGGCGAATCGCAACAACACTTACAGAACGATTCACCTTATATAATGCTTATTTTGAATAATCGTAGAAGCCGATTCCGGTCTTCTGACCTAACTTACCGCCGCGTACCATTTTTCTTAACAGTGTACATGGGCGATATTTAGAATCACCGGTTTCATTTTGTAATACTTCCATGATTGCTAATACAATATCCAAACCGATTAAATCACCTAAAGCAAGCGGTCCCATCGGATGGTTTGCGCCCAGCTTCATCGCTGTATCGATATCTTCAACAGATGCCAAGCCTTCCTGATAGATAAAGATAGCTTCGTTGATCATCGGAATTAAGATACGGTTTACCACGAAACCCGGACCCTCAGCAACTTCAACCGGAGTTTTACCTAAAGACTGGGATAATTCGATAACAGCTGCCTTTGTTTCCGCAGGAGTGTTGATACCGCTGATAACCTCAACTAATTTCATACGATCAGCCGGATTAAAGAAGTGCATACCGATTACATTGTGCTTAATCCCCTTCGCAATTTCAGTTACTGACAAGGAAGAAGTATTTGTCGCAAAAATGCAGTCTGCTTTACAGATTTCATCTAATGTCGTAAACAGTTCTTTCTTTGTTTCCATGATTTCCAAGACAGCTTCCACAATTAAGTCGCAATCTGCTAAGTCTTTGTATTCACCTGCGTGTAAATTACCCTTTACCGCAGCCGCATTGTCGGCAGTGATTTTTTCACGTGCTACAAGCTTGTCTAATTTTTTAGCGATTTTATCAATACCGCCCTGTGCCCATTCTAATTTAATATCGCACACTGTTACATCATAACCGTTTGACGCAAAGGAATTCGCAATTCCCTGTCCCATAGTACCTGCGCCGATTACACCGATTTTTTTCATATTTTTATCTCCTTTTTTATTTAACAATATGAAATTTACGCTTTTTTAGCCGCGATAATTTCATCCTTTAACAACGGTAAGATTTCCTCTACATTACCGATAAAGCCCATGTTTGATACAGAGAAAATTTCTGCCTGCGGATCACGATTGATAGCGATGATCATATCGGATTTATCCATTCCGGCAACATGCTGGCAAGCACCGGAAATACCGCATGCGATATACAGACTCGGTCGAACTGTTTTACCGGTCTGACCGACCTGAAGCTCTTTATCCGCAAAGCCGTCATCAATCACTGCACGAGTACAGCACATTTCGCCGCCTAATTCTGCCGCTACAGCTTTTACCATATCTAAGCAGTTTTCAGCACCGCGACCGGCACCGACCAAAATATCACATTTTGTAATATCCACACCTTCAATGACTTTTTCAATGACTTCTTTTACAACAACCTTTGCATCTGTATCTTTGAAATCAGGCTGGAATTCAATAACTTCACCGCTTCTTGAAGCATCCGGAGCATCCATTGCGAATACGTTCGGACGGATTGTTGCCATCTGCGGACGAGTATCCGGACAGATGATGGTACCGAACAGATTACCGCCGAAAGTAGGACGAGTAACCAATAACAATGCTTCATCCTGCTTTTCCGGATCCATTTCAATTTTAGTCGCATCTGCGGTCAAACCGGCGTTGATTCTTGCCGCAACGCGCGGTGCCAAATCACGGCCTAATACGGTTGCACCGGTCAATAAGGAATCCGGCTTGAATTCGTTGATTACCTGAGTCAATGCATCTGCATAGAATTGTGTGGAATAATCCTTTAACAATTCATGATCAACAACTACGACACGATCGGCACCGTGTGCAATTACATCCTGTGCCTTGTCTTTAATATTATGTCCTAATAAAATACCTACTACACTGTAATTCATATGAGGAATGGACGCAACCAGCTTACGTGCTTCTGAAATCAATTCATAGCCGACATTTGCGATTTCCCCGTTTTTCTGTTCTACGAATACGTAGATATCCTTGTATCCTTCAAATTTAGCCATTTTACTGTCCTCCTATTTTGTAATTAATTGCTTTTCTTTCAATGTTTGTGCAATTAATTTCGCCGTTTCATTTGCCGGCAGGGTGAATGTTTCAGTATCAGCGGAAACATCCTTAGTAAAGGTAGAATGTACCTTCGTAGGAGAACCTGCCAAGCCTACCTTGCTTTCATCGATACCTAAATCATCAAAGGTCCAAACGGTTACTTCCTTATTCATAGAATCAACAATATCGTTACAGTTCATATAACGTGGATTGTTCATACCGCTTAAAGTTGTTAAAACAACTGGCAGTTTTGCTTCAATGATCTGTTCACAGTCTTCCAAAGCTTTTTTCACAGTAATGGTATCACCGTTTACAGCCTTGATTTCATCCACATAGGTAACCTGAGGGATTCCGAGACGCTCTGCTGTCTGCGGTCCTACCTGTGCAGTATCACCGTCGATTGCCTGACGTCCGGCAATGATCAGGTCATAGCCTAATTTATCCAGTGCTGCAGCCAATGTAGATGAGGTTGCACATGTATCGGCACCGGCGAACTTACGATCGGTAATTAATACACATTCATCAACACCGCGTGCATATAATTCCTTCAGCATTTCGCTTGCCTGCGGAGGACCCATAGATACGATAGTGACTGTGGCTCCTGTTGTTTCCTTCAGCTTCAATGCTTCCTCTACTCCGGCCAAATCATCCGGATTGATAATGCTCGGTACACCGGCACGAATTAATGTTCCGGTTGCTTTATCTACTCTGATTTCGGTTGAATCAGGTACTTGTTTTACAAGAACTACGATTTTCATATATTTTACCGCCCTCTCTTTATTTCAACACTGCGCCGCTGATAACCATGCGCTGTACTTCGGAAGTACCTTCATAAATTTCGGTGATCTTCGCATCACGCATCATACGCTCTACCGGCAGATCTCTTGTATAGCCGTAGCCGCCTAACAGCTGAACTGCTTTTGTTGTTACTTCCATCGCTACCTCTGCCGCAAACAGTTTTGCTTCGGCAGCCGGTACGGTATAAGGTTTACCGTTTTCTTTGCACATTGCCGCATGATATACAAGCCATCTTGCTGCATCAACCTTAGTCTGCATATCTGCAAGCTGGAATTGCGTATTTTGGAATTTAGCAATTGCACGACCGAACTGCTTACGTGCTTTTACATAAGTCACCGCTTCATCGATTGCACCCTGTGCAATACCTAATGCCTGAGCAGCGATACCGATACGTCCTCCGTCTAAGGTCTGCATTGCAATTTTAAAGCCTTTGCCTTCCTGACCTAACAGATTTTCCTTTGGAATGCGTACATTATTGAAAATCAATTCAGAAGTCGCAGAACCGCGGATACCTAATTTACGTTCGTGCTTACCGATTGTAAAGCCCGGTGTGCCTCTTTCCAAAATAAAGGCGGAAATACCTCTTGTACCTTGTGATTTATCTGTCATTGCGAAGATGATATATACATCTGCCGCACCGGCGTTCGTAATGAAGATTTTATTTCCGTTAATGATATAATCATCACCGTCTTTTACTGCCGTTGTCTGCTGACCGGCCGCATCGGTACCGGCATTCGGTTCAGTTAAACCAAATGCTGCCAAACGCTTACCGCTGCACAAATCAGGTAAATATTTTTTCTTTTGTTCGTCACTACCGAACATATAAATCGGTGTAGTACCTAAAGAGGTGTGTGCCGATAATACAACGCCGGTAGTTGCACATACCTTGCTCAATTCCTCTACCGCAAGGATATAGCTTAAATAATCGGCTCCTGCTCCGCCCCATTCTCTCGGGAACGGAATACCCATCATTTTGCAGGCTACCATTTTTTCCACATTTTCTTTCGGGAAACGCTCTTCTTCATCAATATCTGCTGCCAAAGGCTTTACTTCTTTTTCAGCAAATTCAGCGAAAAGCTTTTTCATCATTTGTTGTTGCTTTGTCAATTCAAAGTCCATAACTGTTCTCCTCTCCTATTGTATAAGACATTACGAACGGATTGTAACCGAAACAAGTCAGAAATTCATTTCTTTTTTTGTTTTCTTGCTTCAGATGATTTTCCATTTATGGAAGTACATAATCCACCTTTAATTTTATTACGATATTGCTGTTACGTCAATAACTTTGTTATTTTTTTAACAAGTTTTTTAAGGAAATTTCAGACACAGTACTATCATTTGTTAATTTTTTATCAATCACTTGTGAAATTTTTCGTAAGCACTTGACATTATGAGGTTTTTTCGGTACTATTTTATAGAAAGTGCAGCCCTTTTAAGACTGCCTTGATAAAAGAAAGACAGGTAAAGAAAATGAGAAAAGCTTATGTTGTAGCTGCAAAGCGCAGTGCTATCGGTAGTTTCTTAGGCGGCTTGACAAATGTAAAGCCGGTTGACTTAGGTGCAACAGTTTTAAAAGAAACTATTAAAGCGTCAGGATTGGACGCAAAAGATATTGATGAATGTATTATCGGTAATGTAATTTCCGCAGGATTGGGACAGAACATTGCTCGTCAGGTAGCGTTAGGCGCAGGCATTCCGGAAACAACCTGCTCCCATTCATTAAATATGGTTTGCGGATCAGGTTTAAAGGCTGTTATGGAAGCGGTAATTCGTGTACAGGCAGGCTTCGGCGATGTATTTGTTGCCGGTGGTGTTGAGTCAATGAGCAACGCACCGATTTTAATTCCGGGCAAAGTTCGTACCGGTATGAAAATGGGTAATATGGAAGTGATTGATTCCATGATCAATGATGGTTTGACTGATGCGATGAATCATATTCACATGGGTGTTACAGCTGAAAATATCGCTAATAAATATAACATCACTCGTGAAGAACAGGATGCGTTCGCATATGCTTCTCAGCAGAAGGCTATCGCAGCGGTAGACAGCGGACGTTTCAAAGATGAAATCGTACCGATCGAAGTAAAAGTTCGTAAGGATACTGTTGTATTTGATACAGATGAGCATCCGAATCGTAAATCCACTCCGGAAAAATTAGCAAACCTTCGTCCTGCATTTATTAAGGACGGTACAGTTACCGCAGGTAATGCTTCCGGTATCAATGACGGCGCAAGCTTCATGATCGTCGTAAGTGAGGACGCATTAAAGAAATACAATTTAACTCCGATGTGCGAAGTTGTCGGTATCGGTCAGGGCGGTGTTGATCCTACAGTTATGGGTCTCGGTCCTACTCCGGCAATCTTAAATGCATTGAAGGATGCAAATATCACTATTGAAGATTTAGATTTAGTTGAATTGAACGAAGCATTCGCTTCTCAGTCATTAGGTGTTATTCATGAATTGGTAGAAGCTACCGGCATGGATCGCGAAAAATTCATGGAAAAGACAAACGTAAACGGCGGCGCAATCGCTTTAGGGCACCCTGTTGGTGCTTCCGGAAACCGCATCCTAGTTACATTGATTCATGAGATGGCTAAGCGTGATGCTAAGTTAGGTCTTGCTTCTTTATGTATCGGCGGCGGTATGGGTACTGCAGTTATCGTAAAACGCGCTTAATTATTCAAATGTAAAACGACTCTGTTGCGGCAGAGCCGTTTTTTATATTCCTAAGTATTCATTTAAAACTATCATCGATTATTAATTATTTAAGCTCAAGCATAAAATGCACCCTTTACGCCTGAACATTCAAGCTTAGGGTGCATTTCGTTATTATTAAGTGACAAGCTTACGGTCGCTTTTCTTTGTCAATGTTTTTAAATATAATTAAACACATAAAACTAACGGATAAAAGCATGATTCCGATAAGACCTATTATCGAAGTGTTATCACCGGTATTCGCTCCGCCCATGCTTGTTGCGGGATTGTATTGACCTTTCACCGATGTATCATTTCCACTGTCGCTAGGTTTGTTATCTTGTGGATCATTCGGTTCACTGAAATCCATAGTATCGTATGGAAATTCACCATCAACATTCTTTTTAGGCTTCCATTCAGTGATTTTCTTGATGTTTTCATCAGGTTTGCCATCTCCGTCTGTATCGATATTGATGTCCGGTTCTCCGTCTCCGTCAGAATCTATATCTACATCAGGAATATTATCACCATCAGTATCTATATTGATATCACCTATACCATCTCCATCTAAGTCAAGATTGATATCCGGTAAACCATCTCCATCGGTATCTATATTTAGATAGGGTTTAACTTCATCTTTACCGATACTGTCATAGATAAAGCTTCCTGATTTATAGTTTTTACCGGGCTTCCAATCATGAATAATTGCGACATTGATACTTGGGTTTATGCCATCCTTCGAGATATTGATATGAGGCTTGAAATCACCTTTATTATCGATATTGATGTTCGGAACGCCGTCTCCATTGGTATCCACATTGATTTGTGCCTTCACACTTGTTCCTGTACAGTATTCCTCAAGGATTCCGTTGTCGATATCTTGTTTGACACACTTCGATGGTTTCCAATCGCTTTTCTTTAGAATCACAAGGTTAAGGTCGGGTTTTCCGTCATTGTCTGTATCTACATTTAAATCCGGCTTGCCGTCTCCGTCACTGTCAATATTGATGTCAGGGATACCGTCATTATTTCTGTCTCCGTTGATGACGATCCATTTACTTTCATCATTTGGATCTTTCCATTTGATGTTTAAATCAGGGCATCCGTCACCGTCAGGATCATTGAAATCAGGTTTGCCGTCTTTGTCTACATCCACATCAATTTTTTTAAGCTCTACCTCATGACAGCTTTCGGTATTTGTGTTGCCGGCGTTGTCAGTCGGTATTACACATACTTTGTATTTGCCTACTGTTTCACTGATCGTGATTTTGGATTTTTCATTTGTGACAGCCAGTGTTCCGTCCTTGATTGGTTCCTCAGCTCCGTCTACGATTTTATATACCTTGTATGCGATTTCTTTCGTTCCGCTTACCTTCAAGTCATCCTTTTTGTCACTTGTCGTGATCTCAAATGCTGTCCCCGGTTTAAAGAAGATTCCGCCGCTTAGCTTATTAATAATATCCTGCAACTTATTGTTTGAATCCTTGGCCATGGTGCCTTTCACTTTTGGAGCTGTCTTATCGATTCTGATGATTTCCTGTTTCTCTTTCGTGATCGCTCCGCTGTTCTTTTTCATCCAAAAGCTTTGGTTTGTTTCTCCTTCTTTTGTCACTGTGACTTGGTTTGGCTTCCATGTGCTTTGGTCTAGTGATAAGTTACTATAATCACTGTGATCGCTGATGATGTTCACATCCTTATTTGTCCATCCGCCTGTATATAAGGTATGGCTCCCGTCATCAAGCTCTAAATGATACCAGTTGTCCTGTATGTTCTCCTCTTTGACTTTCAGTGTTCCCTCTTTGAATGTAAAGGTATAGTTTGGATAAGCTGTATTTAATAGGTTACTGTCTCCCTTGATTGGATAAGCTCCTGCGTTACTGTTTGTTTTCGCCGTAGTACTCAGCTTGATATCATTTTCCTCGATGGTATCCTGTACCCCGTTCCATGATACTAACTGACTTTTGAAGTCTTGATAAGTTAATGTCGGATTCACTTCTCCTTTATACTTCTCTTTGTCATCAATGATGATTTCGATCGGTTTCGGCAACACCTGTATACTTATCGTTTTACTTAACGGTACCTCTCCGTCTGCCGTTCTTGTCACCTTGATTTGGATATTTGTACTTCCGCTGTACTTCAATGCATCAAATTCCGCCTTGTTGCCGGTTACTGTCGCATTGGAGATATACGTTGTGTTATCTACCTCGAACGTATATTTCACATTGATACTGCTACTGTCATCCTGCAGACTTCGGATTGTGAAGTGATCGCCGTAAATGATTTTTCCCGGTCGATTAATCGCCAATGTATTCTCATTCGGTCCCATGATGTGCATCATGCCGTCTGCTTCTGCCTTATTGTAGTTTCGATTCCCCGGCTTCTCTACATGCAGCGGAATATCTAACCCATTATCTCCGCTGTAGCTGTAATCAATATTCACTCCGTCATTCGTCCATGCGATCGATGTGCTGATACTGTTATCTATCGTTATGAAGTAATCTGTATCATTCACCGTGACTCCGCCTGCATTACTTGAGATATCCTGTTCATTGATGACCGGTGTTACCGTTCCGTTACCGCTTGTCGCATAGGTGATTCCCGCAAACGATATCGTTTGATTAGCCTTTGTGATATTGATCGGTACCTCGATTGTCTTATCCGCATAGTTTCCGCTCGGATCATGACTTGTTGCTTCTACGATCACCTTGCCTATTTGGCTAGGTGAAATACTCGCATTGAGTATTGTGACTAACCCTGTCGGACTTACCGATATGACATCGGTCGGACTTCCTGCCTTTAAACGGTATGTTACTGTACTGCCTGTCGGATTCCCTGCCGTATATAATTGAATCGTTTTATTTGGTGCGTATACTTCACTGATCGCATTATACTTGTTGCTTGTTTTAGGAAGCTCATTTCCTGCGCTGTCTGTATAGATGAAGTTTTGTGTTCCGGCTGTTACCGTAAATGTTAGATATGTTATCGCATCTGCCTGTCCTGCGGCTCCTTGTTTCTCTGCGACGATCGTGACTGTTCCTACTCCGCGGATCGTAACTGCACCGCTTGTTGGATTTACCTCAATCACATTCGTTGAACCGTCTTGGATACTGTATTTCACAGGATTGGTATTACTGCTTCCTTTGACTGTCGCGTAGACCGTCACTCCTGTATCAGTCAAACACGCACTCTTTGAGGTTATCACCGTATTTGATGTACTGTTCTCATAAAACTTCAGATTCTCTGCCGCTGCCATTCCGACATTGATTGTCACAGGGATTTCCTTTGTGCTCCAGTTATCACTTACCGTTACTGTGACATGATAGCTGTTCACTCCTAAATTCGCTGTTGTCTTGATGACTCCCGTATTTGGATCAACACTAAAGAAGCTCGCATTTCCTACTCCCGGCTTTAATCCATAATGATAAGTCGTTGTACTTCCGCCGATCGTATCGGGTGTACCGAGTGTCCCATGTATCGTACCGATGATTCCCCCTGTTCTGACATTGGAATCAGAAGCAGTAAAGGTAGGTATCGTTGTATCTGATGAATTGGCATGCGGCGTCACACTTCCGTCTACCTCTCGATAGATCACGATTTCTTTTTCAACAAAGGCTGAATTATAATTATCATTTCCCGTTGTCGGATCATCATCTACCGTTGCCCTTATCTTTACCTTACCGAACGCATTGCTTCCTGTATAAGTAATTGCCCCTGTATCAGGGTCAATCGAAATCAATGATACATCACCACCCGTAATACTATAGGTTATCTTAGTCCCTGTACTTGGAGTCGCAGTCGCTGTTTCATTCCAAGCAGTAGCAGCATCTGCGATTGATTTCTTAGTAGTACTCGGATCATCAAAAGCAATCGTCGGATTTGTCTTTTCTACCGTAAATGAGGTACAAACCTTTTCGGTCGGATTTCCGCTTGTATCCACCGGATCACCGTTCGCATCTACTGCAGTAATACAGAATTTATAATTCCCTGCCTTTAAACCACCATTGACTAAATCAGGCGCACCGCTTTTGATTTTCACATTCAGCGGTGTACTGCTTGAAGCATTATTAGAATCTAAACCATCAATTTTAAAGTTTAAATAAGAATTATCACCGTTAGTTTCTACACTATATGTCAGCGGAGCTACACCCATTGGACTCGCCGTAACCTTACCTACTGCCTGCCCTGCATTTACATTCTTACTGAATTCATAATCATTCCCTGCAGAAGCACCACTCTGCGGTGTTTTTGTATAAGTTATTTTATGCGAATCTATAATCTCCAATTGAACAACGTTCGATATATTGGATGAATAAGCGGGACTTTTGATTGAATTATCAAAAACTTCATTAACAACAGCAATTTGATATTTCCCCTTATTTAAATTTTGTAAATTCAGTTCATAAGATTCATAACTTCCAGTAGCATTTCCAAGAGGCATATAATAAATAAAATTACCGTTTTTATCAAATATCATTGCAGAAATTGTACTATCAGACATCAAAGTATTCCCCTGTGCCTTAATCTTTATTTTACTTCCTTTTGATACTTTATAAACCCCGCTTTGTTCAGCCAACCTTCTATCACCTGCTTTATTCAGCAATGCTTGCAGCGATACGCTCATATCACTATTTAAGACTCTTATTTTCATATGTTCGCCTACTGCATCTGTAGTAATATTAGAATAAACTGATGGAAGTTTAGGAACTTTAATTTCAGTTATGTCCCCTCCGGTTAATACGGATGCTGCGAAAACAACCGGTTCTTTCTGAATAAATATTGCCGGACGAATATAATAAGGGACAGTAACTGCATTTGTAGGGAAAGATAAAGAACCGTCTATTCCGTTAATAGTTAATGTCGATCTAGCATGATCAGAATCTCTCTGATATGTTTCAGCCAAATGGTAAGAACAGTTATCACCTGCAGGTGCACCGTCAAAATGAAATTTTACATCCGGGGTATTATACATCAATGACATAATATTATGACTAATTCCTGAATGCCCTATATAAAATGCTTTTTTTCCTGACGGTACTTTTAGTAATTCCTTCATTTGTGCATACATAGCTGCATTGGTATCTGTTCCGCTGGAAAACGAGGGAACAGAGCTGATCAGATTATTCAAAGAATTAGTATTATAGGTGCCGATGATATCCAGCTCCTCGGGTTTATTCCATTGTTGATTAAAGTCATTTAAAACTGTAGCTTTATTGGAAAGTTCATAAGGAGCACAGCTCGGAATTGACGGTCCAACGGCTACAAGGGTTGAAGCAGTTATAGAAGGATAATAGTAATAAGCAGGGACACTGTTAAATGCAGCCACCTTAGTAAGCGGAGTAGTACTCATTGCTAACCAACTTTGTTCATCAACTGTACCTACTGTAATATTTGAACTGTCTACAATTAGCTGCCATCCTAACGATGACCCATCAATATGGTTTACTCCCAAGTAATACCGATCGCCTTTTTTCATCCCTATTTCCTCTTTGCTCCCTTGTAGGTTGCCGGGGGCTATATTCACCCTGCCTGTTACAGCACTGCTTGTAGCATACATACCTGTAGAGGCAGCCTTTAAATAAGAAATCGAGCAATCAAAAGTATAAAATAGCAAAAATGAGCTGATTAAAGTCAGAACAGATATTAATATTTTCTTTTTCATAGAGTATTCTTCCTTTCTCTTTTGTCTCTAAATGTAGACTTAAAGAGAGATAGAAAAATGTTATTGAAATATATGTTTCTGAATAGAAAAACAGTCATTTTTGAATCAAAAACACCTGTTTCGTATTGTCTACCTTGATAGACTTTTTTTATTGAAATGTATTTTTCTGATAGTGATATAACCTAAAATTAAGCTTGAAATGAGTAAACTCATATAAAGCATTAGATTTGTTTCATCACCGGTATTTGCTCCACCCATGCTTGTTGCGGGATTGTATTGACCTTTCACCGATGTGTCATTTCCGCTGTCATTTGGTTTGTTATCTTTCGGATCACTCGGATCGCTGAAATCCATTGTATCGTATGGAAATTCACCGTCAACATTCTTTTCAGGTTTCCATTCAGTGATTTCCTTAATGTTTTCATCAGGCTTACCATCTCCGTCCGTATCAATATTAATGTCGGGTTTGCCGTCTCCGTCAGAATCTATATCTACATCAGGGATATTATCACCATCGGTATCTATATTAATATCGGCTATACCGTCACCGTCTAAATCAAGATTGATATCCGGTAAACCATCTCCATCGGTATCTATATTAAGATAAGGTTTAAGTTCATCTTTACCGATGCTGTCGTAGGTAAAGCTTCCTGATTTATAGTTTTTACCGGGCTTCCAGTCATGAATAATTGCGATGTTTATAACTGGGTTTATACCATCCTTCGAGATATTGATATGAGGCTTGAAATCACCTTTATTATCAATATTGATGTTAGGAATGCCGTCTCCATCGGTGTCCACGTTGATTACTGCCTTGACATTTGTGCCTGTACAGTATTCCTCAAGAATTCCGTTATCGGTATCTTGTTTCACACATTTCATCGGCTTCCAATCAGCTTTCTTTAGAATCACTAGGTTCAAATCAGGCTTTCCGTCGTTATCTGTATCGATATTCAAATCTGACTTGCCATCGCCGTCACTGTCAATATTTAAGTCAGGAATACCGTCATTATTCCTATCTCCGTTGATGACGATCCATTTACTTTCATCATTTGGGTCTTTCCATTTGATGTTTAAATCAGGACATCCGTCACCGTCAGGATCATTAAAGTCAGGCTTGCCGTCTCCATCCACATCGACATCGATTTTTTTAAGCTCTACCTCATGACAGCTTTCGGTATTTGTGTTGCCTGCATTATCAGTCGGTATTACGCATACTTTGTATTTGCCTACTGTTTCACTGATCGTTATCTTTGCCTTTTCATTCGTTACTGATAAAGTTCCGTCCTTGATTGGTTCATCAGCTCCGTCTACGATTTTAAATACCTTGTATGCGATTTCTTTTGTGCCGCTTACCTTCAAGTCATCCTTTTTGTCACTTGTCGTGATCTCAAATGCTGTCCCCGGTTTAAAGAAGATTCCGCCGCTTAGCTTATTAATAATATCCTGTAGCTTATTATTTGAATCCTTTGCTTTGATACCTTTTACCTTTGGTGCAGTTTTATCAATTCTGATGATTTCTTGTTTCTCTTTTGTGATCGCTCCGCTGTTCTTTTTCATCCAAAAGCTTTGGTTTGTTTCTCCTTCTTTTGTCACCATGACTTGGTTTGGCCTCCATGTGCTTTGATCTAAGGATAGATTGGTATATTCATTATGATCGCTGATGATGTTGACATCCTTATTTGTCCATCCGCCTGTATATAAGGTATTGTTTCCGTCATCTGATTCTAAGTGATACCAATCATCCTCGATATTTTCCTCTTTGATTATTAAAGTGCCTTCTTTAAAGCTAAAGCTGTAATTTGGATAAGTCTTGTTTAATGTATTACTGTCTCCCTTGATTGGGTATGATCCTGCATTGCTGTTTGTTTTCGCAGTTGTGCTCAGTTTGATATCAGTTTCCTGTATCACATCTTGTACACCGTTCCATGATACTAAGTCACTTTTGAAGTCTTGATGCGTCAGAGTTGGATTCTGTTCTCCCTTCAGCTTTGCCTTATCATCAATGATGATTTCGATCGGTTTCGGTAATACCTGTACACTTATCGTTTTACTTAGCGGTACTTCTCCGTCTGCCGTTCTTGTCACCTTGATTTGGATATTCGTACTTCCGCTGTACTTCAATGCATCAAATTCCGCCTTGTTTCCTGTTACTGTCGCATTGGAGATATACATTGTGTTATCTACCTCAAACGTATAGTTTACATTGATACTACTTGAATCATCCTGTAGGCTTCGGATTGTGAAATGATCGCCGTAAATGATTTTGCCCGGTCGATTAATCGCCAATGTATTCTCATTCGGTCCCATGATGTGCATCATACCGTCTGCTTCTGCCTTATTGTAGTTTCGATTCCCCGGCTTCTCTACATGCAGCGGTATATCTAACCCATTATCTCCGCTGTAGCTGTATTCGATATTCACTCCGTCATTCGTCCATGCGATCGATGTGCTGATACTGTTATCTATCGTTATGAAGTAATCTGTATCGTTTACCGTGACTCCGCCGGCATTACTTGAGATATCCTGTTCATTGATGACAGGCGTTACTGTTCCGTTTCCGCTTGTCGCATAGGTGATTCCCGCAAACGATATCGTTTGATTTGCCTTTGTGATATTGATCGCTATCTCTATCGTTTTATCACTGTAGTTTCCTGTAGGATCATGACTTGTTGCCTCTACGATTACCTTATCTATTTGACTCGGTGAGATACTCGCATTTAATACCGTTACTTCTCCTGTTGTACTGTCTACCGATATCACATCAGTTGGACTTCCTGTCTTTAAACGGTATGTTACTGTACTGCCTGTCGGATTCCCTGCCGTATAGAGCTGAATCGTTTTACTTGGCGCATACACTTCACTGATCGCATTATACTTGTTGCTTGTTTTAGGCAGTTCATTTCCTGCGTTATCTGTATAGATGAAATTCTGTGTTCCCGCCGTTACCGTAAAGGTCAATTCAGCAATTGCGTTTGCTTGTCCTGCAGCTCCGTTTTTCTCTGCGACAATGATGACCGTTCCTACCCCATTGATCGTTATCGCTCCGCTGCTTGAATTCACTGTGATTACATTTGTTGAGCCATCCTTAATACGATAAGTGACAGGATTATTATTGGTGCTTCCTTTGACTGTCGCATAGACCGTCACTCCTGTATCTGTTGCCTTCACACTCTTTGTCGTTATCACTGTATTCGAGGTACTGTTCTCATAAAACTTCAGATTCTCTGCCGCAGCTACTCCGACATTGATTGTCACAGGGATTTCCTTTGTGCTCCAGTTATCACTTACCGTTACTGTGACATGATAGCTGTTCACTCCTAAATTCGCTGTTGTCTTGATGACTCCCGTATTGGGATCAACACTAAAGAAGCTCGCATTTCCTACTCCCGGCTTTAATCCATAATGATAAGTCGTTGTACTTCCGCCGATCGTATCGGGTGTACCGAGTGTTCCGTGAATCGTACCGATGATACCCCCTGTACTGATATTCGAATCAGAAGCTGTAAAGGTAGGAATCGTTGTATCTGATGAATTGGCATGCGGTGTTACACTTCCGTCTACCTCACGATAGATTACGATTTCTTTTTCAACAAAGGCTGAATTATAGTTATCATTTCCTGTACTTGGATCATCATCAACCGTTGCCCTTATCTTTACCTTACCGAACGCATTACTTCCTGTATAAGTAATCGCTCCTGTATCAGGATTTATAGAAATCAGTGATACATCACCACCCGTAATACTGTAGGTTATCTTAGTCCCTGTACTTGGAGTCGCAGTCGCTGTTTCATTCCAAGCTGTAGCAGCATCTGCGATTGATTTCTTAGTAGTACTCAGATCATCAAAGGCGATAGTCGGATTTGTCTTTTCTACCGTAAATGAGGTACAAACCTTTTCGGTCGGATTACCGCTTGTATCCACAGGATCACCGTTCGCATCTACTGCAGTAATACAGAATTTATAGGTTCCTGCCTTTAAACCGCCGTTCACTAAGTCAGGTGCTCCGCTTTTGATTTTCACATTCAGCGGTGTATTGCTTGAAGCATTATTAGAATCTAAACCATCAATTTCAAAATTTTGATAAGTATTATCACCGTTAGTTTCTACACTATATGTCAGCGGAGTTACACCGGTTGGACTCGCCGTAACCTTACCTACTGCCTGACCGGCATTCACATTCTTACCGAATTCATAATCAATTCCTGCAGAAGCTCCGCTTTGCGGTGTTTTGGTATAAGTAAGCTTATGCGGTTCAACGATTTCTAAAGGCATTAAATCAGAAATCGCTGAGCTTTCCACCGGTAATTGTGAAGAAGCATCATACTCCTCGTTAATCACAGCCACTTGATATTTACCTACAGGAATCCCTGTTAAATCTAACGTATAATCATTTGTACCGCTTCTTGTAGACTCCATCATTTTATAAGATTGAATATCTGTACCTGCACTGTTATATAGAATAACAGATATCTTTGTATTCGTACCTGTATTCGCATTTACTGATAAATCAACACTGTTGTTTTTAATGACCTTTGATGTACTTTGTCCATTCCTTTTGATGTCTTGAAGTCTTGCGATTAATGAGGACTGTATCCTTAACTTATTCGGATTCAATTCATTGTTTTTATTAAGATTCGCAGTATCAATCTGATAGCTATGCCAAGCACCATCCGTAAAAGATGGACCGGCCGCAAACATAACTTTTGTTTTATCTACTACAGTAAAGGGGCGAATATTCGAAATTCTTAAAGGCTCTCCTGCATTTGTCCACCCCTTAGCGCCATATTGCATTATCTTTTCATTATCTACAAGTAAGGTGCCCGTATCCACGTCATACACAGCAGAGGTCGTGTTTGTGGAACCTACATAATTCTGTATGGCATGAAAATAAAAATTACTATATTCAGGAATTTTAACATAGCCCTTCAAAAAATACGCATCCGTTGTCTTGTATGCTCGATCATGAAACCCTAAACCAAGTGAACCACCGTCACGTATTTCTGAAACTGAAGGAATGAACGGTACTCTCACAAGAACATTGTTTTCATTTATCGATAAATTGATTCTATTAACTTCATTTTCCAAAGGTGTAATAGGGCAATATGTTGTCGCATAATAAGTTGCATGTGTATACCTCAAACAAAAATTCTCCCTATCATTTCCGACTTGAGGTGTTGTAATTGAAGGAACATCGGCATCATATGTGCTCATACTTGCAATCGGCTTACTGCTCATAAGAACATAATCATTTGTATTATTCCCGATATCCCATACAATTTCTTTATTGTTGTATTTACCTAAAACAACCTTGGAACCTTTTGGTAATTGAAAAGTAGGAGCTGATTGTGCATATAGTGCAGACCACAAGTGCCCTTGCATATGAATATAGCTTATAGCTACACTCCCTAATATGCACATCAACATTAATACCGTTTTGTTTTTCATTTGTTGTTCCTTCCTTTCTTTTTGTCTATAAATGTAGACAATACGAAACAGGTATTTTTAAGTTAAAAAGCCTGTTTTTCTATTCAGAAACATATATTTCGATAACATTTTCTGTGTTGACTTAATCATATTTATTTAGTAAAACGTAGCTTCTTGACAACTTTCACAATAATTCTAATACTCCTGTTGCAACATAGTGAACCACCCATCATCTGATAAGTTCACAAAAATATGCAAAAAGTTTGAAAAAAATTAACTTATCAAAACTATCAAAATTACACAGAAAAGAAATCAAGAAAAAGAATAAACTTTTCCCCGTCTGTTTTCTAATTGTCAAAACTGAAAATCATATAAAAACCATTGAGATAGATTAGTTAAAAACTATTTACGCTTCAACCAAAGTGAATAATATTCACTGTTATGCTCCTCCAATGCTTGAATCAAAGCATCGGCAGTTCTATTTTCATTCTCACTTAATTGCTTGCGCTCATATTCGCAATGTGCATATTTCATTAAGACAAAGTAAGCTTCTTTATCACTTTGTACAGATATATCTTTAAATTGAATCGGTTGTTCATAAACGATTTGCACCGTTTCGGTGTTATCCATCGATGATGCCTGATCGCTCTTGTGAAGCTGTGATACGATACCGAAGCCTGATACACCGATTACGGTACATAAAGAAGCAATCATCACCTTAGAGGTTGCCATTGATTGGAATGATACGGAATGCTTCGGCTTAAAGGGGATGAGCGGAAGCTTATATTTATCCTTCATAGCGGCATAAACAAGCGGCAATAAAGCGACAATTCCCTCCTCGTGAAAATCAAGCTTTATGTGATTTTCCCTTTCATATGCCTGTATTTCCTCTTTCAGCTTCAGCTTTGCGCTGTTTAAACGGCTCTTTACCGTACCCTCAGGTATTTGTAAAATATCAGCAATCTCTTTAATTGAACATTGCTCATAATACATATAGACTAGAACCTCGCTGTAAATAGGTGAAAGCTTTTTTAAGAGCTGCTCTAAAACCTCGACATCACTGATTCTTCTGATATGATTCAGCGGTAAAAAATCATTTCGTTCCTCTTCCTTTGCCAACAGACTTTCCTTTTGCTCCATATCCATGGTAACGGCCTTTTGCTTTCTGAAAATACGATTGCATTTACTGAGCACGATGCGATTAAACCAAAGCTTAAAATAATTCACATCACGAAGCTTATGAATCGATCGATGTATTTCAATCATTGTTTCCTGAGCGGCATCCTTAGCATCTGCTTCATGGTGAGTAATCGCTAAGGCAACATAAAAGGCTTTCGGATACCATTCCTCATAAAACTGCCGGAATGCCTCCTCATTTCCTTCCTGAATGCTTTTGATCCAAGCTGTCGTTTGCTCTTGATTGAAATCCATACTATCACTCCTATTATTCATAATACTAAAAAGTAATTAAAAATTCAACCTTAAAATTAACATTTAATGTTTTTAATAAAGAAAGTGTAAAAAAATTACCATAAAATACCAATGTAAGAGAATGAATAAAAGCTATTTCTTTTATGTAAACAAATTATCACATAAACAATGATATCCGAATGATATGAAATAAAAGAAAAGTCCTCTTTTCAACAGATCGAAGCTGTTGTTAAAAAGAGGACAATTCAACTAACGAGGCTGAGGCGTGGGATCGGTCAAGCTGTTACGCTCATTGACGATCGCATCCCATGTCTTGCTGCCGATTACACCGTCGATTGTCAAATCATACAAATACTGGAACATCTGTACCGCTGTTGTGGTACGAGGACCGAACATTCCGTCTACCGGAACCGGACGCAGACATTGATTGCTTGCGGCGATTTCATTCAAATACTCCTGCATTTTGAATACACCGATACCGGTATCGCCCGATGAAAGATAGAAGCGATTGCTGGCAACAGGGAAATTCGTGATAACACCTAATTCACGAAGCTTATTAACGATCGCGTCCCATGTGTTATTGCCGATAATGCCGTCTACCGGAAGGCCTGCATAACGCTGAAATTCACTGACTGCCTGCATAGTACGCGTACCGTACACCCCATCCTGTAGATTTCTTGTGGAAATCAAGCCACGCTCCTGAAATACATTCAAATACGCCTGCATCTTATTGACGGAAATACCGATATCACCTTGTTTTAAAACACTGCTTGTATACATAATCATCCTCCTTTCTCTAACAGTATATGAAACAGTAAAAATTCGCTTTGTAATGTTAGCCTAAGGATAGAAAAAAAGCAATCAATGCATTACGCAAGGATTGCCTTTAACAGCCATTGATAGTATGCAGGCTCATGCAGGAAAATATCCGAAGCATTCAATCTGCATACCTGCGGCTTTAATAAATCATAGAAATCACAGCCTGTTTGCATATGCTGAAGCATCTTTACGATATCATCAAGCTTGATTTTACCGACAGTCAATACCTCGTTATTGAGCTTACAGGATGTTAACGGAAAACGACAAAGAAATACATCGGCAAATTCACGATCGATGCCCTTTGAAATCATCATTTCCTCATAATAGGTACCGATCGGCTGCAGCTGTTGCTTGGTTAAAGTGATGCCGAGCTCCTCTTCGCATTCTCTGATACAGGCATCCTGAGCACTCTCTTTCGGATCGATATGACCGGCGCATGTAATATCATAGCCGAGCGGAAAGGCTTCCTTGTCCGCACTGCGCTGTTGAAAATACAGATACATTTCATCAACGAACCAAAGATGAATAACGCGATGTCTCAAGCCTTTCGTATGAATCACTTTACGAGCAGCCGTATATAACGGATTGCCGGCTTCATCACATACGCATAGATACTCATTATCCTCATTGTTTATTAATTTTTGTTTCATAATCAAAACCACCGCTTTGTATGATATACATTTTCATAAATCAAATCAATATAGTGATTCAACTGTGCTTGATTCGCATTGCTGATATTCATCATCAAGCGCAGCGGTAAGGGTGTCTGTTCATTATGAAAAGCACCTTGATAATACGGAATATCACCGTAATAGGTAAAGCCCATTCGCTCATAAAAAGCGATTCTGCGCTTTGCGAGGCTTGTTTCGGGTAATTCCACCTCAAAGATCAAAGGGCGATGATCAAGTGCTTCGTAAGCTTGAAACAGCTTAGCGCCGATACCTTGATTGCGATGGCTTTCAAGCACGGCCAAATGCTCACCGAAGCGAATTTCCCCTAAATCCCATATTGCCAGAAACGCAATGAGCTGCTGATCGATAAGCCACCCGTAGACCTCATATTGAGACTGCGCAAATAATGCACGCTGCGCCGCTTTATCTCTGTATTCACTGTAGGGAAAGGCCTTTGTCATGACTGAATAAATTGCCTCAAAGGATGATTGATCTAATTTCGTCAGCATAGCTTCCTCCTAATCAAAGCGAGTGCGATAGGAACAGCGCTGACATAGCGGTGCAATCAGCTTTCCTTGCTGAAAGCCGATGACCATATCATTCACCGTTTCCTTTTTTAATATCGCCGCAAATGATTCCTCGTAAATATTTCCTAAGCAGCATTCCCCTTGTGCATCTAAGCAGCAGGGTACAACGCTGCCGTCACATAAAATTGCGCATTGCTTCCGCATGCCGTAGCACTTTCCGCTTGCAGCGATAAGCGGAAGCTGCATCGAGGGCCATGTAAACTGCTCCTCAAGATGCAAATAGCGTCGTTCTGCCAGTCTTTGCTGTTTCTGATCGATTGCAGTAATGTGATAATGCTGAAGCAGTTGCCTCAGCATTTGTTCACTGTCTGCATCCAATCGATGCTGCTTATGATTCCAAAAGCGATAGCTGACATACACCCCGTGCTCAGCCAAGAAATCACCGTTGGTAAGACAATCGCTCAAATAATCGGGAAAGCGACCGTTTAAATCCGCATGTAGGGACATATTCACCTGTCTTACATGCTTCGCAATCACATTACGATGCGCGCTCAACAGCGTAGCGTTTGTCGTTACATTTACATAAAAGCCTTTTTGCCTCGCTGTCGCCAACAGCTTCTCAAAGCTTGGATGAAGCAGCGGCTCTCCCAGCACATGCAGATAAATATAGCGGCAAAACGGCTTGATTTCATCTAAAATATGAGTAAACTTTGCAATACTCATAAACTGCTTTGTACGCTTTGCACTGCTGCAGAAGTAACAATTCAGATTACAGGCATTGGTGATTTCAATATAGATTTTCTTAAAACGCATTATGTAATTAAGATTCCTTTTTCGGTAATAAAAGATTCAAAACGATACCGACAAAGGCCGATAAAGCCGTACCGGACAAGGTTGCCGACTGACCTAACGGCAGCACCGCACCGCCCAGACCGATCACAAGCATCGCACTGGCAATGATCAAATTTCGCTGCTTGCCGAAATCAACCTTGTTGTCAACAAGTACACGCAGACCGTTGGATGCGATAACACCGTATAAAAGAATACTCATGCCGCCTAATACACAAGACGGAATCGTAGAAATCAAGGCAGATACCTTACCGATGCAGGACAGCGCAATCGCAATCACTGCAGCTCCTGCAGTTACATAAACGCTTGAGATCTTTGTCATGCCGATCACACCGGTATTTTCTCCGTATGTCGTATTGGCCGGACCGCCGATAAAGGCAGAGACTGCAGTAGCGACACCATCACCCATCAAAGTCTTATCCAAGCCCGGGTCCTTTAGAAAGTTACGGCCGCAGATTTTTCCGAGTACTGTATGATCGCCGATATGCTCAGAGATTGTAACCAAAGCCACCGGTAAAATTGCCCATGTTTCCGGACCAAAGTAAAAATGATACGTAGAAAATTCACCGAGCGCAAACGGTAGGATGAACTGCGGTAAGGCAAACCAATCCGCCTCTTTCACAGCACTGAAATCGACCAATCCGAAGCATAATGCCGCAATATAGCCGATAACGATCGCGCATAAAAACGGAATGATCTTTAAAAAGCCCTTTGCCTTTGTAGAGATAAAGGCAGCCACCAAAAAGGTCAGCAATGCCACAAGCATTTGACGAATATCACCGTCTGCCACAAAGCCGGCATTCGTAACCGCATTTGCCGCCAAACCAAGACCGATGACCGCAATCATCGGACCGATTACGATCGGTGGAAGCAGCTTATCGATCCATTCCTTACCGATGAGCTTAATAATGAATGCAACAAGGACATAGATCACACCGATCAGCATAAGTCCTGTCTGCGCTGCCGAAACATCGCCTGACATTGCCGTAACCGCAAGCTGTACCGCAGTTATATAGGCAAATGATGAACCTAAGTAAACAGGCACCTTTCCTTTCGTAATTCCGGTATAGATCAAGGTTCCGATACCGCTCGCAAATAACGCAACCGATACGGGAAAGCCGGTAATCATCGGCACAAGAATCGTTGCACCAAACATCGCAAATACATGCTGAAATGACAATAAGCACCACTTTAACGGTTCGGGACGCTCATTCACATCCAAAATCATATCACTTGCTTCCATCCCTTCCGTATTTGCTTCTAATATTACTGTTTCATTTTGTTCCATAAAGACTCCTTCCAAGAACAGGTAAAAACAGGTCGCATGACCTGTTTCATTCAGTCCTGTACCGGCATTATTTTATCATATATTCCTACATATGAACAGTGTGAACATCAATAAAACTGCATCAGCGCTCCTTTGCAACCCATTTACTGATTTCATTTACCAAAATGACACTGCAGGATAAGCCGAATACAAGTAACCATGAGGATAACGGAAGCGCAACTGTTTTTAACAGCATTTGGAAAATCGGAAGCTGAGATACCATAATCTGAAGCAGAATACTGAATATGATCGTCAATATGAGCCATTTATTCTTTAATATTCCTACCTGTAATAAGGAATGAGTACGAGAGCGTAAATTTAAAGCATGGAACAGCTGTGATATTGATAAGACCATAAATGCCATTGTCTGCGCACATGCCACTGAGGTATTGAGTCCGTAACGGAAGGCCACCAAGGTAATCGTACCGATCAGCATACCGTTTAAGACCGTAAAGATAAAGCCGCCGTGTCCGAATAAGCTTTCCTTCGCATCGCGAGGCTTTTCCTCCATAATGAAGCGATCCTTGGGATCGACACCGAGTGCTAAAGCCGGAAATGCATCTGTGACAAGATTCACCCAAAGTATTTGAATGGCGCTCAAGGTTGCGGCAACATTCGGCATTAATACGATTGCCAAAAACAAGGCCATAATTTCACCGAGATTACAGCTCAACAGATAGAGCACTGCCTTTTGAATATTCGCATAAATATTTCTGCCTTCCTCGACTGCCGTAACAATCGTCGCAAAATTATCATCCGCAAGAATCATATCACTTGCCTGCTTGCATACATCGGTACCGTTTTTACCCATCGCAATTCCGATATCGGCATTTTTTAAAGAAGGAGCGTCATTCACACCATCACCGCTCATCGCTACGACCTTATCATTACGCTTAAAGGCCGCTACGATACGTACCTTATGTTCAGGAGTAACGCGCGCAAATACACGAATAGACCTCACCTTTTCACTTAGCTTTTCATCGCTTATTTCATCAAGCTCTTTGCCTGTCATTACCTGCTCCTCACCCTTGGCGATATTGAGCTGACGGGCAATCGCCAAAGCTGTGAGCGGATGATCACCGGTAATCATTGCGACCTCGATTCCTGCCTTATGGCATGTCTCAATCGCTGTCCTTGCCTCTTCACGAGGCGGGTCGATCAAGCCCACAAGACCGATAAAGGTCATATCATTCTCTATCGCTCCGAGATGCGGATCATTCATGCGTCGATATGCAAGTGCCAATACACGCAATGCTGAAGATGACATTTTTCTCGCTGCCTCTTGAATGCGATTTTTTTCATATGCCGTGAGCTTTACAAGCTGTGTTCCTGATTTCATATGCGAACAGCTGTCAAGTACACGCTCCAACGCGCCTTTGGTATAGGCATAATACGTATTTTGGAATTGATGTACCGTCGTCATCTTTTTACGATTGCTGTCAAAGGGCAGTTCATTGATACGAACATAGCTCAGTTCTGTATCATTTTTATCGATGCCGTTTTTCTGTGCATATTCCACAAGTGCCGTTTCCGTCGGCTCCCCAAGCATTTCTCTCCCTTGCACAACGGTATTATTACATAACACAAGCGCCTGCAGCATTTCTTTATCCGGATGATCAAAGCCGCCTGCATTCCAAGCAGAAACAACGTGCATTTTATTTTGCGTCAATGTTCCTGTTTTATCACTGCAGATCACACTGACCGAGCCTAGGGTTTCCACCGCATGAAGCTTACGCACGATTGCATTATTTTTCGACATCACTTGAACACCCATTGCCAAAACGATCGTAACGACTGCCGGCAGTCCTTCGGGGATCGCAGCTACCGCCAATGAAATAGACAACAGCAGCATATCAAACAAGTTTCTGCCCTGTAATAAGGATACCGCAAACATCGCAATACAAACACTTAAACAAATGATTCCCAAAACCTTGGATAAATGCGCCAAGCGAACCTGTAACGGCGTCATTTCCTCCTTTGATTCACTCAGCATGGCCGCAATCTTACCGACCTGAGAATCCATTCCGGTCCGCACTACAATACCTCTGGCTTTTCCGTATGTAACATAGGTAGACATAAAAACCATATTGCGCTGATCGGCAATCGGCATTTCCTCATGATACAGTAACTCCGCATCCTTTTCGACCGCTTCGCTTTCTCCGGTCAAGGTGCTTTCTTCAACCTTTAAGTTACGGCTCGCTAATAAGCGAATATCGGCGGGAATATATCGCCCGACCTCTAAATCAACGATATCTCCGACAACAAGCTGTGATGCCTCTACCTCTCTGATATAGCCGTTTCGAACGACAAAAGCCTTAGGTGATGCAAGTTTCTCAAGTGCATCGATTGCTTTTTCAGCCTTAAATTCCTGTATGACTCCGATTATCGCATTCATCACAATTACGAACAGAATAATAAAAGAGTCAATCAATTCCTGCAGAAAGATGGAAATAAGTGCACCTGCTAATAAAATAACGACCATCGGGTCTTGAAACTGTTCCAAAAACATACCAAATAACGATTTCTTTTTTTGTTTCTTCAGTTCATTGGTTCCGTATTGATTTCTTCTTTTTCTGACCTCTTCATTACTTAACCCCTTATTCGGATCACTGCCTAATTCTTTCAATATTTCATAGGTATTTTTACGATAGCTCATAGACGTTACCTCCTTACATAACACCGTATGTAGCCGTAATTTATCCTATGTCATTTTCGACAAAAGCGCACAATAAAAGCACATGATTTCATGTGCTAATTGTAATGATTCGTTTTCTTATGTAAATGCAGAATATCATGCAGTAACTCACCTAATTCATTTTCTAAGGAATCAGGATTAAAATTATCATGAGTTAAAAACATTTCAAAGTAAACACGCTGATATTGCTTATACGTACTGTTGCCGTATAGCGCACTGCCGCTGTAAGGATACAGAATCGTACCGTCCTTGATATAAAAGGCTGTCGGTGTCAATATCCCCTGAAAGCTGCCCCAGTCAATAACAGCAGGACTTTCAATCAATGAAATGTCACGCTTTCGGCACTGCTCAAGAAAAGCAGCTTCTTCCTTGTTTCTTTTATCAGGCATTGAAAGCAGAATATGAGAAATATGCTCACGCTCACAGAAAGAAAACATGCGATGCTTCATCGTTTCTAAAAACGGAGAGCTTTTAAGATAGGTATCATCAATATAGATAAACTTCATGATTAGCGCTTAAAGAAACGCGGAATTGTTCCTTCATCCTCGTCATCTTCAATGATCGGTTCCTGATAGCGTGGTGCCTCAACCTGCTTAGGTGCAGTTACAGGCTTAGTCTGCGGCTGAGCGAAATTGGCGGTCGCATTTGCCTTCGGTACTGCCTTGATAATATTATCCTTCGGTTGATCGAAACCGGTCGCAATTACTGTTACGATAATGGAATCGCCCAGCTTTTCATTGATCGCCACACCGAAAATTGCATCGATATCGTTTCCTGCAGCTTCTCTTACTAATGCCATAGCGTCCTCAGCATCAAATAAGGTGATACTTTCTCCGCCGGTGATGTTTACGATCGCATTGCGTGCTCCGGTAATTTGAGCTTCCAACAACGGTGATTGGATTGCTTTCTCAGCGGCAGCGCGCGCTTTGTCTTCACCCTCTGCCATACCGATACCGATCAAGGCACTGCCCTGATTTTCCATGATCGTTTTTACATCGGCAAAGTCCAAGTTGATCAGCGCAGGAACGGCAATCAAATCGGTAATTGTCTGTACACCCTGACGAAGTACATTATCTGCCGCTTGGAATGCTTCTACCAACGGCTTTCTGCCGATTACCTCAATCAGGTTATTGTTAGAAACAATGATCATTGAATCTACATATTCACGCAGTTCCGCAAAACCGCTGTCTGCGCTCAATAAACGTTTTTTACCCTCAAAGCTAAACGGCTTAGTGACGATCGCAACTGTCAATGCGCCTTCCTCTTTCGCAATTTTCGCAAATAAAGGAGCTGCACCGGTTCCGGTTCCGCCGCCTAATCCTGCAGTGATAAATACCATATCGCTGCCCTTGATTGCTTCTCTGATTTCGCTTTCATTTTCCTGTGCGGCACGGCGCCCTACCTCAGGATCTGCACCTGCCCCAAGACCTTTGGTTATTTCTCTGCCTAATATGATTTTATTCTCAACGGGAGATTGATTCAATACCTGAAGATCGGTGTTTGCCACATAGAATTCAACACCCTTAACGCCTTCGGAAACCATGCGATTTACTGCATTACAGCCACCGCCGCCGATACCGAATACTTTAATTTTTGCCACCTGTTCAAATTGTAAATCACTCATATTTACTCTTTCCTCGCTCTCTTATTTATTTGTCGCTCAGCAACATACTCTTTAGTTTTTTGGTAAAGCCGCTTTCATCATCAACTGTCGGCTTATTGACGCCTTCAACAGCCTTTTCCACATCACGTTGATCACAGCTTGTTCGCTCGTCCTTGCGTACCGCCAGCTGCGATTTCCAACTGTAGAATAAACCAAGACAAGTAACCAGTCCGCAATCGCGTGCACCAATGGTCTGCGGAACATATACCTGCGATTGTGCGTTCAGCTCCTTTGCCAATGTTTCGATCTGTTGAATCTCTAAGCCCTCCCCGGTCAAAATATAGCGAACATTGCCGCTGTCGATTATCGGCTGACATGTTTCGTTGATCATTTGTATCCACTCATTGATCGGATCGATAACGCATTTATAAACATCACGCTCACTGATTTGGCGAGAGGTACCGGCTTCAGACCATATATACACGGTCGCATCACCGACCTCTTTTTCCTCCAATGCACAGGTGTTTTGAATTAAACGGAAACCGACATCAAGCGGCAGGTTATACTTATCCTTTAACGGTGACAGCCAATCACCGTAACCGCCCTCTAAAACCTCACAGTTTACAAGTTTACCATGCGTAAATAAAGAAAGTGTTGTATTTTGTCGCTCCAAATCAATTAAGACCACATATTTATCCACTGTTTGTTCAAAGATTGCTGCTTCCTCTGCAATCGCATAGGAATCTAAACAGATATCGATAATCTCAAGTCCCGATTTCTCTGCGCATCTTGCATAGGAATAAACAATATCTTTATTTGCATAAAGCAAATCGATATTCATCGTCAAGACATCACAAACTTCATTTAACGGCATTTTCCTTGAAGTAATACCATTTGTTATGTATTTGATGCAGCCGATATTTACAAGCTCCAGATCTTCATCCGGCTTATATGAAATTGCTTCATTGATACCGCTTTGGATATGTGATAAGCGTACACGCTTACTTCCGTCCTCAACAAAGACATTCACCTTTTTATTAAAGCGAGTGACGTCAATTGACGGTATTGCCAATAAAACACGTTCTATTTTATAGCCTAATACGGTAGAGGCATTTTGAACTGCTTTCATCACTGCACCTACGATATTTTGCTCATCCACAACGACCTTATTGGTAATTCCGGTTGTTTTTACTCGCTCAACACGTAATATATTAAATCTCGTTTCATGAAATTCACCGACAACAAGTCGTACTTCATGATCCGCAATTTCAAGTGCAGCGAATATTTGTTTGCGCTTCATAAGGTATTAACCCCCTTACATCACTTTTTATCTATATAATAATACCATAATTTACAGAGTTTAAAAACACCTAAATAAAAAAAGAAAGCTTTTTTTTATATTTTCTTTCATCAACTGAGATTGCAAAGCCCGTATAATGAAAAAAAGGTAATCATTTTTAGGGATTACCTGTTACGCAAATCATCAATTTCTTCAAACAAATGCTGTTCATCATCATACGGCTTCATATGAATCGTATGTGTTTCCTCAGGCATCGTTTCATATTTCCATGAATCAAACGGCTCTATTTCTTCCTCATAACCTTCGTGTTTCTTATTGAGGGAGGGTTTATTCTTTACTGCGGGTTCGATTCTTACTCGATTCTTTTTTCTTTTACGCAGTGAAACGATCAACAGCAACAATAAGGTCAGTACATTTGTTCCGGCTAATGCAAGCAATACGATCATTCTCAGTTTCATATCCTCGTTGAGCTTATCATAGGTCGCTTGTGTGACCGCTGCCTGATTGCTGTAAAGCTGCAGCGAGTTTTCACTTTTTTCGTAAAGATAATAGTGCATTTTCCCCTTATCATCCATTAAGTATAAGAGTACGTAATTTTCAAAGTCCGGTTCCTCATAGATCCAACCGTTGAACTTTAAGGAATCTACCTCTACCTCTTGAAAACGCATGCCGATGCGTGTTTGTAATTCTTTCGGCACATCAATAATCGCAACCTGACGTCCTAATAAAGCAATTGGCTTATAGACAGAAGTAACCATTTTACTTGTATCATCGTATAAATAGAAATTCTTTTCGTTTTTATCGTCGATCATATATAGGATGGTTAAATTTGCAAGATTACTGTGCCATGCCTCGACATTTTTTCCTTCTAAGGAAACCATTGTTTTTTCAAAGGTGGCAGGGATCTGTGCATCATCACTGTTTTTTACAACTCCTAAATTTTTACCGTTGTAATTGACGAATACATCCGGTGATTCATCGACCATCGCTTTGATTACATATTTTTTTACCGTACCGTCCTCTGCGGTAACTGTAATTGTGATTTCATTGTTTCCCGGCTTCAAAGCTGTTTCACCGTCACCGCTTACAGTTGCCTTGCTGTCTTTGGCTTTCGCGGTTACATTCAATGATGTTACGTCCTTTTCAAGCATTACGGTATAATTTGTTTTACCGCTTGAAAATTCCGGTGAAAGCTCGCCCTTGGATATGCTCAGTTCTTCTAGCTCCGCATTGCTTGATTTCGGTTCCTCTTGCTCATTCGTTACCGGTGTTTCATAATCAGGAATGTTATAACTCGGTGTATTGTCGCCACCCGAAGTATTACCGCCGGTATTATCGGAAGGTTTAGAGGGCTTCACCACACTGACGCTCTTCCTGCCCAAGGTTACACCGCTTGCATCCTTCATTGCGGCAACATCAGTTGCATCTACAGTTACAAAGGTTATTGTAGCAGTGCCTGATGAGCCTGCTTTGGCCTTTGCCGATAATGTTTTACCGCGATCGCACCAGTTATCACCGCTGATCAATGTTGCATTCGATGTGGTAACCTTAACACTTCCTTCAATATTTCCACAGGTCGCCGTAGCGGTAAATGTAGCACCCGGTGCAACACTGGCCGCCTTAATCGTTAAAGTCGTAAGCAAAAACAATCCTATTGAAACAATGCTTAATTGATTCAATCGTTTTTTCATTTGCTGATTTCCTTTCTATTTTAATAATTGTATGCCTAAAATATGATTTTTAATCATTACATAATCCATTGAGGATATTTTGCCGTCCTTATTTACATCAGCTGCTTTTGCGCCCTTTCCTGATAAGGAGCTTATTTTCAAAATGTGATTCTTGATCATTACATAGTCCATTGAAGTAATTTTGTTATCCCCATTCACATCACCGAGCTTATATGTTTCCTCAGGCTTGGTCGTATTGTTGTTATCATTGTCGCTATCGTTGTTGCTTCCGTTATTATACGGAAGTACATTTACATATTCACTTGAAACATAGCCATACATTTTATCATAATCATACACATACGTTCCCTGTGTACTTGCAGTTCGATCTGCATTTAATGTTGGGTCACTTTGAATCTTATACCAAACATTATTGTTGTTAACGCTTTGACCGGTTACCTTGCTCTTAATCAATACAGGGAAGTTACCGATATTCTTTGTGCTGTATAAGGCGGCAGAGGATGTCTTGGCATCCTTTCTCACCTGCAGATTCGTCATTTTTTCGACGATTCCGATTTGATACTTTCCGTAATCCTTATTGCTGTTTTTCTGCGAAATGATATTTGCGATTGCCGCTGCCTTTTCACCCCAGTAAGGATCGGATGCGTACTTCACATTCATACCACTGCCCTTATCACCCAAATGCCCGCCGTAATAACGTCCCCCGACATCTTTTGGATCTAAATAACCGTCGGACACATAATCGCGCGCATGATGTTCCACGCTGTCTGCCGGTGAATTGTACTTACTGGCATTTCCTCCGGGATTAAAGTCAGTCGCATTATGCCCGAATATATTGTTTTTTTCGTTCGCAATATTACTTGTGCCCCAAGCAGATTCATTGACCGCAACGCCGTACATCAGCAGTGCATTGGCACCGTATTTATTCTGATTACTAATAAAAGCCGAGCCCAGTCCTAACATTTTACTGCCGAAATCAACTACACTTTTCGTATGTGCATCTAATTGCTGAGCCGTAAAGCTTGTTTTACTGCGATGAGATAAATATTGAAAATAATTATAATAAGGTTTTTTAGGATTGATCGAATGTGCATACGTATCATTCTTATAATCGTCAATCATCTTTTCATAGGAAGTATAAAAATAATGACCGTCAAAGCTGAAATATACAACATTAGATTTCATATAGTCCTGCTTCACACCGACATTGATCGTGCTCGTATAATACGGTGAGGTTACATCTGCATGAATATAATGCAGCAAAAGTCCGTTTTCTACACGATAGAATCCTACATAGGCATCATCGAAATCACGTACAATGACATCACTGGAGCTGACGCATCCCTCAACTCCTGCCATACGGAATTTGATTTTACTCTTGTCCGTTGTACAATAGCCTAAAAAAGCCGCATCTGCACCGGTAGTCCCGTTAATATATCCATTATAACCTGTTAAAGTTTCCGTATAATGCGTATTCTGTGAAGACGGCTTAGTGCGAAAATCAACAACGCCGTATTTAATCTTAGAATAATCGGTTTTCGGCTGAACCTCAACGCTGCCTGAAGTTCTCAGCTTCCTGCGTCTTTGTACGACTGCCTGAGCCTCCTCATAGCTGTCAAAGGAAGCAATCGTCGTTTCATCATTGCCTAATGTTAAAACAACATCGAAAGAATCTGCATTCTCGATTTTTTCTTGTTCTATCGCTTGAGGATCAACCTCAGGCAACTTAATCATCGTGATATTTCCGTCACTGTCCATAGCCGGATATTCATAATATTCCCCGTCACTGTTTAGTGAATCGTTTTCCGTATTTGATTGAAATCCTTCGAGCTCACTTGCATGTACTGCAACCGAAGCTCCCATACCTAAACACAAAGTAAGGAATAACAATAATATTTTTTTCATTTTCATAGCGATCCCTCTTATCTTTATTTCTTTTCAGATACATATATCATTATAACCCACATTATCGAAAAATGCAATTTATAATAGTCATTCCCAGTATTTACATTTTGCTTATTTTATGCGCGATAGTATACATTCTATTTCAACCGTAAAAAAATACAGGGATTCATTTTAAACGAAAGCTGATAATCACTTATTAAGCAATGTTATTGAAATCACGGCAATGCTTAATATATCGAATAAAATAAGCCTGCTTCTACCACAGTATATGCTGATGTAAACAGCCTTGTATATCAGTAAATTCTGTTTTTTATTATCTTGGTAAAGATGATGTTGCGAATTCAAATCATATCCAACAAAGTCCCGTTGTCGAGTTTATATTAGGCGGGAGTTTAACACATGAAAAAACAATGAACAATCACTACATCCTTTAAATTAAGGATTTTTTATTATATTTTTTGTCAAATTTATTGTGTTTTTATATCGTATATTCTCGTATGTTGTGTTATAATAGTATTGTTAGGAGGTTTTCTTTATGCGTCTCTCTATTCAAAAATCTAAAAATCACGAATTCCTTTATATCGTCAAAGACTTCT
>CAJTJP010000008.1 GCA_910576855.1 Erysipelotrichales bacterium
GAAAAGCAAAATGGAACAACAAAAGAAAAACAGTAAGCTTGATTTATTCAGAAAGGATTATCCGTGGCTGTATGCAGCGATGATACGTGCTGTTAAAACTATGGCGCAGACAGCGGTTGCCACGATCGGCAGTGCTGCGTTATTATCTGAGGTCAATATCGGTGTAGCGGTATCTGCATCTGTGCTTGCGGGAGTATTATCCGTACTGACATCACTTGCGGGCATTCCGGAAGCGGAGAGATAAGCATGAATGAGTTTCTGATGACGACATATACAATTTCTTTACCGTTGGTGCTTGGGTATATTATATGGATTTTAAAGGAACAAAAGAAAATACGAAGTGCTAACAGCGAAGGAACCAAGTGTCTTTTGCGGGTGAAATTAATTGAATATCATGATAAATATACGGAAAAGAAAGCCATTCCGTCCTATGCGCTCAGAAACTGGGTGGAGATGTATGAAGCCTATAAGCGATTAGGCGGGAACGGTATGATTGAAGGCATGGATCGAGAAATCCATGAATTGAGAATCATATAAGGAGGACAAGTAAAATGACAAAACTATTTGTAATATGCGGACACGGAGCCGGAGATCCCGGCGCTTGCGCCAACGGCTATCAAGAAGCAGAGCGAGTGCGAGCATTAGGAAAACGAATTAAAGAGCTAGGTGGAAACAATGTCATGCTCGGCGATGTGAATCGTAATTATTATGCTGATAACGGTATCAGCAGCTTAACAATTTCAAAAGATTATCAGATTGTCGAATTACATATGGATAGTGCAGCTGCCACAGCGAGGGGAGCGCATGTTATCATTAAGGGTGGATTAAACCCTGATAAATACGATACTGCTTTAGCTAAATTCGTATCAGGGATGTTTCCCGGTCGATCTGTTACGATTTCAAAACGAGGTGATTTAGCTAATCCGGCAAGAGCATATGCGAAAGGGTATGGCTATCGTCTGATTGAGTGCGGCTTTATTTCAAACGCTGAAGATGTGAAAGTCTTTAACGGCGGGATTGATAAGCTTGCTAAAGGTATTTTGGAATGTTTTGGTATCAAAGAAACAAAACCAGTGCTGAGCAAACCTCAAATAAAGCCTACAGCAGCTAAACCAAAGCCGACCACTCCCAAGAAGCAGACCGTCACATTGCCTAAGACAGCCAAGGAATGGCGTGTATACAAGACGAATATAGCTCCTATCATCGGTAATGAATGCGGGAAGCTGAAACCGTCTAAATTCGGTGGACTTACCTATGAAATCTTAGCCAAGCCACAGAAAGATGTAGTAACGATTCAAACACAAGATTATGGTAAAGTAAATATCTATGTCGGAAAAGGCACAGGTGCGATTATAAAATAACAATATCCCATCTCTCTTAATTGAGGGGTGGGATTTTTTTGTTGAAATAAACCTTGTTATATGTTAATATGTAAAATATTGGAAGGGAAGATGCATATGCGTGAGTATAAGTTATCAGATATTTACATTGGTCAAGCAGATGGTGAAACAGAATCGAACAATGATAAGTTTATCGATATGTTTTACACAGGCAATAATAAATGTGAAGAATTAAATCAAGATAGTAAATACATAATAACCGGAAGAAAAGGGACAGGCAAAACAGTTTTAGCTAAATACTATCTTTATGAGCAATCGAAAAATAATGGATTACTTGTTTCTAAATATGGTAATTTAAAAGATCTTAGTTTACATGAGTTAATAGAATTTGGAGATATAAGTTTAAGTAGAAAAATCATGTTTAATTTTCAGCAGTTTTATATTTTTAAAGAAATTGCCTGTATGTTAATACAGAACAAGAAATCGCTAAGAGAATTTAAATTTAACCCTATAAAATATGTGAAATATAGGGTTAGACAGAATACTTTAGAAAAATTTTATAACGAAAAGTATAATAACAATATACATGAAATTATTACTGGTACCGAAAGTAGTTCAAATGAGATTCAAACGAGTCTTAAGGGGCGAGATGCGGGTGTAGATGCAAAAAGTATAAATAGCGTTTATTCTACTAAAAAGGAAAAGGAGTTTTATAAGATTGTTGATACTATAAAACATTATGTATTTGATGTTCTGAAGTATATTAATATATTGTTTATAATAGATGACTTTGATGATTATTTTATTGATGATAAGGATAAAACTCTAAGGTTTTTAATAGATTTTACTATTAATGTAAAAGAAATAAATGATTTCTTGTATAAAATTTCTAAAAATAATAGATGTATAATTTTATTGCGTGATGATGTTATCGATAAATTTGCTACTCAAGATTCCAACATTCAAAAAATCCTGATTGATTCTACAGTAAAACTAAATTGGATTGAAGGATCAAATCAAATGGAATTGAAAAAGATGATTTGTAATAAAATTTTAAATTCAAATAAAGAATTTAAAAATATGTCTATTAGCGATGTTGAAAAACTGTTTTTCCCCATAGATAAACACGCTCGTACTAAAGGGCGTAAAAAGCACTCTAAAGGATTCTTTAATAGTGTTATTGAATTAGGATTCGGGAGACCTAGAGATGTTATTGTATTATTGAATATAATCAAAAACAAAAATCCGAATAACAATCATTTTACCTATTTCATGATCAATGATGCGCTATTAGATTATTCAAAGCATTTTATTGACGAATTAAAAAACGAATTAAGTTTTCATTATGATCCTAGCTTTATTAAAACAATTTTCCAAGTTCTTACTGACTTTAAAAAAAGATTCTTTAATAAAGAAGAATTAGAACTTTTTCTAAATACGAATGAATATAACATCCAAATAGATTTAGAAACCTTTATTAATTTATTGTATAAACAAGGAATAATTGGCTATTTTATTCCAAAAGGAAAAGCTTCTAAAAACGGCTTTTATACATGGAGATATTATTCTAACGCAACAGAAGACGTAGACTTAAATGCACATTATTCTATACATAAAGGGTTACGTAAGGGGTTGAATATATAATAAAAAAAGGATCTTTATAACTAGACCCTTCTTTGTGAGTTTTAAAGCATTGCTTTTGGCTGCCCACTACCTTTTTTGGAGATAACTCCTGGAAGGCTTTAATTGCTCCCTTTTAAGTTTACGCTTATAATAGCGCTTTATGACGATTTGTCATGTAATATCTCTATTACATTAATATAATACCCCAAAAGTATTGTTTTAGTCAAGATGTTTGCGATAATTTAAATAATACGCATCCCACCTCTCACTAAGAGAGATGGGATGTTTTTATATTTAATACTTTAAAAATCATGTATAATCTGTTATTATAGTTTTGCAAAGGTAAGTCTAAGAGCTACGCCATTGTCTAGGTAAACGCTATGTGTTAGCGTCGTAACTTAGCATTTGCCGAAAACCTATCTTATGATAGGTTTTCTTATGTTATTAAAGGATGCCTACCCCTCACCACGAGAGGTAGGCCATTTTTTTCACTTGAAAAGATTGGGCTATGAGTGCAACAGCTTATAGGCAAGCAGGAGAACTAAGTTAGTGACTTGGTTCTTTTCTTATAGCCCTAAAATCTGCTTCTTTTTAGTCTCAAACTCCGCTTCGGTGATGACATCCATATCAAGCAGCTTCTTTAATTCAATTAATTCATCATACTTATTAGGCTTTGTTTCAGCCTGTTGTTCGCTCTCTTTAGGTTTCGACATGTCATTTTCCATTGATTCAATGATATTACGCCCTGCATTCTTAAACTGATGCGCGTAAGTGCTGTGAAGCATTTGTACAGTATCGCCAAGCCGCTTGGCTATATCATAATCGCTGAAATTATACTTTCCCATATTATTAATAAGCCATGATGCGTGACTGTGTCTAAAGTCATGAATTCTGATTTGTTTAAGCTGCTGATTTTCCGGCAAGTCTTTATTTATTTTATCCAAAACCTTTATCATATACCGTCTAGGGCGTTCTGCGTGCAAAGGGCGGTAATATCCAAATACAAAGCATTCCTCTGAAAAGCCATACATCTTTTTTTGTACTTCTTTCCACTCCAATAGGCTATCCTTGACGATCTTAAACATCGGGATATTTCTGTTACTGTTCTGTGTCTTGGGAGATGTGATCGCATAAGTCGAACCTTTAATTTTATTCGTGACTGTTTTGTAGATACGAACGACATCATTCTTAAAGTCGATGTCCTTCCATTGCAAAGCCATAGCTTCACCTTTTCTAGTACCCATATAATATAGGAAAAGATATAGTGTTTTTAATTCCTGATCTTCGACTTCTTTAATGAAGCGGTCAAATTCATCCGGTTCCCAGAAATTCATCTCTTTCTTAACAGAATCCTTATTGACTTTTAGCTTAACCTTATTCATTGGATTAGTCTGAATGTATTCATTTTCTATGCCGTAATTGAAAACGGCACGAATTTGATAATAAAACTTTTCAACATATTCAGATGCGTATATTTCTTCTAGGCCTCGGATATACGTTTCAAGCATAGTTTTTGTGATAAGATTTATTTTCTTATCTCCCAAAACGGTGGTTATCTTATCTAATTTATCTTGGTACGATCTCAATGTAGATTTTTTAACGCTTATCAGTGTTTTTATATATTCGTCAGATAACTCTTTAAAAGTTATATAGTGTGATGAAGCTTGGATATCTTGATACTGCATTCTAAATAAACGTTCATATTCTTTAGCTTCTTTTTGAAGCTTACAGCCTTGTGCCAGTTTTGTATACTGATAGTATGATCCGTCATCTTTTTTTATTTTGCCTTTAATGTACCATTTATTATTTTTCTTAACTACTGCCACATTGTCACATCCTTTTCTCTAATATAACATACTTTAATTATTAAGGAAAGTAAAAAAAGTGGTATGGGTGGTGGTACGAGACATTAAAACAAATAAAAAAGCCTTTATTTAAAGGCTCAAATGACTATATGGCGGAGTCTATGAGATTCGAACTCATGGTGGCGTGAACCACACAGCCTTTCCAAGACTGCACCTTAAACCACTCGGACAAGACTCCGGATAGAAAATGCCGCTTATATTTAAACCCCTGAAACAGGGGTTGATTTTTTACTTGGGGCGAACGAAGGGGATCGAACCCTCGAATGACGGGACCACAACCCGCTGTGTTAACCACTTCACCACGTTCGCCGTTTGTCAAGCAAGAAATATTATAACTGATGAACGTAGGTTTGTAAATACTTTTGTTGAATTTTTTATGATAAATTGATATAATGACCGTTAAGGAGTGATAGTATGAAAAAGGTAGCATTTCTCTGCGATTCCAGCGCCGATATATCGGCTCAACAGGCAAAAGCTTTAGATATTCATGTAATCAGAATGCCGATCATCATCGATGGCATCAGCTATACAGAATCAGAAACGATTCAGGATCAAGATTTGATTCAGGCATTAAAGGCAAATAAAAAAATAACAACTACACAGCCGAGCCTCGGGGAAATCATAACGATGTGGGAGGAACTGTTAAAGACACATGATGAAGTTTTCTATTTACCGCTTTCCAAAGAATTGAGCGGGACATGTCGTAATGCGATTCAATTAGCTTCACAGGAACCGTTTTGCGGCAAGGTAATCGTAGTAGACAGCACCTTTGCCTGCTTTCCGATCGTAAAAATGTTGGAAATAGCGCGCGATATGTATGCGAAGGGATACAGCGGCACTGAAATAAAACGTAAAATCGAGGAGGAAGGTGAGCTTTTCGCCATCCTGATTCCGGAAAATCTCAATGCGTTAAAAAACGGCGGTCGTATTTCACCGGCGGCTGCAGCACTCGCAGGTCTTTTGAAAATTCATCCGTTATTGAAAGTAGAAAACGGCGCTATCGATGTACAGGATAAGGTACGTACATTGTCAAAAGCGTATAAAGCGGGAATTGAAGCCTGTGTAAAGGATATCAACACCGATGATTATTTGTGGATGATCATTGATGCCGATAACCGCAAGGCCAGTGATGAGCTAAAGGGCATGCTTGAAGAGGCCTGTCATCAAAGCGTGGAACAGTGTGTGTTTAAGGCTGTTTTACTGGCTCATACAGGTCCCGGCACGATCGGTTTCGGTCGCATTAAGAAAATTAAATATTAGTACCCGCTTCAGCGGGCTTTTCTTTCGCTTCCTATTGAAACTGCGTCGGTTTCTTTATATAATATACATGCTTGTAATATGTTGGAAGCGAATGATTCCATAAGCATCGAAATAAAGACAACGGAAATGTGTGGTGATTACATGTCAAGATTTACCCGTACACAAAAAATAATTATCAGCTTTATCGGCTTATTTATTTTATTTGGCTTTCTTGCCAAAGGAATTCAGACAAAGGGCAGCATGGCAGATTTGGGCTATGATGCATTCAGTATGCTTCGCTACAGCTTGTTGGAAAAGCCTGCTCGTTCCTTTCAAGGCTGGACAAAGGATTTTTCTGATTTATGGAAAGTAAAGGAGGAAAACGACAGCCTTCGTTATCAACTTTCGATGCAGCCGCTGTATGAGGCACAGCTCATGCAGGCACAGCGTGAAATTGTCGAATTAAAGGAACAGCTGAATATGAAAAATTCATTGTCGCAATATGAAACAGTGGCCGCTGAGGTCGTTGTTCGTGACGCCGATTCCTGGGATAATCAGTTTACGATCAATATCGGAAGTGATGACGGTATAAAAAAGGATATGATCGTATTATCGGGAAAAGGTGTTGTCGGCAAAATCAATGAGGTATCTAAATTCACCAGTAAGGTCAAGCTTTTAACGAGTGAGGATCGTCAAAACAATGTTGCGGTTAAGGTATCGGTTTCCGATAAGGAGTCAACCGAGGGTATCCTGCAGAACTATGATGCAAATCGCGGCGTATTTGTAATCCATGTGTTTGACGGCCATCATGATATCAAGGAGGATATGCAGATCGTTACCTCGGGAAAAGGCGGCGTTTATCCAAGCGGTCTTTTAATCGGTAAGGTCAATACGATCGAGGAATTAAGCAATTCAATCGGTAAAACGATTTATGTAAAGCCTGCGGCTGATTTTCAAAACTTTGATTTTGTACAGGTCATTAAGGAAGTGAAAAAGCCATGATGATCCATGCGCTGTTCGTCGCGGCATGCTTTTTGATTGACGGTGTATTGATGGCCTTATTTCCGAATAATGCTTCTTTTACCGATTTGATGTTTATTTCCAATCTCGGCTTTTGTGCCCTAATCTTAACGATTCGTAAATTCAACTTGATCGATAGCTGTTTATTTGCAATCTGCTTCGGTATGTTTTACGACCATTACTTTGCCAATACGCTGTTGATTTATGCGATTGCTTATTGTTTCAGCGCATTTGTCGTGCATTTTTGGTCGAAACATATGACTGATACGGTATTAGAATCGTTGATTCTCTGTATTTCGACAATATTTGTGAAGGATTGTGTGGTATATTTCTGTATGTTCTTTAATCAAATGGCCGGTTTAAGCATACAGACATGGTTTGTCAAGGTAGAATTTCTAACCATTTTAGCTAATGCAATTCTGGTCTTGATTCTGATCTCTTTGCTTCGATTAAAGGAAGATTATATTGAGAAAAAAGAACGGCAGATCAGAAAAGAGGAGAAGGTAGAATGGTTCAGATTAAGATCAAAGCGGTGAATCATACTTATACGGTATGCTGTTTCTATGATGACTTCCCGTCATTTTTAACAATGCTCAAAGAAAGACTCAATACGATCGCTAAAGGACACAGCGGCAGCTTTGAGGCTTTTTTTCATATTCAGACGGAATTACGGGAAAAGGAGCTGCTTCAGCTATTACAATGTGCGAATGAAACAGGTACGATCGTTCTCGGCTTGATAAATCAGACGAATCGACGTGATTTGATGATCATTGAGGAGAATTTACATAGCGGACAGACGTATGAATTTGATCGTGAGGTACTGCTGCTTGGTTCGATTCAGGCAGAGGCCTTTGTTTCAAGCAGTGAAAGCATCTATTGTATCGGCAGTGTCGGAGGAAATATCGATCTTTATCATGAGGACTGTCGGATAACGGCATCCGGCTTTTTTCAGGCAAATATTCGCATATGTGATTCCCATTATCAGAATCTGACAAGTTTTGCGCCCGCTCAGGTTTACTATAAAGAACGGAAACTTCAACTGAAGGAATTGAAGGAGGAAAAATCGTGGGTCGTGCAATAGCGATAACGTCGGGCAAGGGCGGCGTAGGTAAAAGCAGTGTGTGTATTAACTTAGGCATAGTATTGGCACAGATGGGATATCAGGTATGTTTGATTGATGTTGATTTGGGCTTAAAGAATTTAGATGTAATGCTGGGACTGGAAAATCGTGTGATTTATGATCTTCGTGACGTAATGGAGGGAATATGTCCGTTAAATAAAGCGATTCTTAAGGATAAGCGTGAAAATAATCTGTATTTATTACCGGCTTGTAAATCGGTAAATATTCATTATTTTAAAGGCAGCGATCTTCGACTTGTCGTAAATGAACTGAAACAAAGCTTTGATTTTGTATTCTTAGATACTCCTGCAGGCATTGAATCCGGTTTTTTGTATAGTATTGCCTGTGCTGATGATGTGATTCTCGTATCGAATTTGGATATTACCTCAATGCAGGATGCAGATCGTGTCATCGGAATCTTGATGAAGGAACAAATGCAGTCGATTCGCTTGATTGTAAATCGCTTGAATCCGCATTTTATCGATAAGGGCATCTCCATTCGCTTAGAGGATGCGATGAATTGGTTGGGAATTGAATTGTTGGGCTATGTTTTTGATGATGAAAGCGTAATTCGCAGTAATAATCGCGGTGCTCCGATATCCTTAGCGAAGCATACGCAGGTATATGACTGCTTTGCGGCGATTGCGAAGCGATTAAACGGAGAAAATGCGGCACTGCCGAAATATCGTGAAAAGCGTTTCCTACAGAAGCTGTTCGGATAAGGGTAAGCCATACATAGAATGAAATTTCATATTCAATACGGGCAGTGAGGCTATAAGGCTTCACTGCTTTATCATTATTATTTTACAAAAGTTGTATTGCATTACGGATTGCGTTATAATAAGTTTACTTATTACAAATGATTATTTCAATGTATAAGAAACAGTGAAAGGAGAAGCATTATGAAGGATGAACAGCTTCGCTTGGTAAAACCGACTTTTGCGATGGAACAAGCGGCATTGGCCTATCGACAGGAGCATTTTGATTTTAATGAACGTATCATTAACGGCAGCAGTCTGTTTGATCAGCTTGATTCCTACAAGGAATGGTTAGACAGAGTCAATGCGAATGCAGATAAAACAACGGTTGCGTCGGATTGGGTTTTGACCGATACATTTTTTGCGGAAAGAGTATCAGATCATAAAATTATCGGCATAGTAGATTTAAGATATGAATTAAATGACTTCTTAAAGAATTTCGGTCATTGCGGCTACAGTGTCAGACCGACTGAGCGAAAAAAAGGCTATGCCACCGAAATATTAAGACAGATTTGTTTGATTGCGAAAGAACACGGTATGAAGCAGCTTCAGCTATCGGTGGAAAGAGATAATATCGCCTCCGTAAGAACGATTGAAAAAAACGGCGGTCGTTATGAAAGAAGCTTTTGTTTTGAAGATAAAGAGGCAGATGTATATCTGATTCAACTGTAATTGCCTGCGGTGATATAGCTGTAAACAACCAAGACAACAAGCTTGTCATTACGGTAAAATGCACTTATAATAAAGCTGACACAAATGTCAGCTTTTAAAATATTGAGGAGGAAGGCACATGAAGGAAAGCAGATTGTTTCAAATCGTGTATTGTCTGTTGAATCAAGGGCATGTGACTGCTAATCAATTAGCGACTGATTTAGAGGTATCGATCAGAACGATTTATCGGGATTTAGATTCCTTAAGTGCTGCCGGAATTCCTATTTATACGGAATCGGGCCGCAACGGCGGTATTTATTTGATGAAGGATTATACATTGGATAAGACACTGTTATCCGATACGGAGAAAGCCGAAATACTCACTTCGCTTCAAGGAATGAATGCAGCCTTGGGTTTTCATAATGAGACTGTTTTGAATAAGCTGTCCGCGCTGTTTCATGTTGATTCGACGAATTGGCTTGAGGTTGATTTTTCACGCTGGGGCAATCAGGGATCGGATAATAGGTTATTCAAAATGTTAAAGACCGCTGTGCTTCATCATCAAGCGGTTCTTATTACCTATGTGAGCTCCTATGGTGAACAAAGGGAGCGAAGTATTTATCCGCTTTGTTTGTATTATAAGGCAAAGGCATGGTATGTAAAGGCATATTGTCCGAAAGAAGCACACTATCGTCTGTTTAAGCTGACGCGCATAATCGCATGTAAGCCGACAACCGAGCATTTTTCAAATTACAGCTTTCCTGAGCATGAGGATCACACAGCGGAATTCCCTGAAATAACACTGCGCTTTTCTCATAAGGTCGCATTTCGCGTATACGATGAATTCAGTCATGAGGAAATCCAAAGACAAACAAACGGTGATCTGCTTGTCAGTGCACAAATACCCGCAGATGCTTGGCTGATCGGGTTTTTATTATCCTTTGCGGATCAGGTTGAAGTCATCTCTCCGTCATACTTGAAACAGCACTTGGTGGAACAGGCGAAATTAATCGTTGAAAAAAATAAAACCTGACATACGTTGTCAGGTTTCCTGTGATACAATGAGACAGTAAACAAAATAATTAGAAAGGATGAATATTATGGGTAGACCGACGACTAAAACAGATTTATTGAACGCAGCGACAGAGAGCTATGAAAAATTGGAATCCGTTATCAATGCTTTAACACAAGCTGAGCTGGTAACACCGTTTGATTTTTCAAGCGATGTAAAAAAGAAAGAGGCACATTGGAACAGAGATAAGAATCTTCGTGATATTCTGATTCATCTTTATGAATGGCATCAGCTGTTGTTGAACTGGATCAAGGCAAATCAAAGTGGGGAAACAACAGCCTTTATTCCCGGCCCTTATAATTGGAAAACCTACGGCCAAATGAATGTTGCTTTTTATTTGAAGCATCAAGCAACCTCATTAGATGAGGCAAAGTGCTTGCTTCAACAATCACATCAAGAAGTAATCGCATCGGCAAAGACATTCTCCGATGAGGAATTATTTACTAAGGGAGTCTTTTCGTGGGTAGGCGGAAGCACGCTCGGCTCTTATTTTGTCTCAACAACGTCAAGTCATTATGAATGGGCCGTAAAAAAGCTGAAAGCACATAAGAAAAACTGCCGCGGATAATCAAACAATCGCGAACACATAGCTCAACAGCGCAGTCCCTATCACCGCAAATGTGAAAATTCAGCGAAAAATCCTTTGTCTGATAGCTTTTTTATCTGCTTCTATGATAAAATATTAGACAAAGGAGGGTATCGGTATGTTTCGTAGATTTTTAAAGCAATTAGATGATCAAATCAATCTAAAACTGTTAAGCAAGATCGTTCTTGTTTTATTGATCGTATACCTCTTAAAGATGACTTTACCCTTGTGGGGGAATTGGTTATCCATGCTGAAAAGCATCATAACACCGTTTTTTATGGGCTTTTTGATTGCCTATATCGTTCATCCGTTAATCGTATGGATGCAGAAAAAGGGAATCAATAAAACGCTCGCAATAGTGATTTTTTGGATCTGTATCATTATATTGATCGTGCTTTTATGCTTGGTATTGATGCCGATGCTGTATGATAAGATATCGGGCTTTATCAGTAATCTGATATGGGGAGTACGTTGGATCAGTGATAAGATCATTCAATACGGTGATTTTGAAAATTTTGATTTGGTAGACAGTATCACAAACAGTATTACGAAATATCTGTCCTCTTATGATGCTTGGCTGCCTAATATTATGAATTCACTGCCGGGCTTTATGAATTCGTTTTTAAATGTAATCACAAATGCACTGTTTACGGTCATCATCGCTATTTATATGCTGTCAGATTTTGAACGAGTGAAGGGCTATATCTGTAAGTTTGCGCGTATGTTTTATGAAAAGGCCGATCCTTATCTGTTTAAGATTGATGAAGAGGTCAGTGTATATTTAAAATCCTTGTTGATTATTATGGCAATCAAGTTTATCGAATACAGCTTATTTTATTTCTTGATCGGACATGAGGACTGGGTGATTATCGGACTGCTTACCGCTGTCGGACAGCTGGTGCCGTATTTGGGCGGAACGCTTGCGAACAGTATCGGTATCATAACCGCACTTTCTTTATCACCGATCCGCATTTTCTTTTTGATTGCCGGTATCTGCGTCTTATCCAATGTCGATGCCTATGTGATATCACCGCTGATTCATGAAAAGCGCAGTTCTTTAGGGCCGCTTATTACATTGTTCGCGGTATTTGCGGGCGGTGTGGTTTACGGCGCATTGGGAATTATGTTCTCGATACCGCTTGCGATCGCAATCAAGGCGATCTGTGAGGTATATGCGAAGGATCCCAAGCATCAGGAAATGACGAATCATGACGAACAAAAACAGGCGTTGTAGGCCTGTTTTCCTTTGCCCTTCATTCTAAAGCAGCCTCTTGTGTGCATATGATAAAACAGGAGGTGGAAGCATATGGTGGATCAAAGAGCGATTCGCAAACGAATCCAAAAGCGGAAAAATAAAGCCGATGACCATCAGCCGGTGTTTTTTCGCTTATTATATCATACACTGATGCTGGCAATGGCCTGCGGTATTTGTGCGTTGACTTATCTTGTGAATGATAAGCTGGGGATTATCGATGTACCTGCAGCCTTTAAAAATTGGAGCTTCACGGATGTCAGTGAATGGCTGCCGTTTGAGGGCTGGTTTTCAAAGGATAAAAAGGAGGATACGGTAGTTTCCTCATTACCGACCTATTCGCTGTTAGAAGGAAATAAATATGCGAACGGCACCAATCAAGCAAGGCTGATGATGAACGGCGTTGTGCTCCATGTGGAAGCGAAAGACGCTGAAAAAAGCAGTGTTACCGTTCGTCAAGATAACGGTGTAATCGTTACCTACGGTCATTTGAATCAGGTTCAGGTGAAGCAGGATGAGCGTTTGAAGGCCGGTGATGTGATCGCTGACTACAATGAATATATTCAACTGACGATGCTTAAAAATAAACAAAGCGTTGATTATAATACGGCAATTACTCCATGAAACTGAAAATATCGTGGCTGTGGCTTGCGTTTCTTCCGCTGTTATTGGCATCTCATATGAGAAAAACGCTGTTGATTCTGTTTTTTATACTGACGATTCATGAGGGGGCACATATGCTTGTCGCGCATTGCTTTCATTATCCGATCGATAAGGTGATTCTTTATCCGTTCGGCTTAAGCGCACAAATGCGCTATATCGGAATGGGCAGCATATGGAAAGAGCTTTTGATCATTATTGCCGGACCTGCGACTCATGTCATATTTCCGTATGTATTTTCATTGATGGAAGCGGCGAATCTTATATCACAGCCGTATATGAGCTACTTATGTCAGCTGAATACATCAATTCTTGTGTTTAATCTGCTGCCGATCTTTCCTCTTGACGGCGGACGTATCGTACAATCACTGTTTCATCTTGTATTTCGTTATACGAGCGCACAAATACTTACCTATGCAACGGGAATCATCAATTTGTTTTTATTATGGCATTATCGTATTATTCAAACAGCGAGCGCTTATCTTGTCATGAGCTTTTTACTGCTTCAGATTTTAATGTGCTGGAAGCAGCTTGCCTATGAGCGAATGGCCTTTTATCATTATCGCACGCTTCATCCTGCCAAGGGCTTTTTACGCATGAATCGTAAAAACGATCTCTTTCGTGCTTATACAAATGTGATTGAAACTAAAAATGGCTGGATTTTAGAGGATGAATGGCTGAAAACGGTTTTTCATGAAGCACCCGAAGCAAATCGACTTCAAATAATGCTTTAATTGAAATACTACCCCTTTGCTGAAATCTATGGTATAATGAAGCTCAAGGAGAGAGTGTATGAAAAAGCGACTGATTTTAATTTCTATATTCTTATTTGTGAGCTTGTTGAGCGGCTGTCGGCCGAGCAGTCCCAAGGTTGCGGTAACGAGTTATCCCGTTGAATATCTCGTTAAGAAAATCGGCGGTGATTATGTCAGTGTTACGAATATATCATCGGACAGCTTGATTCAGCGAGCGACGATCAAGGACGATTATGAGGCTGTTTTAGATGCTTCCGATGTCTTATTTTATATCGGCGGATTAGAGCCGTATATGGAGCTGTATTTAGATGATATTCGCTCTGCACGCATCAAAATGATTGATTTGAGCTCAATCAGTGCCTTGAATCAGTTTAAGCGCTATACATCGATAAATCTTGACGGAAAGCTTGTAACGGCGGAAACGCCGTGGTATGAAGGAGACATTTTTAAAAATATCGATATGTACGATAAGGATCCGATTTTGTGGATCGATCCCATTTCAATGAGTTCAATGGGGTCATCGATCTGTTCCTATCTCAGTGATAAATATCCTGAATATGCGAAAATATTCAATCAGAATTTCGACAGCTTAATGAATGACTTGGCGCGTATTGATGCCGATTATCAATCAATAAAGGATGAGGGCTTGAAAATCAGCTTTGTTTCCGTTACACCGAGCTTCGGCAACTGGCAGAAATCGTACGGAATCAAGGTATATCCGATTTGTTTATCAAAATACGGTGCAATGCCTACAAGTGCACAGCTGAAGGCAATGAAGGACCGCATTCAACAGGACGGCGTTCGCTATATCGTAAAGGAACCGAATCTGCCTGAGGATATGCTGAAGCTTCACGATCAGCTTGTCAGTGAATTAGGTTTGATATCGGTAAGCTTAAGCAATATTTCTTCCTTGAGCGAGGAGGAAAAGAAAAACGGTGTTGATTACCGCTCACTTATGTATGAGAATTTAAAGGTATTAGAGGAAATGGCGGATTAACTATCATGCGCATGAAAACCATGCGCTTTTTTCATGAGTGTCAGAAAGAAAAGCGTCTTGTTGATGAATAGGAAGCATGCTTTTTCAAATCAGATCAAAAGAATCTGTTCATATTATGCAAAAAGCATACGTAAGCACACAAATCTGTGGTAAAATAATAGGGATTGAGAGGTTATTCAAATGAAAAAAATGTTACTGATTGACGGCAATAATATGTTATTTAAGGCTTATCATGCGACAAGCTACGGCATGATGATGAAAACCTCAAACGGTATACCGACCAATGCGGTATACGGTTTTGCGATGATGATCGAAAAGGCCTTATCCATGATCCAGCCGGATGAGGTATTGGTGGCATGGGACAGCGGTAAGCCAACCTTTCGCCATCAGGTATATGAAGCATATAAGGGCACAAGAAAAGAAGTGGATCAGGAGCTTATCGTCCAGATGCCGATGGCAAGAGAATATTTAGATGCGGCTGGTATTTATCGCTATGAGGAGGATGGAATCGAGGCTGATGATATTATCGGTACGATGGCAAAGCGTTATCCCGATCATACGATCCATATTCTTTCCAGTGATAAGGATTTATGGCAGCTGATCGATCCGACTACCAATGTGTATGTGATGAAAAAGGGATTAAGTGAAATCGAGATCATTGATGAAGCGAAGCTGATGGAAACAAAGGGCATCATTCCGGCACAGATCATTGATTTAAAGGCCTTGATGGGTGATTCTTCCGATAATATTCCCGGTGTCAAGGGCATCGGTGAAAAAACAGCGTTAAAGCTTTTGGCTGATTATCAAACGGTAGATAACGTGTATGAGCATTTAGATGAAATCAAAGGAAAGCTGAAGGAAAAGCTGGAAACAGATAAGGAACAGGCCTTTTTATCAAAAATGCTGGCAACGATCAAAACCGATTTAAGTCTGCCGTTTCAAGCAGAGGATTTACTGTATGAGAAGCAGGAGGCCTCTTTACATGATTTTTATGTGAAATATGAAATGAACAGTTTATTGAAAAAACAGGCGAAGCCAAAGACCGTGCGCAAGGTCAAATACGATGTCGTAAACAAGCTATCAGCACATTTATTGACGAGTGATAGTATGCTTTGGGCAGATATTGACTGTGAGAACTATTACGATGCGACGCTGTACGGCTTTGCGCTTGCGAATGATACAGGCTGTGAATATATTCATTTGAGCGATGCGCTGAGCGATCGGGGATTTTTAAATTATTTGATGCAGCCGATATGGCAAACGACCAAGGCAAAGGATGTTTATCATGCACTGCATAAGGCTGATATTGCCTTTGAAGATGCAGCCTTTGATGCCTTGATCGCTGCCTTTCTGTTAGATGCGAGCGTAAATGATTATGATAAGCTGTTGATGAAATACGATATTGAAGGTACAGCAAAAGAGGAAATTTACGGTAAGAGCGGTAAACCGAAGCTGACAGATGAACAGGAGCGCATTACCTATGTATGTACGCAGTGTACCAATATGTATTTCTTAGCTGCCGATATGAAACAGGAACTGAAGGACAAAGAGATGCAAGAGCTGTTTGAAACAATCGAAATGCCGTTAGTCCGCGTGCTGTTTGAAATGGAAAAAAACGGTGTTCATACCGACCTTGAGGTCTTGGCACAGATTGCAGCTGCCACCGAGACAAAAATCAATGAGCTCGCGGCGCAGATCTATCGCATTTCCGGGTACGAATTCAATATCAATTCACCGAAGCAGTTGGCTGTGGTTTTATATGATGAATTGGGTTTAAAGGCAGGAAAAAAACGCAGTACCTCAGCCGATGTATTAGAAAAGCTGATCCATGCGCACCCGATTATCGCATTATTGCTGGAGCATCGGAAATATGCGAAGCTGTATTCCACCTATGCGATCGGCTTAAGCAAGCATGTGCATAAGGACGGTAAAATTCATACGCTGTTTAACCAAACACAGACCCAAACCGGTCGTTTATCCTCCAGTGAACCGAATCTGCAGAATATTTCGGTCCGTGATGAACAGGGCAAGGAAATCAGAAAGGCATTCGTTGCGCCTAAGGACTGCGTTCTTATGAGTGCCGACTATTCACAGATTGAGCTGAGAATGCTTGCGCATATGGCAAATGAAGCGGAAATGATCGCAGCCTTTAATCAGGGAATCGATATTCACACAAAAACGGCAATGCAGATATTTGATGTGGATAAGGAACAGGTCAATGATTCTATGCGCCGAACAGCGAAAACCGTCAATTTCGGCATCGTTTACGGTCAAAGTGATTTCGGCTTGAGTGAACAGCTTGGAATTACACGCAAGGAAGCACATGATTTTATCGAAAAATATTTTGCGTCGTATCCGAGCATCAAACAGTTTATGGAAGCCACGATTGCGTACTGTGAGGAGCACGGCTATGTAAAAACACTGTTTCAGCGCAGACGCTATATCAAAGAAATCAAGGATAAAAACTATATGATGCGCGAATTCGGCAAGCGTGCCGCAATGAATGCACCGATACAGGGAAGTGCCGCCGATTTGATCAAGGTTGCGATGATTCATATATATCAAGCGATGAAAGAGGCAAAGGTACAGGCTAAAATGATTTTGCAGATTCATGATGAATTGATTTTTGAAGTACCGAAGCAGGAAATTGTTCAGATGAAGCAAATTGTGGAACAGGGCATGCAGGAGGCGATGAAGCTCAGCGTGCCGTTGGTCGCAGAGGCTTCCTACGGCGATAACTGGTATGAAGCAAAGTAGGTGAGAATATGCCTGAATTACCTGAGGTAGAAACAGTAAGAAAAACATTGGAGGTGCAGCTTGCGCATCCGATCATTGAATCAGTGGATATTTTTTGGCCGCGGCTGATTGATAATTGTACGCCGAAGGAATTTTGTGAAGCACTTCAGGGGCAACAGATAAATGATTATCAAAGAATCGGCAAGTATTTGATTTTTGTCTTAGATCGCAATGTGCTTGTTTCGCATTTACGCATGGAGGGCAAATATTATGTACAGCCGCAAAATGAGCCGTATGACGTTAAGCATACACATGCGATCTTTACCTTTAAAAACGGCATTCAGCTGCGTTATCATGATACAAGAAAATTCGGGCGCTTCTATTTATATGAGCGCGGTGTTGATTTAAAAGCACAAAAGGCCTTTCAACACTGTGGTCTTGATGTGTTCGATGAGAGCTTAACACCGCAATATTTATATGAACAGCTGCATCTGCGCCGTATTACCTTAAAACAGGCACTGTTGGATCAAAGTATAATGGCGGGAGTCGGTAATATCTATGCCGATGAAATTTGTTTTTCGCTCGGCTATGACCCGGAAATCAGTATCAAAAGGCTGCGAAAAAAAGACTATACCGAGCTTTTAGCACAGGCAAGACGAATTATGGGCGGAGCGATGAAGGCTGGCGGTACTACGATTCGTTCTTATACCTCCTCATTAGGAGTGGACGGTCGCTTTCAGCTGCAGCTGAAGGTCCATGCGCGCAAGGATCTGCCATGTCCGACTTGCGGTACGCCCATCATCAAAAAAACAGTTGCGACAAGAGGCACTTATTTTTGTCCGAAATGTCAAAGGAAGCGATAGTATGAAGAATACGGTAAAAATCGGCTTGACCGGTGTTATGGGAGCCGGAAAATCAAGCGTGATACGACTTTTGAATCGGCATGATATCGATGTACTCGATTGTGATGAAATCAACAGAGAGCTGTTGAAAAAGGGTAATGCGGGCTACTTGGCAATTACGGCTGCCTTCGGCAAAAGCCTGTTAGATCAAAACGGTGCTTTAGATACCGAAAAAATGAGTGATTTCATTTTCAGCGATACGCAGAAAAAAGAACAGGCGGAGAGCTTGCTGCATCCGTTAATTCAACAGGAAATCAAGCGTTTTGTAGAGGAATGCGATAAAAGCATCGTCGTTGTTGAGGTGCCGCTTTTATTTGAGGTTCATTGGGAGGCTTTTTTCGATGAACTGTGGGTCGTTGCCTGTGAGCATGCGCTTTTATTACAGCGCTTAAAGCAATATCGAAGCATAGATGCTCAAGAGGCATTAAAAAGAATGAAGTATCAGCTGTCACAAGAAGAAAAATGTGCACGAGCTGATATAATATTGTATAATAACGGCAGTATGGAGCAATTAGACAAGCAATTATCAAAGGAGCTTAAACGGATATCGGAGGGATTCACTTGCTGCAAAAGGAAGATCGCTTAAAAATAGAATGTACGCATACCTTAAGTCATGCGCATTTTCAAGCATTGAGAATGCTTTATTATCCGTTGATCGGTAATGAAGCACTGTCACTGTATGAAACGCTTTATGCACTGTCTAAGCAGCCGCAGCGAATCAAAAATCATCTGCTGATTTGTAAGCTGTGCATGCTGAAGGCGGAGCTCTTAGAACAAAAGCGTATGATTTTGGAACAATATTTATTGCTGAAAACGTATTATGACGGCGCTAAGAATACGTATTTATATGAGCTTATGACCCCGAAAATCGGCTGTGAGTTTTTATCTCATGAGGTTTTCGGTCGCTTATATATGGAAAAGCTGGGCAAGCAGGTATTTGAATTTATGAAAAAAAGCTTTGCACCTGCGATTGAAGCTAAAACAGATTATCAAAATATCAGTACTCATATGAGTGATATGCTGCAAAATTGGAATGAGGAACAAGAGGCACTGTTTATTTTAAATAAGCCGAGTGTACCGAAAAAGAACTTTCATTTCCGCTTTGAGCGCTTCTTAAACAATTTATCACCGATGATACTGCCGTTAAGTGAGCGTACTAAGGATAATCTTGATTTTATTGCGGAAAAGGCTGATCTTTACGGAATTGATGAAATCGCAATGCAGAAGCTTGTAGGTAAAAGCATCAATTTGAAAACAAATCGTTTAGATCGTAAAAAACTGGTAGAATGGATGCAAAAAAGCCAAGATAAGAAAGCAGTACAGGTAACAGATCCGTATGATATGCCGTCAGCTTTGTTTTTGCAGCAGAAGCAAAACGGCATTGCCCTTTCCAAAAGCGATCAGGAGCTGATTGAGCTGTTAAATGATAAATATCAGCTCAATCCACAGGTCATCAATGTGTTACTTGACTATGTGCTGGAGCGAAACAATCAATCATTGGCACGCAAATACGTAGAAAAGATTGCGGCAGCATGGGTTCGCTTAGGCATCGACACAAAGGAAAAGGCGTTAGCAGAAAGTCAAAAAGAGAATACGCAAACGTATCCGAACAAAAAGACGAAACAGCTGCCTAAATGGTTTTATGAACAGGACACGAGTGAACAAAAAAATCAAGAGGAAGCTGTGAATGATGAGGAATTGATGGAACAGCTGCGAAAGTTGAGGGAACAGCATGGATAAAATAATATTTGAGGCAGAGTGGAATGAAAAAGCGAAGCAGTGGAAGGAGCACACCTTTGCGAAACTGATCAAGAATAAGCATATTCTGCAATGGTTAAACGATCACAATGAGAGCGAAGCAATCGTTTATGCGAATGTCGGTCGCTTCAGTGATTGGCTCAAGGCCGTGGATAAGTGTGAAAACTGTAAGGGCCTTTCCTATTGTACCCAAAAGGTAAAGGGACACTATACCGATTTATATATGGATGGGGTACTGCTGAGCGGAATCCATCGCTGTCATTATCTGAGGGAACATGTGTCTGCCTTGGCGCACCAAAGCTGTTATATCGAACCAAAGCTCAGTGAGGAACAGCTACTGATTGATTTAACGACTATGGATATTACGCAGGAGCAGGCGGCTTATAAGCGACTGTTGATGGATATCACTGCTTTATTAATGAGCGAGGAGCACAAAAAAGGTTTTTATTTATGCGGTAAGCCCGGAGTCGGTAAATCCTATCTTGCGGCAGGCATTACGAATCATTTTGCCCGTAAGAAATGTCGGGTAGGCTTTATTCATGTACCGACCTTGATCGGTGATCTGAAGCTGATGTTTCATGATCGTGAAGCACAGGAGCAGCATTTGAATCGCATTCGCAATGTGCCGGTATTAGTGCTTGATGATATCGGCGGGGAAAGTGTGACGGCATGGAGTCGTGATGAGGTGCTTTTATCGCTTTTGGATTATCGTATGGAGCATAAGCTGTTGACGTTTTTTACGAGTAACTATAAGCTGCCCGAATTGAAGCAGCGCTATACATTGAATGAGCCGATGGCGGCAGAACGAATCGAGGAGCGTATCCGCACATTGGCACAGGAGGTGTTTATGAGCGGTAATTCAAGACGAAAATAACTGGAAAAATTTTTCATTGTAGAGTATAATGTTACAGAATGGAGGAAATGCTTATGGTAAAGCGTATCGGAGTTTTAACATCAGGCGGTGATGCGCCGGGAATGAATGCGGCTATTCGTGCCGTTACGCGTGTCGCATTAAACAGCGGACTTGAAGTGTTCGGTGTTTATAACGGCTATAAGGGTATGGTAGAGGGCTATATTGAACCGTTGACCAAGGCTGCGGTAGGTGATATTATCGATCGCGGCGGAACGATTTTAGGCTCGGCACGTTTGCCGGAGTTTAAGGATGAATCCGTTCGTTTAAAAGCGGTGGAGCAGCTTCATAAAAGAGGCATCGAAGCGATTGTCGTAATCGGCGGCGACGGAAGCTATCGCGGTGCACAGGCGTTGACCGATATGGGAATCAACTGTATCGGCTTGCCGGGTACAATCGATAACGATATCACTTCAACCGATTATACGATCGGCTTTGATACGGCATTGATGACAATCGTCGATGCAGTGGATAAGTTGCGTGATACATCAAGCTCACACCATCGCTGTTCAGTAGTAGAGGTCATGGGAAATCGTTGCGGTGATTTGGCTATTTGGGCCGGAATCGCCTGCGGTGCGGAAATCGTATGTACTTCGGAAACAGGCTTTGAGGAAACAGAAATTTTGGAGCGCTTACGTGATTTAGATGTCATTCGTAAGAAGCGTCATGCGATCGTGATTATTTCGGAGAAAATGACAGATGTTCATCAGTTTGCGCGTAAAATCAGCTTAAATACCGGTTTTTCCGGTCGTGCAACCGTACTCGGTCACGTACAGCGCGGAGGCTCGCCAACTCCGAGCGATCGTGTATTGGCATCACGTATGGGTGAAAAAGCGGTTGATTTGCTGATGCAGGGAATCGGCGGACAGTGTGTGGGTATCAAGGATAACCGCATCATCTCTACACCGATTGAGGAAGCCCTGAATATACCGCGTGCTTCACGCAAACAGCTTCAGAATTTATTCGATCGTCTTGTGTAGTTATGTAGTTAGATTAGGAAGGAAATTGGCTTAATTATGAAAAAGAAAACAAAAATTATTTGTACCATCGGTCCTGCTTCGGAAAACAAGGATATGATGAAGAAATTGGCAGAAAACGGAATGGATATCATTCGTCTGAATTTTTCTCACGGTGATTTTGAGGAACACGGAAATCGTATTAAAAACATTCGCGAGGTGAATAAGGAATTAGGCACGAATATCGCAATTTTGTTGGATACCAAAGGACCAGAGGTAAGATTAGGTGAATTTGAAAATGACTCTGAGCGTTATGAAAAAGGGGATATCGTTACGATCGTAAGAGAAAAAATCCTCGGTACGAAGGAGCGCTTTCATATTCAATGTCCGGAAATCTTTGATGATTTAAGCATTGACGGAACTATTTTGGTAGATGATGGAAAATGCCGTTTAACGGTAATTGATAAAAAAGACGGAGAATTGACCTGCCGTGTTGAAAATCCGCATGTATTAAAGAGCAAGAAAGGCTGTAATTTACCGGGCGTTAAATTATCGATGCCGTTTGTTTCCGCAAAGGATGAAGCGGATATTCGCTTCGGATGCCGTCAGGGAATCGATTATATTGCCGCATCCTTTACACGTCGTAAAGAGGATATTTTAGCGATTCGTGAAATTTTAAAGGAGGAAGGCAGAGAGGATATTCGTATTATTCCGAAAATCGAAAATCAAGAGGGCTTCGATAATCTGCGTGAAATCTTAGAGGTTTCAGACGGTGTGATGTGTGCCCGCGGTGATTTGGGTGTCGATGTCTCATTAGAGCTTGTGCCGATTTATCAGAAGCAGATCATTCGTACTGCGAATGAAATGGGCAAGCCTGTCGTTACGGCAACGCATATGTTGGAAAGCATGCAGGGCAATCCGCGTCCTACGCGTGCGGAAGCAAGCGATGTTGCGAATGCAATCCTAGACGGTACCGATGCGATTATGCTGAGCGGTGAATCTGCGGCCGGAAACTATCCGATCGAAGCGGTTCAGACAATGGTTAAAATCGCAACTGCGATTGAATCACAGCTTTATCCGTATAAGGAAGTGCTGTATAAGCAGGTTCGCACTTCACAGCGCACGAATAACGATGCGATCGGTATTTCGGTTGCGGATACGGCATTAGCGCTTGATGTAGCGGCTATCGTGGCCTTTACACAATCAGGTAATACAGCGCGTCGTTTATCTAAATTCCGTCCGAAGGCACCGATTATCGCTGTTACCTTTGACGATAAAACACAGCGTTCATTGGCCGCAAACTGGGGTGTTATCACCTATAAATCCGATATTGCGAATACCGCAAACAATGAGTGTGAGCTGGCGCGCAATATTGCCAAGGCACACGGTATCGCTCCGGGACAAACGATTCTTTTGGTTGCCGGTTATCCGGTCGGCTGCGGCGCAACCAATACGATGAAAATCATTGAAGTTAAATAGGACACTGCGGTGTCTTTTTTTCTTATTCGGAAAGAATTATGATTCTGCGTGTAAAAAAAACAGATTTATGATACAATAGACTGTATCTAGGAGGAAATTTCATGAAAACATTTATCGGAGTCGATTTAGGCGGCACCAATGTGCGCGCAGCTAAGGTTGATGAACAAGGACAACTGCTTCAGGTTGTTAAGGAAGCGACTGAAATAGATAAGGGCGTTGACCATGTAATTCATAAGATAATTTCAATGATTGAATCGATTGACGGCTATAAAGAATGTGAGGGTATCGGTATGGGTGTACCGGGACCTGTTGATACTAAAAACGGTAAGATGATGCTGGCATCCTTTTTGCCCGGCTTTGAGGGCTATCCGCTTGTCAAGCAGTTTCGTGAGCATTTTCAAATGCCTGTTTACATGGATAATGATGTCAATGTGGCATGTATGGGCGAAGCGATGCTTGGAGCCGGAAAAAATCATGATTCCGTTTATTACGTAACGCTTTCCACCGGTGTCGGCGGTGCGCTTGTGATTGATAAAAGAGTCGTATCCGGCGCTCATGGCTTTGCCGGTGAAATCGGCAATGTAATCATTGACCGTAATCGTGAGGATATCAGTCATTTAAATGTCGGTGCGGTCGAAAATGAAGCGAGCGGTACCGCAATTACCCGCAAGGGCAAGGAAGTGTTCGGTGATGATCGCATCGATCATGCCGGTGATGTATTTGATTTGGCACGAGAGAAAAATCCGCAGGCAATTTCCTTATGTGAGGAAGCCACCTATGATTTGGCACAGCTGTTTTCGATCATTGCGCATATTTGCGATCCTGAGGTATTTGTATTGGGCGGCGGCTTGATGAAGGGCAAAGATGTGTTCCTCGATCACTTGATCGATCAGTTTAAAAAGCTGGTACATGAAGGAATGAGAGCAGTCGAATTCAAGGAAGCACAGCTTGAGGAGCCGGGAATCGTCGGCGCGGCAATGCTTGTGATGGCCTATGCAGGAGGTAAACAATGAATCAAAAACTGTTAAAAAAATATGCGCAGCTGGCAGTGCGCAGCGGCGTCAATTTGGCACAGAATCAAACCCTGATCATTCAGGCCGATATCGATACCGTTTCCTTTACGCGCTTGGTCAGTGAGGAAGCCTATAAGGCAGGCGCAAGAGAGGTGCTCGTTTATTATCGCGATCCTTTCTTGGATAAACTTAATTATAATTATTTAAGCGATGAGGTCTTGGGCGAAGTACATGATTGGCAGGTTGAGCGTCATTTGGATTATCTTAAGGCAGGTGCTTGTACGATGTCGATCATCTCTCCGCGAGCCGGTGTACTTAAAGAATGCGATCCGAAAAAAATGGCAATTCGTCAAAAGGCATTCGGTGAAGCTTCAAAGGAAGTGCGCGAATATACGATGGCCTCTAAGACCCAGTGGGCAATCGTTGCGGTACCGAATGAGGAATGGGCCAAGCTTATGTTCCCTGAATTAGAAAATGAGGCGGCAGTCGAGCGCTTATGGGATGAAATCATGAAGTGCGTTTATATCGATGAAACCAATGATCCGATTGCGGTTTGGGAACAGCGTGATATACAATTTCAAGCGCGTATCAAAAAGCTGAACGAGCTGAATTTTAAACAGCTTCATTTCACAAATGCGCTGGGAACCGATCTGCATGTCGGTCTGCTTAAGAATCATATTTGGGGCGGCGGCAGCGATGTATCACAAAGTCAAATCCGCTTTAATGCGAATATTCCTACTGAGGAGGTGTTTACCGCACCCGATCGTAATAACGTCAACGGCATCGTATACGCAAGTCGTCCGTTGCTTCATAACGGTAATTTGATCAAGAATTTTCAATTTACCTTTGAAAACGGAAAGATCGTCGACTATGACGCAAAGGAAGGAAAATCGGTACTGAAGGAATTGCTGGAAATGGATGAAGGCAGTAAATCCTTAGGTGAGGTTGCCTTAGTTCCGTATGATTCTGCGATTTCACAAAGTCAGCTGTTGTTTTATACAACGCTGTTTGATGAAAATGCATCCTGCCATTTGGCGCTGGGAAATGCGTATCCTTCCACTTTGAAGGACGGATTGACCAAAAGCGAAGAGGAGCTGAAGCAGCTCGGCTTCAATATTTCACTGATTCATGTCGATTTCATGTTTGGTACAGCTGATATGAATGTAAAGGGTGAAACACAAAACGGTGATTGGGTTTCCGTATTTGAAAACGGCAGCTTTGTCATATAATAGTATAAAGGAGGAATTATTATGCCGATTTGGGCGATTGTTTGTATTGTGATTGCGGTGATTCTCGTATTGTGGATCATCAGCAGCTACAATAAATTTGTACGGCTTCGTAATAAGGTCGAGGAAGCATTTTCAACGATGGATGTGTATTTGAAAAAGCGTTATGATTTGATTCCTAATTTAGTGGAAACGATCAAGGGCTATACGAAGCATGAAAGCGAAACATTGGAAAAGGTGGTTGCGGCACGTAATATGGCTGTATCCGCGAAGGGCATGGACGAGCGTATCGCTTCCGATAAGCACCTTCAGACAATGATGGGCTCATTCTTTGCGATTGCGGAAGCTTATCCCGATTTAAAGGCTGATATGCATTACGGGGAATTGATGACGCAGCTGCAGGGCATTGAAAAGGAAATTGCCAATGCGCGTAAGTTCTACAATGCCGTCGTAATGAAATTCAATAATGCGGTTGAGGTATTCCCGGGCAATCTGATTGCCGGTATCTTCCACTTCAGCCGTAAGCCGCTGTATGAGATCACCGACAGCGCAGAGCGTGAGAATGTGAAGGTATCTTTCTAGGACGGCAATTGCTGTCCTTTTTACAGAGGGAGTGATGTGTATGAAAAAAACAGGTTTATTTTTATTACTGTGTGTTACCCTTTTGAGCGCTATGATTTTACCGATAAGTGCACAGGAGGCTTTTACGGTCGATCATCTGGCTATCACCATAGATGTCGAGGAGGATGGGACCTATTTGGTAAAGGAGAGCTATCTGCTTGATTTCAGTCAATATCGTCATGGCTTCTATCGCAATATTCCGACAAAGTATGAGATGGAGTGGACAGATGAAAAGGGCGGTTCACAAACAAAAAATTATTATTTTCCGATTGATGATATCTCCTGCGGTGATTCCGATACGTGCGATATCGATGTTGACAGCGGTATGGTGGTAATCAAAATCGGTGATCCGGATGAAACGGTCATCGGATTACAGAAATATACGATTTCTTATCGTGTTCACACAAGAGATTTAGATTATAACGATATGCAGATGCTGTATTGGAATTTGATCGGCAACGGATTTGATACTACGATAAAGAGTATGAACTATGAAATTCATATGCCGAAGGCCTTTGACTCATCAAAAATCAGTGCCTATACCGGGTCCTATGGCTCAGCCTTTCAAAATCTTTCGGTAGAGACAAAAGGCAATGTCATCAAGGGTGAGCTGTTAAAGCCGCTGTATAATTACGAGTCGGCAACGATCATGGTACCGTTAGAAAAGGATTATTTTAATTTTCCGCTGCTGCCTGATTATCTGTTGTATGCGCTGATCGCAAGCGGTGTGATCGCGATTGTCGCAGTTGTGCTGTTCTATCGCTTCGGCAAGGATGATGAGGTAGTCGTAACGGTTGAATTCCAAGCACCGGAGGGCTTGGACAGTGCCGGTGTGGGCTATGTCGTTGACGCAACGGTCGATCGCAAGGATATTTTATCACTGATCATCGATTGGGCAAATCGCGGCTATATTGAAATCCATGAGGATGATGATAAGGCGCTGAAACTGAAAAAAATCAAGGATGATGATTCTGACATGAAGCCCTATGAGCGCACCTTCTTCCACGCCATTTTCAAAAATGAGGATTTCGTTGATGAGGCTGATTTGAAAAAAGCGCATGTAGGAGACGCATTGGTTCAGTCCTGCAACAAGCTTTCCAAGTATTTTCATACGAAGAAGAATCGTATTTTCACAAGCTCAAGCATAGGCCTTCAAGCATTTATGTGTGTGCTTATGGCATTACCCAGCGTTATCTGCGTATTTGCTTCCATGTATGCGAAATACGGCATGATCGAGCCTACCTTGGTTCCATCGATATTTTGCGGTATTTTCGCTTTATTCTTCGCCGCTCCTTGGATTTTCTTGATGCGTAAGCGATTCGTACTGAAAAAATCATTGTTGTTCCTGCTTTGGGGACTGTGCTTTTTCCTGAACGCGGTGCTGTTTACCGTTGTTGCGGCAGTGATATTGCTTTCACAGACTGCCTTGGCATGGCTTTATGCGATTCTTTATATCGTAATTGAGCTTTTGTTGATGGTAATTCTGATGTTTATGGATAAGCGAACAAAACAAGGAAATCGTTGGCTGGGACAGATTCTCGGTCTGCGTGAATTTATTCTGAATTGTGAAAAGGAGCGTTTAGAGCTGTTAGCGGCAGAAAATCCAAGTGCCTTCTATGAGATTTTGCCTTATGCCTACGTATTGGGAGTCAGTGACGTATGGGCGAGTCGCTTTGAATCGTTGATCATACCGCAGCCGGATTGGTATGTATCCTCTCGCTCCTACGGTAGCAGCTTCTCGGCATGGCTTTGGTGGGGCAGCTTCCATCATTCATTCCGTAACTTCTCCTCGGCAGCCTCTTATATTGAGCCGAAGGGCTCAAGCGGACACGGCGGCGGAAGCATCGGCGGCTTTGGCGGCGGCGGTTTCTCAGGCGGCGGCTTCGGCGGCGGTGGCGGCGGAAGCTGGTAATCATAAAAAAAGGAATCGATTTACCCTTGTGTGGGTATTTCGATTTCTTTTTCTTTTCGCTCGCGAACGATTTTCGCTTTCTTATAAAAGGTGCTGTACTTCAAACCGGATATCGCAATCGCATCCTTAGAAGCTAAGCCTCCGCACTGCCATGTATCCAAGATATCCTCAAAATCATCCGGCAGCTCAATTTCCGGACGTCCGAAGCGAACCCCTCTCAGCTTTGCCGCTCTGATTCCTTCAGCCTGTCGCTGATGAATATTGACACGCTCGTTTTCAGCCACGAAGGACAAGAGCTGTAATACGATATCACCGATCAGAGTACCGATCAAATCCTTGTTTTGATCCGTATCCAATAACGGCATATCCAGTATTTTGATGTCGACATTCTTTTCCTTTGTGATATACTTCCATTCCTGAAGAATCTCATTATAATTCCTGCCCAGTCGATCGATACTTTTAATTACCAACAGATCGCCTGATTTCAACTTCTTATAGACTAGCCGATGATAAGAGGGACGATTGAAATCCTTACCGCTGAGCTTATCCATATAGATATTTTTTTCGTCGATTCCGAATTCAATCAAATCCAAATATTGCCTTGCTTCATTTTGATCCTTTGAGGATACACGAACATAACCATACGTTTTTCTCATAAGACACCTCTTTACATATACGATACTAAATACACCGTATTTCATATTCCTGTAACTGACATTGCTTGCGCTGAATCGTTTTCGCTACTATTTTATCACTTTTTTATGGATAACTGTAACATTTTTCGTAATGTTACAATTAATAATCAGAAAAAAATACAGTATTCATATTGAATTTTTTTATCTTTATGTATAATAATTATATTAATATTATTATACTATATATTATATAATTAAATTGTATAATTTGGAACATAAAAATTATATTTTATCAAATTCTTAAATTTTCACTATCTCAGTGAAAATAGCTAAAACAATAATCTATGTATTTTAAATGATAATTATCGATAGGGAGAAAGGAAGCAGATAAAATAAAGGTGATAACGGTATTGATCTCGTATGAGGAATGACTGTAATGATAAATATGTTTCAATCAAAGTTTGTTCAGTCATTCTTAAGCGAGACTTTCACTGAAATAAAATGCCAATCCATTGACAAATAAACGGTTTTGTTGTATAAATGTTATGAATAAAAGCGATGATAAGGATATGAGTGATAATTCCCTTGATACAGAGAGATGGTTGGTCGGTGCAAAACCATTGAAAAGATTATTGCTTACTCCCTTGGAGCTGCCCCTGAAAAGGTGTGCCGGTAATTCCGTTACAATGAATGAGTGCATAGAGCAATCTATGAACAAAGGTGGTACCACGAGTCAGACTGATCGTCCTTTACTTTCAGTCTTTTTATTTTGGAAGGAGATAGCTATGGTAGATTTTAAAGAAGATGCAAAGCTGAGTGTTTTGAATCATTCCTGTGCACATATGATGGCACAGGCAGTAAAGCGCCTGTATCCGCAGGCAAAGTTTTGGGTAGGGCCTGTCGTATCCGAGGGCTTTTACTATGATATTGATTTAGGCGATGATGTGATCAAGGACGAGGATTTGGCGAAAATCGAAAAGGAAATGAAAAAGATTGCCAAGGACGGAAAGCGCATCGTTCGTGAGGAGATTACGAAGGCAGAGGCATTGGAGCTGTTCGGTGATGATCCTTACAAGCTGGAGCTGATTCAAGATTTAGAGGACGGTACGATTACTGCCTATCGTCAAGGTGAGTTTGTGGATCTGTGCCGCGGTCCGCATGTCGAAAGCGTGAAGCTGTGCAAGAACTTTAAGCTGACAAAGCATTCCGGTGCTTATTTTAAAGGGGATGCGAATAATAAAATGCTGCAGCGTATTTACGGTGTATGCTTTGAAACAAAGGAGGAGCTTGAGGAGCATTTGATGCTGCTTGAGGAAGCGAAAAAGCGCGATCATAAAAAACTCGGCAGAGAAATGGGCTTATTTATGATGAGCGAGTATGCGCCCGGTATGCCGTTCTTTTTACCGAACGGGATGATCGTTCGTAATATTTTGGAGCAGTTTTGGTACGAGGAGCATACAAAGCGCGGATATACGTTTATCAAGACTCCGATCATGATGAGCAAGGAGCTTTGGGAAACAAGCGGACATTGGCAGAATTACGGGGAGAATATGTATACCTCAGCAGTCGATGAGCGTGAATTTGCGATCAAGCCGATGAATTGTCCGGGCTCTTTGTTGGTGTTTAAAAACGGTCTGCATTCCTATAAGGATATGCCGATGCGCATGGGTGAGCTTGGTCAGGTGCACCGTCATGAGGCAAGCGGCGCTTTAAACGGCTTGTTCAGAGTCAGAACCTTTACTCAGGATGATGCCCATATTTATATGCGTGAGGATCAGATTGAAAGTGAGGTCATTGAGCTGATTCATTTCATTGACAGCTTCTATAAGATTTTTAATCTTACATATGAAATTGAGCTTTCCACTCGTCCGCAGGATAAGTATATCGGTTCTTTAGAGGTATGGGAGAAAAGTGAAGCGGCATTGAAGGCTGCCTGTGAGCATGCAGGTAAGTCTTATCGAGTGAATCCGGGTGACGGTGCCTTCTACGGTCCTAAGCTGGATTTCCATATCAAGGATTCCTTGGGGCGCGTATGGCAATGCGGTACGATTCAGCTTGATATGAATCTGCCGGAACGCTTTGATATTACATATGTGGATAAGGACGGTAAGCGTGTGCGCCCGATCATGGTGCATCGTGTTATTTTCGGTTCGATCGAGCGCTTTATCGGTATTTTGATTGAGCATTATGCGGGACATTTTCCGTTATGGCTGGCACCGAAGCAGGTTGTCGTTGTGCCGGTGCATCATGAGCGCCATGTGGACTATGCGAACAAGGTGAATGAGGTGCTGTTAAATAACGGCTTCAGAAGCAGTGTAGATGCCAGAAATGAAAAGCTGGGCTATCGTATTCGCGAGGCACAGCTGAATAAAATTCCGGTGGAAATCGTTGTCGGCGACGGGGAAGCACAGGACGAAACAGTGACGATTCGTCGTGCGATGTCTAAGGACAGCGTTACGGTTTCATTGAAGGACTGCGTAGCGCTGCTTCAAGCAGAGGCGGAGGAAAAACGATAATGAAGCGTATAGGTAATTTGCTTGCTGCTTGCTTGCTTATCATGCTTTGTGCTTGTACGAAGGCGGATAATAAGCAGGAGCAGATTTCTGTCCTTGCCCCGCAGGGAGCACCTGCTTTGGCAACGCTTTCCTTAAGCGACAAGGAAAATGTAATTGTTGACACTGTTTCGGGCAGCGATCCGTTAAGTGCAGAGCTGATCAAGAACGATGGCAGATATGATGTAATTATCGCTCCGATCAATCTCGGTGCGAAGCTGATGGAAAAAGAAGCTACACCTTATCGTTTGGCTGCTATCATCACATGGGGAAATCTGTATGTCGTCGGTGATGCAGCGTATAAAAACGGTGATTCCTTCGCAGCCTTCGGAGAAAATGCCGTTCCCGGTAAAATTCTGAGCACTTATGCGAATATTGATAATGTCACTTATTTCAGCAGTGTTCAGGATGTACAGGCACAGCTTTTAAGCGGTAAGGTAAAGGCCGGACTTTTGGCGGAGCCTGCCGCAACCGCTACGATCGCAAAGGCAAAGGAAAAGGGAATCAAGCTTTCAGTTTTAACTGATCTGCAGGAAAAGGAATCCAAAGATCATCAAAAGGGTTATCCGCAGGCGGCAATCTTTGTGAAGGATAAAGATAAGACTGCTTCTGTTCTGCAGGATATCGAAACTTTCTTAAATGAAGGCTGTAAGGATGAACAAAAGGTGAGCGCATATATTGAAAAGATCGGAGCCGACCAGCTCGGTATTCCTAATGCGAAAATTGCGCTTGCTTCTTGGCAGCGTCAAAATCTTAAGTTTGTGAAGGCAGATGCAGTAACAAATGATATTGCGGAATTCTTAAAGCTTTTCAAGATAGTCTTTGATGAGGGTATGTTGATCTAACAATCAAACGGATACAGTTATTTATGTGACTGTATCTATTTTTTATGGAATGTTTACTTGTCAAATAAATTAAAAACTGCTATTCTATTGATATGGAATGAGGCTCGATATGAACAGAAAAATACGCATCACTTTATCATTTGTAATATTGCTGCTGCTGTGGCAAGGACTGTCTGTCAGCTTGGCCAACGATGTTTTATTGCCTTCACCGATGGCTGTAGGCAGTAAAATGCTGCATCAGCTTCAAAACGAACTGTTTTATACAGCGGTTTTTTCTACCTTTCTGCGTGTATTGAGCGGCTTTGTCATAGCCCTTTTGACAGCGTTGATCACAGCGCTTTTGACTTATTTGTATCCTGTTATTGCTGATTACTTATATCCGCTGCTTTTACTCACAAGAAGTGTTCCAAACATTTCTTATATACTGATTGTGTTGTTTTGGTGCTCACCGAAAACAAGTGTGATTGTAATCAGCTTTCTGATTCTGTTTCCGACCGTATATACGAATCTGTATCAAGGCCTATGCGCTTGTCCTAAGGAATATTCGGATGTGATGAAGCTGTACCCGGGTTCACGTCTTTTCGATGTCAGACACGTTTATTTGCCGTATTTGAGAGGGTATTTATATACATCTGCATCTATCGGTATTTCCTTAGCGTTAAAGGTCGGTATCATGGCGGAAATTCTCGGGCAGGCTAATGACGGCATCGGAAGACAGTTAAATCTGTGTCGGCTTGATTTAGATACGTCAGGTATCTTTGCGTGGACAATTTGGATCATTGTTTTGCTGTTTACGGCAGATCGCTTGTTGGTGGAAATGAAACGGCTGTTTGAAAAAAATGAATCATAAGAATAGTACCAGACAGTATTGAGAGATTGAAATGAGCATCCTGAGTGATGCTTTTTCATTATTCACTTGCCATATAGGGAATAATGTGATATTTTTTTATTAAAAATATTCCCTATAGGAGGTTTATTATGGATAATAATTATCATGAAATACAAGAGCTTTTACATCAAAAAGCAGATTTATACGCAAGATTAAAGCTTTTGCCTTATGACGGCACACCCGAAGTAAAAACGAACCATGATAAAAAGTATTTATATATTCGTAAACGTGTAGCCGGTAAGCTGACTTCTGAGTATATCGATGTATACAATGAGGACCTTTATGCCTTTTTACTGAAAAATGCGCAACAGGCAAAGGAATTGAAAAAACAAATACGTAAAATTGAAAAATAGCTTGCCTTCATGGGCTATTCTGATAATGAATTATCAAATCGAGTGATGCTGAATATACAGTTTGCACGTATCAATATGAAGACAAGTATTTATGATCAAGCGGTGTTGGAAGGAATCGGCACGACTTTTCCGCAAACTGAGGATATCGTAGAAAACGGTCTTATTTACGGAGTTGCTGCACAGGATGTACAAAAAATCCTTAATTTAAAACATGCGTGGGAATTTATTATGGATCCGGATGTTTTAAGCTATCCCAGTGATTACTCTTTGTTGTCACATATCGCCGGATTGGTTATTGAAGGATTTTATCAGTACGGCGGACGTATTCGCGGTGTTCCCGTAACGATCGGTACCTTTTATATCCCGCCGTTGCCGATAGAAGCACAGGTAAAGGAACAGTTGAATGCGCTTGTTCAAGCGAATAAAGAGCCTGTCGATATTGCGATTTCTTTATGTCTTTATTGTATGAAAACACAAATTTTTAATGATGGAAATAAGCGCAGCGCAGTGTTATTTGCCAATCATTATTTAATATCAAAGGGAAGCGGATTACTTGTGATCCCCAATCAAAGTGTGTCTGAATTTAAACAATTATTGATTCGTTACTATGAGGATAAGGATAACGGAGAAATTTATGATTTCCTGCGTAATAAGGCATGGAGAAAGTTTGATTAAGGAATTTATTTTATAAATCGATATTCAAAAATTTCCTATAAATGGTTCAAGTCGTATTTCATCATCCGTCCCTTGTAGGTAAAAAAGGAAGGATTCGCATCCTTCCGCATTTTTTATAATAAGACTACTGCTGTTACAGCGCTCTACAGAACCGTCAAAATCGCATCATCCATACGCATAACGTCCCAACACAGCGCAATATTTTGAAATTCATTAAAGATACGCAAATGCTCCTTTACGGAATCGGCATTCACGTCGCATACACCTGAAATCGGATTGATTTCAATTCCGGGAATCACCGTAGCCGGCACATTTTTGATGAAATCCATCTGATAACGCAGTGATTTATTGGAAAGCGGACCGCCCGGAAAATGCTTTGAAAAAGGCTCTGCGTGTTCAAAATTGCGCAAATAGACATTATACTCATAGGGGATAGCTGCCGGTGCATTGGTATGTGTATACATCATCGGTTTTATAAAATCAACATACTTCGCAATTTCCTTGATATTCTGTCCGACATGATAGGCCAATATCGGCGCAAACAAATCAGCTCCGACAATCAGCTTGCGGGAATTGAAATAGGCGGCAAGCTTAAATACCAAATCACTGATCAGCTGTGCTCGGCGCTTATAGAACGCATTCACCTGAGAATCGGCGAAATGATATCTGCCGTAACGGTCATATTCACCGCGCAGTAAACGAAGATCATGCGTTTCGATCAATGTCTTGATATAATCGATATCAACCGAATGCATTTGTTTTTTACATTCCTCACAGAAGCAGCCGAAGCCTGCTTCATAGCCTTGTGAAAATGACGCATAGCGAATCTTATCTAAAAATACGCCGTCAAAGGGCAGCTTCGCAAAATATTTTTCATATAAAGCGATGCACGCATGAGCATTATGTAAATGTGTAGGACAACAGAAATCTGATTCACTGTCATCACAGGCAATCATCTTTTTCAATTCACGCTCATCATTTTCCTGTAATAAAAGCGGAAACCACAACAGCACTCTGATGCCTTTTTCATGGAAATAATCCAATAGCTTTTGATTGAGCACGGGATCACTGTTCCATCCGATAATCATTTGTTTTACTTGAATATGCGCTAAAATATGCTCGCATTTTGCTTTGATTTCCTCCCATGTATAATTGCTTTTTTGAAAGGAACCGCTGTGCAGCTGTAAGGTATATTGATAGCTCATAAAATTCTCCTTTTCCTCTTTCCCTGACGTATAGTACGATTTTTCATAATTTTACCATAAAAAATGCTATAATAAAAGTGATTGTGAGGGATTATCATGCAGACAAGTCTATTTGATGATGAATTAATGAATGAGCCTTTGGCAAATCGCCTGCGGCCGAATACATTAAAGGATTATATTGGACAAAAGCATATTCTCGGTGAGGATAAGGTTTTAAAAAGGCTGATTGAGAGTGATCATTTGCCCTCGATGATTTTTTGGGGGCCGCCGGGAGTCGGAAAAACAACACTCGCTCGAATTATCGCTAAACACAGTCAGGCAAATTTTATTGATTTCAGCGCCGTAACAAGCGGAATTAAGGAAATCAGAGCGGTGATGAATCAAGCGGAGAGTGCACGGCGAATGGGGGAGCGGACTATTTTATTCGTTGATGAAATTCATCGCTTCAACAAGGCACAGCAGGATGCTTTTTTGCCGTATGTGGAAAAGGGAAGTATTGTATTGATCGGTGCTACAACGGAAAATCCCTCGTTTGAAATCAACAGTGCGTTGTTGTCAAGATGCAAGGTATTTGTGTTACATGCGCTCAGTGAAGCAGAGGTTACTGATTTGCTGAAGCATGCGCTGAATGCTTCGCAAGGGTTTGCTAATGTCGATATAACGATCGATGAGGAAGCGCTTCATATGATTGCCGGCTTTGCGAACGGTGATGCAAGAACAGCATTGAATACGTTGGAAATGGTGATTTTAAACGGTGCGATTCAGGAAGGAAGCATCATTGTCAATAAGGAAATCATTGAACAGTGCATCTCAAAAAAATCCCTTTTGTATGATAAAAAGGGAGAGGAGCATTATAATTTAATCAGTGCGCTGCATAAATCAATGCGCAACAGTGATGTACAGGCGGCAATTTATTGGCTTGCCCGCATGTTAGAAGCGGGAGAAGACCCGTTGTATGTCGCAAGGCGTTTGATTCGCTTTGCCTCTGAGGATATCGGTATGGCTGATTCTCGTGCTGTTGAAATTACAACGGCTGTATTTGATGCCTGTCATGATATCGGAATGCCGGAGTGCAGTGTCCATTTGACGCATGCAGTCACGTATTTGTCTTTGGCACCGAAGTCCAATGCCCTTTATTTGGCTTATGAAAAGGCTAAGCAAGATGCGTTGAGTGAAATCGCAGAGCCGGTTCCGTTACAGCTTCGCAATGCCGTTACCGGTTTAATGAAGCAGCTTGATTACGGGAAGGGCTATGAGTATGCACACGAAAGCGAGGACAAGCTTACAACGATGGTATGCCTGCCAAAATCCTTGCAGGGCAGAGTCTATTATCAGCCTACTGATATGGGAAGTGAGGCAAGGGTAAAGGAGCGCATGAAGCAGATCGATGCGTGGAAAAAGAAGCATGACTAGATATGCTAATGAACGATAAATTATCGGTTATAAAATGAAAACATATGGCTTTCTCAAGAAATGATGGCGGTTTTATATGATGTTTCTGTATCAGCTATCAATTAGCATTTGAATAGCATTTTTAATGATGGAAAGCAGTTATTAAGAAATACTTAATAACTGCTGCTGATGGTAAAAAATACAATATAAATCATTACCTGTTTTTTATTCCGTAAATAAATCATCGATTTCTAAAAGTATTGCTTGATCAATTTGCGCTTGTCTTTTTACCGGCTCCGTATAACCTGATTTACTCACAAAATATAAATATTTCTTTTTGATTTTCGGAAATGCTTTTGTCGCATTTATTAAATCCTCATATTCTTTTAAAGGCATAGGAGTACCGGTAAACTTACATTCCATAAAGATTGCTTGACTTTGACTTTTATCGAGCGCTAAAACATCGACATCATCCTGTGCTTTTAATATCGGATTTGTACCCCACCATTTACCGATTGAATAGGGAATAAACGGCAATCGGCGCTTTTTTGCCTGTCTGATTAAATATTCCTTACAGATGCCTTCCAATGCATCTCCCATCAAATTGGAAATATCTGCCATAATTTCCTTTGCGGCTTCATTTGCCCCAAGCATGGCATAATACGCATTGTTTGTAAATTCATATCGAAACCAAAACTTTAAAAAGCTATCTTTTATGATATAAATCGATTTCTTTGATTTTTCATTTTCTCCGCAGGGAACACGCTTTTCAATTAATCTAAGTGTCTGCAGGGTAGCCAAATACTTTGATACCTTTGTTCGATCCTCATGGATAAAATCGGCAATGTCGACAATCCTGTTTTTTCCCGATGCGATTGCCGACAGGATAGAATTATAGATGTTTGTTTCACGAAGCTCGGCTTTTAATAGATTTTCAGGTTCTTCATATAAATAGGCGCCGTTGCGAATAATCCTTGCGGCGATATTCTCTTGAATTGATCGACCGGGATCGAATACTTCCAAATATCTCGGAATTCCTCCCAGTATCCCATAAGCAATCAGTTTATCTTGATTACTGTAATTTAAAAAGAATTCGCTTGCTTCTAAATAATCAAAGGGCTTTATTTCTAAAGTAGCACTTTGACGATCATGCAAAGGACTTTTTCTTCCCATGACTTCATTTTCCATCATACTGATTGATGATCCGCAAAGAATCAAAAAAATATTCTTATGCTTAAAGCTGTGGTCGATCGCATGTTGTAAGATTGATTTTACTGAAGGATTTTCTTCAATGATATACGGGAATTCATCAATTATGATTGCGGTTCGCTCTATTGTATTGTCACCGATATAGTCAAAGACTGCTTCCCAAGAGGGAAACGGAGCTATAAATGATTGATTGTAATGCAGCTGTACCGATTTGGAAAAATCCGCTAAATTCAATGAATCGTTTTTTTCACGAGCAGGAAAAAATATTGTATTGCTGTGCTTAGAAAACTCTTGAAGCAGGGTTGTTTTACCGACGCGTCTTCTGCCGCACATAACTAAAAACTCAAACTTATCACTTTCATATAATTCATTCAAATAGGCTAATTCACTTGTTCTTCCAAGCATATTTTATCACTCCCAATTTGTATACTTATAAGTATTATACTCTAAAGTATACAAATAGTCAATGGCCTGTAATTCGTTAAAATGCAGAGATTCATATGCTTGATTTTATCGGATACAGCTTAACATTGGAAAGACCTGGAAGCTATATATCTTATATGATTACGAGCAGTATACATATGAGTATACATTTTTTCATCATAGAATCGTTAATTAAAATGCTTGTCTTATTGTTAAAACTTATATAAAGTATGAAATCACATAAAGAAAAACACCCATTAGGTGTTATTCAAAGAAACTTTTGGTTATGTCTATAACTTCTTCAAAAATATCGATTGGCAAATTTTCTAAAAATTTTGCGTTCCTCTTAGATAAATCAACTGTCCTTATGTGTTCACACAAGATGCAGCCGCTCGTTTTTGTTCTGTCATCTAAGGGGACATGTACAGGAAATTTTTTCATGTTACTTGTAATTGGACACACAATCGCTATTTTCATCAGTTTTCCATAGTCCTTGTTGCTCAGTACAACAGCCGGACGACGACCTGATTGCTCATGTCCTTTTGTCGGATTAAAATCCATTGAAATAATATCACCGGATGCGAAAATTTTCATTTTTAAAATATTTCCTTTCCAATAGGGTCATCATTCCAGTATTCTGTTTGACTTGTTTCACCTTCGTAATCGGCAAAGCGTTCCGCAAGAGATAAGTGCTTTTTCTTGATTGGTGAAATTATAATATTTTTTTTATCGATTGATATCTCAACCGGATCATTCGTTTTAATAGACAATAAATCTAACAAAACTTTTGGAAGCAGAACACCGGTACTATTGCCCCATTTTTTAATATTTGCAGTAATTATCAGGGTTCCATTGTTCTTATTGATTTTCATTTTGGCCTTCCTTCTCATTTTTTACTGATTGAATTAATTAAGTTGATTAGTTTACTTTTGGTTTCCTTGATTGATTTAGTTTACGTTTGAATTCTTTTCATAGTTTGATTCAGTTTTTCATTGATTATTAGTCCTATAATTACTACGCTTATAGTATAAACAATGTTTAAACGTTTGTCAATGTTTTTTTATTCTTTCATACTTAAGATAACTTTTTTATAAATAGAGAATATTGCTTCGATGTGTTCATGAGGTAAGTCAGAAGTCTTATAATTGGAAAGACACGTAAGCTATATCACGTTTTTACTCTGTTTGCACTATCAAAGACTGAATTTTGTAATATAATTGTATTTTTACATAATTTATATATTGACATTTCTGCTGATGTCACATATGATTGAATAAAGAAAGGGGCATGATTATGGACAATGATCGCTTAACCTATTTAGTGAAACAAACGATAGCACATGATGAGGAAGCCTTTGAGGAATTGTTTAAGGAATACTATCCGAGCGTTTATAAGGCTGCGATGAAGCTTTGTCGTAATGATGCAGATGCACAGGACATTGCCCAGCTTACCTTTTTTCAAGTACGCAAATCGATTCATCATCTGGAAAAGCCTCATTATTTTCCGTTATGGATCAATCGTATTTGTGTGAATAAATGTAAAAATCTGTTTCGTGATAACAAGAGTGATTTATATGATGATGAATACATGAAGTATTTTAATTCGGTTACTGAAAACAGACGAGAATATCTCAGTGAAGCCAATGCACGCTTTAACAGCGATCAAGCGGTTTTAACGGATTTGATACAATCCTTAAGCAAGGAGCATCAGGATATCATCAAGTATTTGTATTATCAAGAATGCTCGCAAGAGGAGACAGCCGACCTATTGAGTATCCCGGTCGGTACGGTAAAAAGCCGTGCCTTTGCCGCAAGAAAGGCATTGCGATTAAAAATTGAGGAATATGAACAGCGGGAACAGGTAAAGCTGAATTTTTACTTTTCAAGCTTACCGATGCTTTTTACGATGTATTTTTTAAAGGAGCAGGCAGCTTGGACAAAGGGAATTGTATTGATTCAGCCTTCATTATCGGATAAGCTCGGTAACCTTATGAGCAAAACGGCAATGAATTATGCAATCGTGGCATGCAGCTGTGTCGTTACCCTCAGTGCATTAGGGATCTATCATGAATATCAAAAGCCGAATAATGCAATACAAACAGCTTTTCCTACTGTTTTGATCGATACTTATACAATCAATAATGAACAGGATGCATATTATTTACTTAGAAATTATGCGTATGATGATAAAGCTTTACAGGTGATCAGCGATCGCTTGATTTTAGAAATGAAGCCGTTATATGAAGCGTTAAAAGAGTGTGACGGAAGTTTTTATCATGTGCTGAAAACAAGCGGTTGGACAGACAGCTATGAACAGCGTTTAAAAAATTTTTAATTTTTTTTGATTTTAAGTGAACGCAATATGATTTTTATGTGTCTTACAGTGAATATACAATGGGGCAAGTGTATTTAAAGCGCTTTTTTGTAGTATGCTTTTGTTTATTTGATTGAATAAATCAAAATCGTTCTATTAAAAGTACATTTATATTTTGTACTTATAAAATAGGCTTTTAATATCATCGGTGTATTAAAATACGTAATTTTGATTTATCAAAGGAAAGGAAAGATTCGTATGTTTAGGAAAATGATTACAGCACTAACGGCGACATTGGGGTTATTTGCTGTAGCTTATATTTATACAAACAGTAATATGTTGACTACTTTAAATGCACAATCTGCTCCTGTCTTTCAATTGCCGAAAGGCTCAAAGGTTATTTTAGGAACGTATAATAATAAAGAAGTCGTATGGGATATCGGAAATAACAATAATAATGGAAATTATGTTTTAATGAGCAGTATGTCAATTAAGGAAATCAGTAATTACGATCCCAGTATACCATCTAAATTGGCTACTCCGATTCCTTTGGAAGAAAGAGATAATTATTGTTTGAACATGAATACGCATGATGGTATCGCTGCTATATTTTGTCCAACCACCAGTTTGAAAGATGAAATAAACCTAATTTCGTTAAATAATGCGGAAAACGCTTTGATGGTTAAATCCCCGTTCTTACCGCATTTCAATGATGTCAAAAATGGCGGATCGCTCGGCCTTGGGGTGAACGATCGAGCATTTAAAAATGATGTCGTATATTGGTTGGATGGCTATTTATCATCTTATGATTCGATAAACGGAGGGTATCGCGGATTACACTTAAATGCGTTTCAAGTTGACCTGGCTCGTGCACTGTTTCCACATCCCACGAATGATGTTGATACACCATCTGTAAAGATTCAACCAATCGAAAGAATCGCTATAGGTTTTTCAAGTAATACCACAGGCAGTGCAGGTGTTGATCACTCTTTACGACCTTTTGCGATTATAAGTCCTGCTGAAATTATGTTTGCCGCAAATACCTCTTATACAGATGGTAAATGGCATAGCTATACAATAGATACAAGTAACTTAAATGCAAACAATGAATTGAATCCTAATAAATTAAGAATCCAATCATCTTTAACAGTTAATTTACAGGATATTAAAAGAAACAATCGTAGCACAGGCAAGGTTGTTAAAGATGGCAGTGTAGACGTAACAGTAAGTGCGAACACAGGAGTCAATACAAGGATTTCAACAATCCTATATAACGATGCAGGAACTCAGATTCAATATTACAAGTTAGGAAACGCTACGAAAAGTGGCACGAATGATTATTCAATAGATTTAAGCGGTATTCCTGTGGGTAAATATAAGCTTGCGGTAATTAATGAGGAATATGTTTCATCATCACAGTTATCGGTAGAAAGTTCTCCGATTTCGGAGCTGTTGCCGCTTGAAATAGTAGAGCCACATAGACTTACTTATACGAAACAACCGCAAAGCGGGGCAAGTGCAGGCAAGGATTATGAATTCAGTAAGAATGTAAATGCAGGACAAACGGTAGGTAAGATAACAGTAAACCCGCAAGGAGTTATGCCGCTTACATATACGGTAGAAGCAAACGGTGATGATACTTATCAAAACTTCGAAGTCGATGGTTTAAGTAGCGGTGCTTCAAGCAGTACCTCGTTGAATGTAAAAATTAAAAGTAATGCGCCTGATTTAATGAACGGGGGATTAAAAGCAGGAAGTTATAAATTCTGCATTACTGCAGTGGATGTGAATGGTGATCCTGTGGATACGAACGGAAATCCGACACAAAAGGTATGTACCTCATTCACAGTAGAAAAGACAAGCTTAACGGTAGCTTTTGATGATCCGAATCAAACAAAGAAATCGGCAGCGGATGCCGCAACAGCTTGGAATGAAACTGCGACAGCGAACCCTAATACAGGAACTAAAGTAACTTATAGTGTGAGCGGCGGTGATACGTATTTGATTGATATCGATGCAGATACAGGAGCGATTACCTATAAGGGCAACGGTGCTTTCGGTAAAGTAAAGATAAAGGCAACCGCAGATGATGATCCGGCTACAGGAAATGATAATTATAATAGTGCTTTCACAGAAAAGGAAATCATTATCTATAAACAAGTAGACGGAAGTGTGACACCGCATGCGAATTCATCTGATAGTATTACTCCTACCTTTACCGCAACAGATACCAATGTAAAGACAAACGGAATTATCGGAACGATTCAAGGTACGACAGGAACACCGGATAATATCGGTGGTTCATCAACGATCACTTATAAATACGGTCTTGAAACAGGCGGTGATTCGAGCTTATTCACTGTCGATCAAAGCACAGGAGTGATTAAGACAACTGGAAACCTTGGAGTACAAAGCTATCATATCACGGTAACAGTATCTGATAAATGGAGCACCAAACAAATCCCGGTGACAATTAATGTCGGAGTAGCGAATGCAGAGGATTTAAGATTTTATGAAACAAGCGCTGCCGTTAATATGATAAGTCAAAAGAGTGTGAAGGTAACAGATACGAATGTGAGTGTCTATGCGACAGTCAAAGGAAGCACCAATAATAATCCTGTGACCTATAGAATCAAGGACGGTTCCACAAATATCATCACAATCAATCCAAACAGCGGAGTAGTGACAATCAACGGTGTCGGAACGGTAACGATCGTAGCGGAAAAGGAAGGCGGAGTCGGACAGGCAAAGGCGGTAGCGGAGCTTACCTTTACAGTCACAGCGGGAACACAAAACTTCATCTATACAGATGATGCAGGAAATGAGCTGCCAAAAGATGGAAGCAGCTATAAGGCATACAGTGAGGTATATGCGCCAAACAAGACCTTTCAGCTTTATACCGCAGGTAATCCAACCGGTTCAACGGTAAACTATCAATTAAAAGCGGGAAGTCCTACGGATGTGATATCGGTAGATGCGAGTGGATTAGTAACGATATTGAACGCTTCCTTGAATAATCAAATGGGCAAGGTGATTGTACAGGCAACCAGTCATGATCCTACAGGAAACTACAGCGATAAAACAATCGAATTACCAATCAATATAGAAAAGGGTACAAGAGTCATCAGCTTTAAAGAAAAACCAATCTATGTGACGAACGGAAAAGGCAAGGTTACACCTGTCACTGAGGTTGACGGAGTCGTAGATACCGATGGCGATGTACTGATAGAAGTAGATACTAACGAGGATCACACCATCGCATGGACAAATGATAATAAAACAGTCGATTATAACTACAGCGGAGAAACAGGAAAAGATATCAAGATCCATGCGACAAAGCCGATGAATCGCAATTATAAAGCTGCGGAAGCGGACGGAACGATTCATATCATGGGACCTGATGAAAACATTTTAGCCATCACAAGTCCGGGACAGATCATCTACGGCGATCACTTTACGATAAGAAGCAGTCAATATGATGCAGACAGCACGAATGTACAGTATACCTTCGAGGTTGATAAGACAACCTATATCTCTAGTCCAACAGTAAACGGCAACAGTGCCGAGTTTGATGCGAAACAATTCAGCGGAAGCAATAAGACAACAATTACAGTGACAAGAACAGCGGACGGAGAAACACCGTTAAGTAAACAGGTACAGGTAACTGTACTTCCGAAGCCGATTGAAATCATCATCGATGATAAGGAAAAGCTAAAGGGCGAACAGAATCCGGCACTGACCTATCAGGATTTCAGAAGTGAGTTAGTATCATGGAACAGCGTGCAGGATGTAATACAGGAAAATGATATAAAGCTAAGCACAACGGCAAAAACAGATAGTAACGCAGGTGCATATCCGATCAAGGGAGATAGTAATACATTAAACAAGACCTATCCAAACTACAGCTTTAGCTTTAAGGAAGGAACACTGACGATCAAAGAGGAAGCCATTGAGGATGATTGGTATCACTTAGAGGTAGATGACGGAAACAACACTGCCTATACAGGTGATTGGACAAATCAAGATGTCAACATCATCAGCGACCATAATGAGTATATCAACATGTCACTTGATCAAAGTACATGGAAGCCAAATCAAGTAACAATCACAAAAGAGGGAGAAACAAACCAAAGCTTTTGGATGAAAAAGGATAGCGGAGCTATCACAAAAGAAAAACAAGAAATCATTAAGATAGATAAGACACCGCCAAAGTTAAAGAGTATTAAGGCAAAGGATTCTACAAATAAGCTGCAGGATATCATCAATAAACTCAGCGGCGGAATCTTCTTTAAACCGGGGACAGCATTTGAGATAACGACAAGTGACAAAAAAGATGATTTGAAGGTCAGCGGCACAAAGGAAATCGCTTATAAGGTATACAAGACAGAGAAACAATCAAGAGCCGGAGATGAATTAGTCAAGGAAGGAACCTTAAGTGTTTCGAGTGAAAAGGCAAGCATTAAAATCGATGAAACAACAGGTACTTATAAGGTTTGTGTGATTTTGACTGACAACGCTGAAAATGTAAGTGATGAAGCATGTTCAGAGCTTAATATCAGAGCGATCGGTGTAGATAGTGACGGTGATGGAATTCCTGATATCAATATTGATATTGACGGAGACGGTATTCCCGATTTAAATGTCACAAGAAATCCTGATGATCCTGAGGATAAAATACCATATTTGAACATCGATACCGATGGTGACGGCAAACCCGATATGAACATCGATACGGATGGTGATGGAGAGCCTAATCTGAATACAGGAATCGTAAAGGAATGGCATCCTGATAAGTTAGTAGATATTGACGGTGACGGAGTCCCTGACTATAAAACAGATTCGACTTTAAAAGGCTTGAACAATCGCGATACAGATAAGGATGGGTATCCTGATCTCAACATCGATTTAGATTTAGACGGCTTACCTGAATTAAACATCAATACAGACGGCAAGCTTGATAAACCGCAAACGAATATTGACAGTGACGGAGATGGCATAGCGGATATCAATATTGATGAGGACAAGGATGGAATTCCTGATAAAAATATTGTAGAGATTACGGAATGGAAGCCAAACCATAATGTCAGCAAGGACGGTAAAGTTATTTACGACACAATGGAGATTAATAAACAAGAGGAGCCCAATGATAAGCCAACAATGCCGAATCAAAACATTGACACGGATGTAAAGGGAAGCTATTATCCGGGAGATAATGTAGGTGGAGCTATCACAGGTGATACAACCGATACTATGCTCTATGTAAGTATGATGATGTTCATGATCGGAGTAATCAACTATCTGTTATACAGATATAAGAAAGATACATTTCAATAAAAAAAGTCTATCAAGGTAGACATTAATGGAGATAGGAAAAAGTTATTGAAATATATGTTTCTGAATAGAAAAACAGGCATTTTTGATTCAAAAACACCTGTTTCATATTGTCTACATTTATAGACATAAAGAAAGGAATGATTTGTATGTTAAAGAGATTGATTACACTTTTATTGCTTATATTAGGTGTATTCACTGTTGCTAATATATACGAAAGCAGTGGTATGCTGACTACTTTAAATGCACAATCTGCTCCTGCTTTTATATTACCTAAAGGTTCAAAGGTAGTTTTAGGTAAATACAATAATAAAGAAGTTGTATGGGATATCGGAAATAACAATAATAACGGAAATTATGTGTTGATGAGCAGTAAACCAATCGTGGACAGTATAACGGTTTTAAATAAAAATTTGCCATATACATCCAGTGTTAAACCAAATGACAGCGATAAAGATAATTACTGTATCAAATTTTATCAAGCAAACGATTCGTCTTATGCATATTGTCCTACAACACCGTTGAAAGATAAGATAAATGATATTGTATTGAACAATACAGAAACAGAGATATTAAGCAGAAATCCTTTTTTACCTTCTGTTGTTGAAGTGAGAAATGGCGGAACGCTTGGCTTAACGGTAAATGACAGAGCATTTAAAGGTATCAGCAGTGACGGTTGGTTAGATAAAAGCTATTGGCTGGATGGGAGAGTTGTAGATGAATTCAGTTTTAATACGGCCTATAAAGATGTTTATATGAATGTCATTCAGGTTGGTGCTTCTTTAACTGTTACAGAAACCAATGATACTAAGTATGACTATAAGGATTATGACACAGGAATAAGGTATTCAGGAAAAACAGAAAAAATATTTAGACATCCTGTAGATAACTGGATTAGTTCGGGAGGAACCGTTTTTTATTCATCATTACGGCCTTTTTCAAAGTTGAACAGAGCTAAGGTAATGTTTGCTGCTAATACATCTTATACTGACGGAAACTGGCACAGCTTTGCGATTGATTCCGCAAATCTAAATGAACTGAATGAACTAAATCCAAATAAATTAAGAGTCCAATCATCATTAACCGCTGATTTACAAGATATTAAAAGAAATAATCAAAGTATCACTAAGGTTATAAAAAACGGCAGTGTAGATATATCAGTAAATGCAAATACAGGAAGTAGTACAAGAATGTCAGTGATTCTCTATAATGAGGCAGGGACACAAATTCAATATTACAAGTTAGGAAATGCAACACAAGATGGTACGAATGATTATTCGGTTAATTTAACCGGTATACCGGTGGGGAGCTATCAAGTGGCGGTCATCAATGAGGAATATGTTTCATCATCACAGATAGCGGTTAAGAGCTCTCCGATATCGAATTTATTACCGTTAGAAATTGTTGAACCGCACAAGATTACTTATACAAAACAACCGCAAAGCGGGGCAAACAGCGGTAAGGATTATGAGGTTACTAAAAATGTAAATGCGGGACAAACGGTAGGTAAGATAACAGTAAGCCCGCAAGGAGTTATGCCATTAACTTATACGATAGAGGCAAACGGTGATGATACTTATCAAAACTTCGAAGTCGATGGTTTAAGCAGCGGTGCTTCAAACAGTACCTCACTTAATGTGAAAATAAAAGGAAATGCACCGGATTTAGTAAATGGTGGATTAAAGGCAGGGAGCTATAAGTTTTGTATAAGTACAGTGGATGCGAACGGTGATCCGACTACGGCAAATTCTAATTCCAAGGTATGTGCTTCATTTACGGTAGAAAAGACAAGCTTAACGGTAGCTTTTGATGATTCGAATCAGACAAAGAAATCAATAGCGGATGCTTCAACAGCTTGGAATGAAACAGCGAGTACTACTCCTAATACAGGAACTAAAGTAACTTATAGTGTGAGTGGCGGAGATACGTATTTGATTGATATCGATGCGGATACAGGAGCGATTACCTATAAGGGCAACGGTGCTTTCGGTAAAGTAAAAATCAAGGCAACCGCTGATGATGATCAGGCTTCAGGAAATGATAATTATAATAGTGCTTTCACAGAAAAGGAAATCATTATTTATAAACAAGTAGACGGAAGTGTGACACCGCATGCGAATTCATCTGATAGTATTACTCCTACCTTTACCGCAACAGATACCAATGTAAAGACAAACGGAATTATCGGAACGATTCAAGGTACGACAGGAACACCGGATAATATCGGTGGTTCATCAACGATTACTTATAAATACGGTCTTGAAACAGGCGGTGATTCGAGCTTATTCACTGTCGATCCAAACACAGGAGTCATTAAGACGACAGGAAACTTAGGAGTACAAAGCTATCATATCACGGTAACAGTATCTGATAAATGGAGCACCAAACAAATCCCGGTGACAATTAATGTCGGAGTAGCGAATGCAGAGGATTTAAGATTTTATGAAACAAGCGCTGCCGTTAATATGATAAGTCAAAAGAGCGTAAAGGTAACAGATACGAATGTGAGTGTCTATGCGACAGTCAAGGGAAGCACCAATAATAATCCTGTGACCTATAGAATCAAGGACGGTTCCACAAATATCATCACGATCAATCCAAACAGCGGAGTAGTGACAATCAACGGAGTAGGAACGGTAACGATCGTAGCGGAAAAGGAAGGCGGAGTCGGACAGGCAAAGGCGGTAGCGGAGCTAACCTTTACAGTCACAGCGGGAACACAAAACTTCATCTATACAGATGATGCGGGAAATGAGCTGCCGAAGGATGGAAGCAGCTATAAGGCATACAGTGAGGTATATGCGCCAAACAAAACCTTTCAGCTCTATACGGCAGGAAATCCTACAGGAAGTAGTGTAACGTATCAATTAAAAGCGGGAAGTCCTAGCGATGTGATATCGGTAGATGCGAGTGGATTAGTAACGATATTGAATGCTTCATTGAATAATCAAATGGGCAGGGTGATTGTAGAGGCAACGAGTCATGATCCAACAGGAAACTACAGTGATAAAACGATTGAATTATCGATTAATATAGAAAAGGGCACAAGAGTCATCAGCTTTAAAGAAAAACCAATCTATGTGACGAACGGAAAAGGCAAGGTAACACCTGTTACAGAGGTTGACGGAGTTGTCGATACAGATGGCGATGTACTGATCGAGGTGGATACTAACGAGGATCATACCATCGCATGGACAAATGATAATAAAACAGTCGATTATAACTACAGCGGAGATACGGGAAAAGATATCAAGATCCGTGCGACAAAGCCGATGAATCGAAATTATAAAGCTGCGGAAGCGGATGGAACGATTCATATTATGGGACCTGATGAAAACATCTTAGCTATCACAAGTCCGGGACAAATCATCTACGGCGATCACTTTACGATAAGAAGCAGTCAATATGATGCAGACAGCACGAATGTACAATACACCTTCGAGGTTGATAAAGCGACTTATATCTCTAGTCCAACAGTGAATGGTAACAGTGCCGAGTTTGATGCGAAACAATTCAGCGGAAGCAATAAGACAACAATCACAGTGACAAGAACAGCGGACGGAGAAACACCGCTAAGTAAACAAGTACAGGTAACGGTATTACCGAAGCCGATCGAAATCATCATCGATGATAAGGAAAAGCTAAAGGGTGAAGTAAATCCAACATTGACGTATCAGGACTTCAGAAGTGAGTTAGTATCCTGGAACGGCGTGCAGGATGTAATACAGGAAAATGATATAAAGCTAAGCACAACGGCAAAAACAGATAGTAACGCAGGAGCATATCCAATCAAGGGAGATAGTAATACATTAAACAAGACCTATCCAAACTACAGCTTTAGCTTTAAAAAGGGAACCTTAACAATCAAAGAGGAAGCCATTGAGGATGATTGGTATCACTTAGAGGTAGATGACGGAAACAACACCGCCTATACAGGTGATTGGACAAATAAGGATGTGAACATCATCAGCGATCATAACGAGTATATTAATCTATCATTAGATGGAAGCACATGGAAACCAAACCAAGTCACAGTCACAAAAGAGGGAGAAACAAACCAAAGCTTTTGGATGAAAAAGGACAGCGGAGCTATCACAAAAGAGAAGCAGGAAATCATCAAGATAGATAAGACACCGCCAAAGTTAAAGAGTATTAAGGCAAAGGATTCTACAAATAAGCTGCAGGATATCATCAATAAGCTAAGCGGCGGAATCTTCTTTAAGCCGGGAACATCATTTGAAATCACAACGGATGACTCCAAAGATAAGTTAAAAGTGAGTGGGACAAAGGAAATCGCTTATAAGGTATACAAGACAGAGGCACAATCAAGAGCCGGAGATGAATTAGTCAAGGAAGGAATCTTAAGCATATCAAACGAAAAGGCAAGCATTAAAATCGATGAAACAACAGGTACTTATAAGGTTTGTGTGATTTTGACTGACAACGCTGAAAATGTAAGTGATGAAGCATGTTCAGAGCTTAATATCAGAGCGATCGGTGTAGATAGTGACGGAGACGGAATTCCTGATATCAACATTGACATTGACGGAGACGGTATTCCTGATTTAAATGTCACAAGAAATCCTGATGATCCTGAGGATAAAATACCATATTTGAACATTGATACCGATGGAGACGGCAAACCCGATATGAACATCGATACGGATGGTGATGGCGAGCCTAATCTGAATACAGGAATCGTAAAGGAATGGCATCCTGATAAGTTAGTAGATATTGACGGTGACGGTGTCCCTGACTATAAAACAGATTCGACTTTAAAAGGCTTGAACAATCGCGATACAGATAAGGATGGTTATCCTGATCTCAACATCGATTTAGATTTAGACGGCTTACCTGAATTAAACATCAATACAGACGGCAAGCTTGATAAACCGCAAACGAATATTGACGGTGACGGCGATGGCATACCTGATATCAATATTGATGAGGACAAGGATGGAATTCCTGATAAAAACATTGTAGAGATTACGGAATGGAAGCCAAACCATAATGTAAGCAAGGACGGTAAAGTTATTTACGACACAATGGAGATTAATAAACAAGAGGAGCCCAATGATAAGCCAACAATGCCGAATCAAAACATTGACACGGATGTAAAGGGAAGCTATTATCCGGGAGATAATGTAGGTGGAGCTATCACAGGTGATACAACCGATACTATGCTTTATATCACTCTTGTTAATCTTTCATTAGGAATCATAAGCTATATACTTTATAAAAAGCACTTTGTAAGAAATACATTTTAGTATAAGCATTAGAAACAGCGGTTTATCAAACGATACTCCGCTTTTCATAGTGTATTTGAAAGCATTAAAAATTAAAGCTTTAGCTTTAAGGAAAAAAAGACACTTTTCAGTGCCTATCATAATACAAATCAGGAATCAAGTCTTTCTAATAAGGCTTCCTGAAGTACTTGAGAAAAATTGATCCCTTTTTTTTAAGGCGGCAGTATTCATCCATTCAGGAACTCTTAATGTTTTCTTAACTGCTTTGGAATTCGTTCGCTTTTTATATTTTAATAAATTAAACTCGATAATCACAAGATATTCATTACTTTTCAAATTGATATTATCCGGAAAAGATGTGACAGGAAACGGTTGATTTTCATCCTCTCTGATTGAAAGTGCCAGTCCGAGGCAATCAACTGCCATTTCATAAGCCTCCTGAAGGGAATCACCTTGTGTCAATGCTTCGGGTATATCGGGAAAAGAAACCCAATAGCCCTTTTCTTCCTTATGAATCTTGTTTTTTTCATTGTAGAATCGCCGATGATACGCTATAATAAGCATAATAAATAAGGACGTGATACAATGAAAACGAGAATAGTTTTTATGGGAACACCGGACATCGCGTGTGCTATGCTCCAACAACTGCTTGATGATGAATACGAGATCGTCGGTGTTGTTTCTCAGCCGGATAAAAAGGTCGGCAGAAAACAGGAAATGAAAATGACGGAAGTAAAACAGCTTGCCTTAAAACATCAGCTTGAGGTTTTTCAGCCGCTTTCAATTAAAGAAGATTATCAAAAAATTATTGATTGGAACCCTGACTTGATCGTAACATGTGCCTATGGACAATTTATTCCGCAAAAGCTGCTTGATTATCCACCACTTGGCAGTATTAATGTACATGCTTCCTTATTGCCTAAATTAAGAGGCGGCGCTCCGATTCATTGGGCGATCATACAAGGACATAAGGAAACCGGAATTTCCATTATGCGTATGATTCAAAGGATGGATGCAGGTGCTGTTATGGCACAAAAACCCGTGCCTATTCATGAGGACGATACGACCGGAGATGTCTATGAAAAGCTGAAGGTATGCGGTGCAGAATTATTACATGAAAGTATTCCGAGGCTGATAGAACAAACTGCCGAATTTATTGAGCAGGATGAAAAAACAGCTACTTTTGCGTATAATATCGCTAAGGAAGATGAGAAAATCAATTTAGATTCCGATATTCATTCTGTCTATAATCATATCAGAGGATTAATTCCTTTTCCGGTCGGATATTTTTACCATGATGATAAAAAAATCAAGCTGCACAAGGTCAGAAAAAAACTGAGCGATCATAATCGTCAGATCGGCGAATGCTGCGGAATTATTGATCGCGGCTACGCGATTGCGGTCAAAGGCGGCTATATTTTATTGGATGAATTACAGGTCGAAGGAAAGGGAAGGGTCGATGCGCAATCCTTTGCGAATGCACAGGGACGAGTTTGGCTCAATACCTGCATGCATTGACTCAATCATGTATCATTGAGGAAGCATATTCCTCTTTTTTTATGCATCTTGACTGACTTTTTCATAAGAAGCATAAAAGTATTTCGTTCATTTATAAAATTAATATTAAGCATAAAAGCATTTTAGTGAATGAAAATTTGCTTTATCATCGATAAAAAACAGTTTTTCAACACATAGACATAAATTTCCAATAAAAATAAGCATAAAATCAGTTGACAATGTAATAATTCTATGATATTTTGAAATTAAAGAGGTAGAAGCTATGGAATATACGAATGAAGAATTGATTGAAAGAATAACAAACGGCGATGAGGAAGCCTTTAATCTGCTGTATGATAAATACTATCGTATGGTGTATTTTGTCGCATACAAAACAATGCACAATGAAGCAGATGCACAGGATATCGTCCAAGAGGTTTTTATCCAAATTCATAATTCCATACATACCGTATATAATCCGCAGTATTTACAGCTGTGGATCAATCGTATCACCGTAAACAAATGCAACATGCTGTATCGTAAGCGTAAGGAACTTTTATTTGAGGAAAGTGATAAGGATCCGTTACTTCAGTATGAAGAAACCGATATTGATTTTTTACCGCAGAAGCATTTCCGCTTTAACAACGATAAAGAGATCATCAATTATTTTATCGATCAGCTTCCTGCGGCACAGCGCTTAATGATCACGCTCATGTATTTTGAACAATACAGCATCGATGAAATAGCGATGATTTGCGATATTCCAAACGGTACGGTTAAAAGCCGTTTAAAGGTTGCACGTGATACCCTAAAGCATAAAATCGAGCTCTATGAGAAAAAAGAAAATGTGAAATTAGACTTTAATGAATTCACAATGCCGGCAGTATTAGGTGCAGCATTTCTGCAGCAGTCATCGGGAATCAGACATGTAAAAAGATTAAAGGGCTTGATGAAGTCCAATCTGAAATTCATTTATACAAAGGCGGTGTTGGCAGGCTGTCTGTCGGTCGGTGTTGTATGCGGCGGTGGTATCGCACTTCATGTATATCAAAGCAGTGCCGAACAGCTCAATGAACAAAATGATAATGCGACTACTGCTCAAGAGGCTTATTATAAAATCATAATGTGGGCAAATACTCCTGCTTTAATCAATCAGAAAAAGGACGATTTGGCTGATTATCAAATGTATTATGAAATATTGAAAAGAGAACAGGGCGTATACTGGAATTTATTTTTGAAAAAGGGTATCGAAAAATATTTTGAATAATTTTTTAAAAAAAATGAACCAAAAAAACATTTGAATCATCATCTATACATGATTAAGGGATTTTATATGTAATTGTATGACTTCCTTTTTTCATGTCATAAACGAAAAACTTATTGATCAAATGATTCGGAAAGGAGAGGCTGTATTGTAAGAAAAGCCTGTATATCAATCATGGCGCTGTTATTTACAGTCAGCTTAATACCGATTTGAATACTTTTTACTTTTAAAACACCTGTTTAGTATCGTCTGCATTTCGAGACGCGTAAGGAAAGGAAAACGAGATTATGTGGAAAAGAATATTGATAACCTCATTCGCAATCATTGGGATAATTACCTCTGTTTACGGATATCATCATTTTCAAATAAATGCAGCGGGCTCCTATGCAGTTGCCGCCCAATCTACCGGTCGAATAGGACTTTTAAAGCAAGGCGATCGTATTTATATGGGTACGAAGTATAACGGCAATAACATAGAAATGCAGCTTTTAAAACCGAATCCGAACGGAAGCGGAAGCAATGTGTGGCTTTCAATGAGCAAGCATTTTGAAAATGCTGTAATTCCCTATACGTATAATGAATCAGAATGGGCTGATTGTACACATAACTATTCCAAGAGTTTATTGAAAAACTATTTTGCAACATTAAACGGTAATATCGTTCCGGGCAGTAAAGATGAAGCCATGATAATAGAGCGTTCTCCTTATACAACAATAGAACAAAATCCAAATGTTACTGCTTTGGACTACATGCAGCCGTATATGGCAGAGAATCGCTTTTGGTGTTTAACCAATCCGGAAACACAATATAATGATGATGATGGGATGAGCTATCAGCTGATTAACAGACAAGAATTGTTTTTGTTAAAATATGATCGTGATTATTGGGCAGGAAACGGTTCTATTATAAAACCTAATTGGATCTCTTTTATCGGTGCAACAGGCATTGCTACAGGACAGAGCGTGCTTACAAAACAACTGGCATTGAGAGCAAGCGCCAAGTTGAATTTAGGTGATGTAGTTTTTGCTTTATCTACCGGCACAGGCAGTAATTATACCGCAAGCATCACGAATCCGATTGCAGATACAACAAATATTTGGAATACACCCGGTGATCCGATGAAAATAAGATTATTAAATCCTAATGCTATGAACGTTGATTTTAGCAGCATTAAAAACGATAATAATGATTCTATTCAAAAAGCCATGAAAGGAACCCGAGTTAAATTATATTACGATAATGCGACTGTAGGCAGTAACCATACAATATCATTATTATTATCGGATACATCGGGGAGAGAATTAAAATATTATGAACCGCTAGAGCCTGCCGATAATTCAGGTGCTATTAATTTTGATACAAGTAATATTCCAATCGGAAAATATCAAGCATACTTGGTAAATGAGGAGTATACCACTGATAATGCACCTGTTTATTCTTCTCCGCTATCCAATGCGATACCGTTTGAAATTACCGAACATAAAATCAGCTATACAAAGCAACCACAAAGCGGAGCCACTGTCGGTGATTATGAATTCAGTAAGAATGTGAATGCAGGACAAGCAGTAGGGAAGATTACGGTGAATCCGCTGGGGGTTATGCCGCTTACTTATACAGTTGAAACTAATGGAGATAATACGTATCAAAACTTTGAAGTAGATGGGTTAAGCAACGGTGCTTCAAGCAGTACTTCATTGAATGTGAAAATCAAAAGTAATGCGCCTGATTTAGTAAATGGGGGATTAAAGGCAGGGACTTATAAATTCTGTGTAAGTGCTAAGGATGCGAACGGTTATCCCGCAACAGCTACATCCGATACTAAGGTTTGTACATCATTCACTGTAGAAAAGACTGCTTTATCCGTTACTTTCAATGATCCGAGTACCACCAAGAAATCAATCGCAGCTGCCGCTACAGCTTGGAATGAAACAGCGACTGCGACTCCAAGTACAGGTACTAAGATAACCTATAGTATTACGGGTGGTGATGTATCACTGATCTCAATTAATCCTGATACAGGAGCGATTACTTATACAGGAAGCAATGCGTTCGGTAAGGTAAAGATAAGGGCAACGGTTGATGATGATCCAAGTACAGGAAACGATAATTATAATTCAGCCTTTGTTGAAAAAGAAATCGTAATCTATCGAGAGGTAGACGGAAGTGTGACACCGCATGCCAATTCATCGGATACAACAATTCCTACCTTTACTGCCTCTGATTCCAATGTCAGAACAGGGGGTATCATCGGTACGATACACGGAACACTCGGTACACCCGATACGATTGGCGGAAGCACAACGACATATCATTATGGCTTAAAACCGGGAGTAGGAAATGCGAGCTTCTTTAGCGTTGATCCAAGTACGGGAGTCATTAAGACAACAGCGAATCTTGGAGTGAACAGTTATCATATCACAGTAACGGTAAGTGATAACTGGAGCACAAAGGAAATCCCGGTGACAATCAATGTCGGAATGGCGGCGGCAGAGAATCTGAAGTTTTATGAAAACAGTACCTCAAATACAGTGATAACCTCAAAGAGTGTGAACTTGACTGATACAGGAGTGACAGTGTTCGCTACGGTCAAAGGAAGCAGTAATACCAATCCTGTGAAATACAGTATTCAAGACGGTTCAACAAATGTAATCGAAGTAAATCCAACAAGCGGTGCAGTTACGATCTATGGTGTAGGAACAGTGACGGTAGTCGCAGAGAAACAAGGGTCTGCAGGACAGGCAGATGCGATAACATATCTAACATTTACAGTAACGGCGGGGGCACAAAACTTCATTTATACAGATAATGCAGGAAATGAACTTCCGAAACAAATGGATAAATATAAAGCCTATGAGGAAGTATATGAAAAGGATAAGACATTCCAGTTATATACGGCAGGAAATCCAACCGGAAGTACGGTTACCTACCAACTGAAAAACGGAAGCCCTGCAGATGTGATATCGGTAGACAGTAACGGCTTGGTTCATGTCCTAAATGCGAGTATTGCACCGAGTCAGATAGGCAAGGTCGTTGTAGAAGCAACGAGTCATGATCCGAGCGGAAATTATGCAGACAAAACGATCGAGCTGCCAATCACTATCAAGAAGGCAGAACAAACGATATCATTTGCGGATGTGACATATGCGACAAACGGCAAAGGAAAGGTAACACCTGTCATCAATGAACAAGACCTATCAAGCAATGACGGCGGAGTACAAGTGAATGATACTGATTACTATATCACAGTAGATACGAGTGTAAATACATCGACCGCATGGACGAACGATGGAATTGAGATAGAATATGATTATGACGGAGAAAACGGAATTGATATCCCGCTGCATGTAGAGAAACAAGGGAACCGAAACTACAATAAGGCAGAAGCGGATGGCATCCTTCATATCATGGGGCCTGATGAAAACATGTTGGCAGTATCCAATCCGGGAAAAATCATCTATGGAGATCATTTCACAATCCGAAGTCTGCAGGATGATTCAAGCAGTACGAATGTACAGTATACGTTTGAGGTAGATAAAACGACTTATATCTCCAATGCGACAGTAACAGGAAACAAAGCAGTATTTGATGCATTGAAGTACAGCGGTACTACAACGATTATAATCAAGGTGACGAGAACAGCGGATGGAGAAGTACCGTTAAGTAAAACAATAACTGTACAAGTATTACCGAAACCAATCGAAATCATTATTGATGATAAAGAGAAGTATAAGGGAGAACCAAATCCAACACTGACTTATCAAGATTTTAAGAATCAACTGGTGACATGGAACGGAGTACAGGATACGATACAGGAGAATGATATCAAGTTAAGTACTACGGCAAAGACAGACAGTAACGCGGGAGCTTATCCAATCAAGGGAGATTCTAGCACCTTAAACAAGACTTATCCAAATTACAGCTTTACATTCAAAGAGGGAACTTTAACGATAACAGAGGAAGCTGTTGAGGATGATTGGTATCACTTAGAATTAGATGACGGAAGCAACACCTTATATACAGGCGGATGGACAAACCAAGATGTCAACATCATCAGCGATCATAATGAGTATATCAATATGTCATTAGATCAAAGCACATGGAAGCCAAACCAAGTCACAGTGACAAAAGAAGGAGAGACGAACCAAAGCTTTTGGATGAAAAAGGACAGTGGAGCGATCACAAAAGAGAAACAGGAAATCATCAGAATTGATAAAACAGCACCGAAGGTAAAAGGTATCAAGGCAAAGGATTCAAATAATAAGCTACAGGATATTATTAATAAGCTAAGCGGCGGAATCTTCTTTAAGCCGGGAACGTCATTTGAAATCACAACAGATGATTCCAAAGATGATTTAAAGGTAAGCGGCACAAAGGAAATCGCATATAAGGTATTTAAAATCACAGACGGGACAGAGGAACAAATCAAGGATGGAACCTTATCTGTCACAAATGAAAAAGCCAAAATCACAATCAGTGAAATAGTAGGAAAATACAAGGTATGTGTAATACCGAATGACAACGCAGGAAACACAGGTACAGAGAGCTGTTATGAGGTAGGGCTAAAGAAAATTGATGTCGATGTGGATGGAGACGGCAAACCTGATTTCAACGATCCTGATGGGGATGGCTGTCCTGACTTAAACATCAAGTGGAAAGACCCAAATGATGAAAGTAAATGGATCGTAATCAACGGAGACAGAGATTTAGACGGACTTCCTGATTTAAACATTGACAGTGACGGCGATGGCAAGCCTGACTTGAATATTGATACGGACAATGATGGTAAACCTGATCTTAACTTATTAATTCTAAAGAAAGGTGATTGGAAGCCGACGAAATGTGTAAAGACAGATACTGGCAACGGAATCCTTGAGGAATACTGTACAGGCACAAGTGCAAAAGCAATTATTAATGTCGATACCGATAATGACGGAATTCCGAATATCAATATCGATACCAACGGAGATATGAAGGCAGATTACAATATTGATAAAACCAATGACGGTACGGCCGATATCAATCTTGGTCCTGATTTAACTGAATGGAAACCTCAAAAGAATTATAATTCAAATAAATTCAGCTATGACAGTGTCGGAAGCGATGAGCTTAAACCGGAATTAAATATTGATACCGATGGTGACGGATACCCTGATATTAATCTTGATCTTGACAATGACGGCATCCCTGAATTGAATGTAGACGTTGACGGTGATTATATACCGGATATTAATATTGACAGCACGGGTGATGGAAAACCGGATATTAATATTGATACAGATAATGACGGTAAGCCTGATGAAAACATTCAAGAGATTACGGAATGGAAGCCTGAAAAGAATGTTGACGGTGACTTTCCATACGATACTATGAGCTTCGATGAACCAAACAATCCAAACGACAATGATCCATCAGTAAAAGGACAATACAATCCGGCTACAAGCATGGGTGGAGCGAATACCGGCGATACAACAGATTTCATGCTTTATGTAAGCTTATCGATATTAAGTATAGCTGTTGTCAGCTATACAACTATCAGAAAAATACATTTCGATAAATAAAGGTCTAGTTAGGTAGACCATTCTAAACAGGTATTTTTAAGTTAAAAATGCCTGTTTTTCTATTCAGAAACATATATTTCAATAACATTTTCCTATCTCTCTTTAAGTCTACCTTTGTAGACATGTAAGGAAAGGAAAAGAGATTATGTGGAAAAGAATATTGATAACCTCATTCGCAATCATTGGCGTAATTACCTCTGTTTACGGATATCATCATTTTCAAATAAATGCAGCCGGATCCTATGCGGTTGCATCACAATCAACGGGCAGAATCGGTCCTTTAAAACAAGGCGATCGTATTTATATGGGTACGAAGTATAACGGTAATAATTTAGAGATGCAGTTATTAAAGCCGAATCCAAACAATCATGGCAATAGCGTATGGCTTTCAATGAGCAAGCATTTTGAAAATGCTGTAATACCCTATACGTATAATGAAGCAGAATGGACGAGTTATACACATAATTATTCAAGAAGTTTATTGAAAAACTATTTTGCAACATTAAACGGTAATATCGTTCCGGGCAGTAAAGATGAAGCCATGATAATAGAGCGTTCTCCTTATACAACAATAGAACAAAATTCAAATGTTACTGCTTTGAACTACATGCAGCCGTATATGACAGAGAATCGCTTTTGGTGTTTAACATATCCGGAAGCACAATATAATGATGATGGAATGAGCTATCAGCTGATTAACAGACAAGAATTGTTTTTGTTAAAATATGATCGTGATTATTGGGCAGGAAACGGTTCTATTATAAAACCTAATTGGCTCTCTTTTATCGGTTCTACAGGTACTGCTACAGGACAGAGCGTGCTTACAAAACAACTGGCATTGAGAGCAAGCGCCAAGTTGAATTTAGGTGATGTAGTTTTTGCTTTATCTACCGGCACAGGCAGTAATTATACCGCAAGCATCACGAATCCGATTGCAAATACAACAAATATTTGGAATACGGCCGGTGATCCGATGAAAGTTAGATTTTTAAATCCTGCTTCTATGACTGTTAGCTTTAGTGATATAAAAAACGGTAAAAATGATTCCATACAGAAAGCTATGAAAGGAACTGCTATTAATCTGTGTTATGATAATGCGACTGTCGGTAACACAAATACGATATCATTGTTGTTATCAGATTCATCAGGGAATGAACTGGAATATTATGAACCGTTAGAAGCGGCACAAGGCTCCGGTGTTATCAGCTTTGATACAAGCAATATTCCAATCGGTAAATATCAAGCGTACTTGGTAAATGAAGAATATACAAATGATAATGCGCCGGTTTATTCCTCACCGCTATCCAATGCGATTCCATTAGAAATCACAGAACATAAAATAAGCTATACGAAACAGCCGCAAAGCGGTGCGATCTTAGGAGATTATGAATTCAGTAAGAATGTGAATGCGGGTCAGATTGTAGGAAAGATTACTGTTAACCCGCAAGGTGTTATGCCGTTAACTTATACTGTAGAAGCAAACGGAGATAATACGTATCAAAACTTTGAAGTAGATGGGTTAAGCAACAGTGCTTCAAGCAGTACTTCATTGAATGTGAAAATAAAAAACAATGCGCCTGATTTAGTGAATGGTGGATTAAAGGCAGGAACTTATAAATTCTGTATAAATACAGTGGATTCGAATGATTATCCGTCAACACCGACGACATCAACAAGAGTATGTACAAGCTTTACGGTAGTGAAAACGAATTTAACTATTAGCTTTGATGATCCAAATACAACCAAGAAATCAATTCAAGGTGCAGCTACAGCTTGGAATGAAACTGCGACTGCGACACCAAATACAGGTACTAAGATAACCTACAGTATTACGGGTGGTGATGTATCACTGATTTCTATAAATCCTGATACAGGAGCAATTACTTATACAGGAAGTAATGTGTTTGGTAAGGTAAAGATAAGGGCTACAGTTGATGATGATCCAAGTACAGGAAACGATAACTATAATTCAGCCTTTGTTGAAAAAGAAATCGTAATCTATCGTGAGGTAGATGGAAGTGTAACACCGCACAGTAATTCATCAGATACCACAATTCCTACCTTTACTGCTTCTGATTCGAATATCAGTACAGGTGGAATCATTGGTACGATACATGGGACACTCGGTACACCTGATACGATAGGCGGAAGCACAACGACATATCATTATGGTTTAAAACCGGGAGTAGGAAATGCGAGCTTCTTTAGTGTTGATCCAAATACAGGAGTCATTAAGACAACAGCGAACTTAGGAGTGAACAGCTATCATATCACAGTAACGGTAAGTGATAACTGGAGCACAAAGGAAATTCCTGTAACAATCAATGTCGGAATGGCGGCGGCAGAGAATCTGAAGTTTTATGAGAACAGTACCTCAAATACAGTGATAACCTCAAAGAGTGTGAACTTGACCGATACAGGAGTGACAGTGTTCGCAACGGTCAAAGGAAGCAGTAATACCAATCCTGTGAAATACAGTATCCAAGATGGTTCAACAAATGTAATCGAAGTAAATCCAAACAGCGGCGCAGTAACGATCCATGGTGTAGGAACAGTAACGATTGTCGCAGAGAAGCAAGGGGCTGCAGGACAGGCAAACGCAAGTGCAGAGCTGACCTTTACGGTAACGGCAGGAGCACAGAATTTCATTTATACAGACAGTGCAGGGAATGAACTCCCTAAAACAAGCAACAAGTATAACGCGATCAGTGAAGTATATGCGCCAAGTAAAACGATTCAATTATATACGGCAGGGAATCCGACAGGCTCTACAGTGACATATCGTTTAAAGGCAGGAAGTCCAACCGATGTGATATCGGTAGACAGTACAACAGGAGAAGTAACGGTATTAAATGCGAGTATCTCACCGAGTCAAATAGATAAGGTAATCGTAGAAGCAACGAGTCATGATCCGATCGGAAATTACGCAGATAAAACGATCGAACTGCCGATCAATATCACAAAGGCAAATCAAACGATATCCTTTGCGGGAATCACCTATGCGACAAGCGGAAACGGAACAGTAACGCCTGTCATCAATGAACAGGATATCTCAAGTAATGCAGGCGGAGTAGCGGTGAATGATACAGATTACTTCATAACGATAGATAACAGTATCAGTACATCGATCGCATGGACGAATGACGGAGTGAATATTGAGTATAGCTACAGCGGTAATAATGGGTTAGATATACCGCTGCATGTAGAGAAGCCGGGCAATCGAAACTACAACAAGGTAGAAACAGACGGCATGATGCATATTATGGGTCCGAATGAGAATACATTGGCGTTGAATCGACCGGGTAAAATCATTTATGGCGATCATTTCACAATCCGAAGCCTGCAAGATGACAGTAGTAGTATCAATGTAAACTATACCTTTGAGGTAGATAACACAACGTATATCTCCAATGCGACAGTAACAGGAAACAAGGCAGAGTTTGATGCGTTGAAGTACAGCGGAAGTACCAGCATCCAAATCAAGGTAACAAGAACTGCAGACGGAGAAGTACCGCTAAGTAAAACGATAAGTGTACAGGTATTACCGAAATCGATCGAAATTATTATCGATGATAAAGAGAAGTATAAGGGAGAAGTGAATCCAACCTTGACCTATCAAGACTTCAAATCACAGCTGGTGACATGGAACGGTGTACAGGACACGATACAAGAAAATGATATCAAGCTGAGTACTACGGCAAAGGCAAACAGTAATGCGGGGGCTTATCCAATCAAGGGAGACAGTAATATATTAAACAAGACTTATCCAAACTATACCTTTACATTCAAAGAGGGAACCTTAACAATCAAAGAGGAAGCTGTTGAGGATGATTGGTATCACTTAGAATTAGATGACGGAAGCAACACCTTATATACAGGCGGGTGGACAAATCAGGATGTGAACATCATCAGCGATCACAGTGATTATAGTAACTTATCACTAGACCAAAGCACATGGAAGCCAAGCCAAGTCACAGTGACAAAAGAGGGAGAAACAAACCAAAGCTTTTGGATGAAAAAGAACAGTGGAGCGATTACAAAAGAGAAACAGGAAATCATCAGAATTGATAAGACAGCTCCAAAAGTAAAAGGTATCAAGGCAAAGGATTCAAATAATAAGCTACAGGATATTATTAATAAACTAAGCGGCGGAATCTTCTTTAAACCGGGAACATCATTCGAGATAACGACAAGTGACAAAAAGGATGACTTGAAGGTAAGTGGCACAAAGGAAATCGCATATAAGGTATTTAAAATCACTGACGGTGCTGAGGAACAAATCAAGGATGGAACCTTATCTGTCACAAATGAAAAGGCAAGTATTACAATCAGTGAAACAGTAGGCAAATACAAGGTATGCGTAATACCGAGTGACAACGCAGATAATACAGGTACAGAGAGCTGCCATGAATTAGAACTAAAGAAAATCGATGTCGATGTAGACGGTGACGGCAAACCTGATTTCAACGATCCTGACGGAGACGGGTGTCCGGATTTAAACATTAAATGGAAAGACCCAAATGATGAAAGTAAATGGATTGTAATTAATGGTGATAGAGATAATGACGGTATTCCTGACATCAATATCGACAGTGACGGCGATGGCAAGCCTGACTTGAATATTGATACGGACAATGATGGTAAACCTGATCTTAACTTAGTGATTCTAAAGAAAAGTGATTGGAAACCGACAAAATGTGTCAAGGCAGATATTGATAACGGAATCCTTGAGGAATACTGTACAGGAACAAGTGCAAAAGCGGTAATCAACGTAGACACTGATAATGACGGCATTCCAAATATCAATATCGATACCAACGGAGATATGAAGGCAGATTACAATATTGATAAAAACAATGACGGTACAGCCGATATCAATCTTGGTCCTGATTTAACGGAATGGAAACCTCAAAAGAATTATAAGTCAAATAAATTCAGCTATGACAGTGTCGGAAGCGATGAAATTAAACCGGAATTAAATATTGATACCGACAAAGACGGATATCCTGATATCAATCTTGATATTAATGGTGACGGTATCCCTGAACTGAATGTAGATACCGACGGAGATTATATTCCCGATATCAATATAGACAGTACGGGTGACGGTAAACCGGATATCAATGTCGATACGGACGGTGATGGTAAGCCTGATGAAAATATCGTTGAAATAAAGGAATGGAAGCCGGAAAAAAATATTGACGGTGAATTCCCATACGATACTATGAGCTTTGAGAAACCAAATGACTCAGATGATGATTATGACACATCGGTTAAGGGACAATACAATCCTGCGACAAGCATGGGTGGAGCGAATACCGGTGATGAAACAAATCTAATGCTTTACGTGATTTTACTCATTTCAAGTTTATACTTAGGTTTTATCACTATCAGAAAAATACATTTCAATAAATAAAAGTCTAGTTAGGTAGACAATACGAAACAGGTGTTTTTGAATCTAAAATGCCTGTTTTTCTATTCAGAAACATATATTTCAATAACATTTTTCTATCTCTCTTTAAGTCTACATTTAGAGACATAAGGGAAAGGAAGGAATTCTTATGAAAAGAAAAGTTATAATAATTCTGATGTGCTTGCTCAGCATTGTAACAATAGGTTATAAATTTATTAATGAGAATTTGAAATTTGTATTAAATGCACAGTCTGCTCCTGCTTTTCAATTACCTAAAGGAGCTAAGGTTATATTAGGCAAATATAACGGTAAAGAAGTTCTATGGGATATCGGGAATGATACAAATGATTATGTTTTAATGAGCAGTAAACCTTTGGTTAATGATATTTCGACATATGACAGCAGTGTTCCTATTACAATGACAGCACAGGCTATCGCAGACAGAGAAAACTATTGTTTGAAGTATGATTACAGTAGTTCTTCTTCTATATTGTTTTGTCCTGTGGCTCCTTTGAAGACAGAAATTGCTAAGATAAATACCGATATTACTGAAAATACCATTATCACAAGATCTCCTTTTTTGCCGACTCTTGATGAAATATCTACCGGAGGGACGTTAGGGTTATCATTATATGACAGGGCATATAAGTCTTCTGTTAACTACTGGATTGACGGCTATATAACATCACTTACGTATAATTCAGGGGCATATACCTATAAATATCATAATGCTGTACAACAGCCTCTCAATGAAGCGGCTAATAGTTACGGATTAATTGATTATGATACAAGACGACCTATTCCTGGTAATGAAAGAATTATCTGGTGCAACAGTACTGTTGTAATGGATCCTGTAAAGCGAGCATTACGCCCTTTCACTTTAATAGATAAAACCAAAATAATGTTTGCGGTTAACACTTCTTATACAGATGGAAACTGGCATAACTATACGATAGATACTGCAAACCTAAATGAAAACAATGAATTGAACCCTAATAAACTTAGAATTCAATCATCATTGACTGCATCTTTACTGGATATCAAAAGAAATAATCACAGTATACAAAAGGTAGTGAAAAACCAAAGCGTTGACTTATCAGTGAATGCGAATACCGGTACTAATGCAAAAATGTCTGTCCTTCTATATGATGATGCCGGTACACAAATTCAGTATTATAAATTAGGAAGTACTACGCAAAACGGCATGAATGATTACACGATTGATTTAACGGGAATTCCGATAGGAAAATATCAAGTAGCTGTTATTAATGAGGAGTATGATGGTTCCTCTAATTTACCTGTAGAAAGCTCAGTAATTTCTGATTTATTACCGTTAGAAATCGTAGAGCCGCATAAAATCACTTACACAAAAACACCACAGAGTGGTGCGAGTGCCGGAAAAAATTATGAATTCAGTAAGAATGTGAATGTAGGTCAGGCAGTAGGAAAGATTACGGTGAATCTGCAAGGGGTTATGCCGCTTACTTATTCAGTAGAATCAAATGGTGATAATACGTATCAAAACTTTGAGATTGATGGTTTAACTAGTGGTACTTCAAGTGCAACATCATTAGATGTGAAAATCAAAAGCAGTGCTCCTGATTTAGTGAACGGGGGATTGAAGGCAGGAACCTATAAATTCTGTATAAATGCTAAGGATGCGAACGGTGATCCTGCAATTGCTACTTCAGATACTAAGGTCTGTACGACATTAACGGTAGAAAAGACAAATACAACAATTTCCTTTGATGACACGAGTACTACCAAGAAATCAATCGCAGCTGCAGCTACAGCTTGGAATGAAACCGCAACAGCTACTCCTAGTAGTGGTACTAAGATAACCTACAGTGTTACGGGCGGTGATGTATCACTGATTTCTATAAATCCCGATACAGGAGCGATTACTTATACAGGAAGTAATACGTTCGGTAAGGTAAAGATAAGGGCAACGGTTGATGATGATCCAAGTACAGGAAACGATAACTATAATTCAGCATTTGTTGAAAAAGAAATCGTAATCTATCGTGAGGTAGATGGAAGTGTAACACCGCATGCCAATTCATCAGATACAACAATTCCTACCTTCACTGCTTCTGATTCGAATATTAGTACAGGAGGAATCATCGGTACGATACACGGAACACTCGGTACTCCTGATACGATAGGGGGAAGCACAACGACATATCATTATGGCTTAAAGCCGGGAGTAGGAAATGCGAGCTTCTTTAGTGTTGATCCCAATACAGGTGTCATCAAGACAACAGCGAATCTTGGAGTGAACAGCTATCATATCACAGTAACGGTAAGTGATAACTGGAGCACAAAGGAAATCCCTGTAACAATCAATGTCGGAATGGCGGCAGCCGAGAATCTGAAGTTTTATGAGAACAGTACTTCAAATACAGTGATAACGACAAAGAGTGTGAAGGCAACAGATACAGGAGTGACGGTCTACGCGACAGTCAAAGGAAGTACCAATAATAATCCTGTCACTTATCGTATTAAGGATGGTTCATCAAATGTAATCACAGTGAATTCAAGCAGCGGGGCGATAACGATCAACGGGGTAGGAACGGTCATCATTGTCGCAGAGAAAAATGGAGCTGCAGGACAGGCAAACGCAAGTGCTGAGCTGACCTTTACGGTAACGGCAGGAGCACAGAATTTCATCTATACAGATAGCGCAGGGAATGAACTTCCTAAAACAAGCAACAAGTATAATGCGATCAGTGAAGTATATGCGCCAAGTAAAACGATTCAATTATATACGGCAGGGAATCCAACAGGCTCTACAGTGACGTATCGCTTAAAGGCAGGAAGCCCAACCGATGTAATCTCGGTAGACAGTACAACAGGAGAAGTAACGGTATTAAATGCGAGTATATCACCGAGTCAAATAGATAAGGTAATCGTAGAGGCAACAAGTCATGATCCTACAGGAAACTACAGTGATAAAACGATCGAACTGCCGATCAATATCACAAAGGCAAATCAAACGATATCCTTTGCGGGAATCACCTATGCGACAAGCGGAAACGGAACAGTAACACCTGTCATTAATGAACAGGATATCTCAAGTAATGAAGGCGGAGTAACGGTGAATGATACAGATTACTTCATAACGATAGATAACAGTATCAGTACATCGATCGCATGGACGAATGACGGAGTGAATATCGAATACAGTTACAGTGGTGATAATGGGTTAGATATTCCGCTGCATGTAGAGAAGCCGGGGAATCGAAACTACAACAAGGTAGAAATAGACGGCATGATGCACATCATGGGGCCGAATGAGAATACATTGGCGATTAATCGACCGGGCAAAATCATTTATGGCGATCATTTCACAATCCGAAGTCTGCAGGATGATTCAAGTAGTATCAATGTAAACTATACGTTTGAGGTAGATAATACAACGTATATCTCAAATGCGACAGTAACAGGAAACAAGGCGGAATTCGATGCATTGAAGTACAGCGGAAGTACAAATATCCAAATTAAGGTGACAAGAACGGCAGACGGAGAAGTACCGCTAAGTAAAACGATAAGTGTACAGGTATTACCGAAACCGATCGAAATCATCATTGATGATAAGGCAAAGCTGAAGGGAGAACAGAATCCAGCCTTGACGTATCAAGACTTCAAATCACAGCTTGTCACATGGAACGGTGTACAGGATGTCATCGAGGAAAATGATATTAAGCTGAGTACTACGGCGAAAACAAACAGTAATGCAGGAAGCTATCCGATCAAGGGGGACAGTAACCTATTAAATACAGCTTATCCAAACTACACCTTTACATTCAAAGAGGGAACACTAAAAGTCAAAGAGGAGAACATACAGGACAACTGGTATCATTTAGAATTAGATGATGGAAACAATACCTTATATACAGGCGGATGGACAAATAAGGATGTGAACATCATCAGCGAGCATAATGAGTATATCAATATGTCGTTAGACCAAAGCACATGGAAGCCGAATCAAGTCACGGTGACAAAAGAAGGAGAAACGAACCAAAGCTTTTGGATGAAAAAGAACAGCGGAGCGATCACGAAAGAGAAACAGGAAATCATCAGAATCGATAAGACAGCTCCAAAGGTAAAAGGCATCAAGGCCAAGGATACGAACAACACCCTACAAGATATCATCAACAAGCTGACAGGCGGAATCTTCTTTAAGCCGGGAACGGCGTTTGAAATCACGACAAGTGACAAAAAGGATGACTTGAAGGTAAGCGGCACAAAGGAAATCGCATACAAGGTATATAAAATCGTAGACGGAGCTGAGGAACCAATCAAGGACGGAACACTGGCTGTCACAAATGAAAAGGCAAAGATAACGATCAGTGAAACAGTAGGCAAATACAAAGTATGCGTAATACCGACTGACAACGCCGGCAACACAAATACCGAAAGCTGTCATGAGGTAGCATTAAAGAAAATCGATGTCGATGTAGACAAAGACGGCAAACCTGATTTCAATGATCCTGACGGAGATGGATGTCCTGATTTAAACATCAAATGGAAAGACCCAAATGATGAAAGTAAATGGATCGTCATCAACGGGGATAGGAATAATGACGGTATTCCTGACTTAAATATTGACAGTGACGGCGATGGCAAGTCAGATTTGAATATCGATACAGATAACGACGGAAAGCCTGATTTGAACCTAGTGATTCTAAAGAAAGCTGATTGGAAACCGAATAAATGTGTGAAACAAGACATCGAAAACGGAATATTAGAGGAATACTGTACAGGCACAAGCGTAAAGGCACAAATTAATGTGGATACCGATGGAGATGATATCCCTAATATCAACATTGATACAAACGGTGATATGAAGCCTGATTACAATATCGACAAAAATAATGACGGAAGAGCTGAAATTAATCTCGGTCCTGTATTAACCGAATGGAAACCGAATAAAGATTATAACTCAAATAGCTTCATCTATGACAGCATCACAAAAGATAAAGTGAAACCTGAGTTGAACATCGATACGGACGGAGACGGATATCCGGATCTTAATCTTGATTTGAATGGTGACGGTATCCCTGAGATAAATGTAGATACCGACGGAGATTATATTCCCGATATCAATATCGACAGCACCGGAGACGGCAAACCGGATATCAATATCGATACCGATGATGACGGTAGACCTGATGAAAACATCATTGAAATCACAGAATGGAAGCCTGAAAAAAATATCGCCGGTGATTTCCCATACGATACTATGAGCTTTGATGAACCAAATAATCCAAGCGACAATGATCCATCAGTAAAAGGACAATACAATCCTGCGACAAGCATGGGTGGAGCGAATACCGGTGATAATACATGTATATTACTTTATATCGGTATCTGCATCAGTACACTTGGATTCATACTTTATTTGACATCCAAACGTAATCGCACCTAACTTATATCACAGTAATAAATAACCGACGGATTCCTTGCATGCCTTTACTACAGGTATCGGGAATCCTTTTCTATTCTCACACATCAAGCATGTCCGTAAAATATTATGATAATTCATGAAAAACACTTGTATGAAAAACTTCACTATGTTAAAATAATAGATGAAAAAGGTGTCCTTTAAATTGATCCAGAGAGATCATCAAGGCGAAATAACAGTAACATAACAAGGCCCTTTTGTGTATTCAGGGTTCTTTTTTTAAGAACATGAATGAGGAGGCAGTTTATGAAAAAGGATTTATTGAGAATTCAAGATTTAACCAAAACTGAACTGCTCGGCATTTTAGACGATGCACAAGCTTTTGCGTCTGATTATCAAGATTGGCAATTTCCGGAAAGGAAACTGATTGCTAATCTTTTTTTTGAGCCGAGCACAAGAACGCACTATTCCTTTGCGAGTGCTGAGCATCAGCTGAATTGCAGAGTGGAAAACTTTACCGCAGCGGGAAGCAGTGTGGAAAAAGGCGAAAGCTTATACGATACGGTGAAAACATTTGAAAGCATCGGTTTTGATGCGGTAGTGATCCGACATAAGCAGGATGAATATTTTAAAGAATTAAAAAACATTAAAATTCCGATTTTAAATGCGGGGGACGGGAAAGGCAATCATCCGACACAGTGTTTGCTTGATTTGCTCACCATTCGACAGGAATTCGGACGCTTTGAGGGAATCAAGCTAGCTGTGATCGGTGATGTATTACACAGCCGCGTTGCTCATTCAATCAAGGAAGCGATGTTGATTCTCGGCGGAGAAACACGCTTCGGCGGACCGCTTGAATGGATGGATGATCCCTCACAATGTGCGAGCGTTGATGAGCTTGTCTCATGGGGTGATGTAGTAATGATGCTTCGCGTCCAGCATGAGCGGCACGGTGAGAAAATGAAAATGAGTGAAGCGGAATATTTGGAAGCATACGGTTTAACGAAAAAACGCTGTGCTATGATGAAGCCTCATGCGATAATTATGCATCCGGCTCCGGTCAATCGCGGTGTGGAAATCGACAGTGATTTAGTGGAATGCGAGAAAAGCCGTATCTTTAAACAGATGGAAAACGGCGTGCTTGTACGCAAAGCGGTCTTAAAAAGAGCGTTTGGCTACAGCTTTCATGAAGGGGGCAAAGCATCATGAAAACACTGATAAAAAACGCAATGATCTGCGTAAGTGACAATACATGTGTACCGCAGGATATTTTATTCGATGAAAATGAAATACTGGCGCTTGATGAACATATTGAAGCAACAGCCGATGAAATCATCGATGCGCAAGGCAAGCTGCTGATGAGTGGATTGATTGATGTTCATGTCCATTTGCGTGAACCGGGATTTGAACAAAAAGAAACGATTGCGACCGGTACGATGGCAGCGGCACACGGTGGGTTTACGACAATTATGGCAATGCCGAATGTCTCACCGGTGCCCGACAGTGTGAGCATCATGCAGAATTATCAAAAATATATCAATGAACGTGCGCATGTGCGTGTTTACCCGTATGCATCGATCACAAAAGATGAGAAAGGCAGTGAAGTTGTTGATTTCAAAGCCTTGAAGCAGCTCGGTATTCACGCCTTCAGCGATGACGGTGTCGGAGTTGCGAATGATGAAGTGATGAGAGAAGCGATGAAAGCGAGCGCGGAAGAGGATATTCTGATTGTGGCACATACCGAGGATATGAACTATCGCAAAGCGAAGGCATGTATTCATGAAGGAATTCAAAGTGAAAAGCTTCAAGTCATCGGCATTCCCTCAGCATGCGAATATGAACAGGTAAAGCGTGATTTACAATTAGTTGAGGAAACAAATGCGCACTATCATATTTGTCATATGAGTACAAAGGAAAGCGTCGCATATTTAAAAGAAGCTAAACGCAAAGGACTGGATGTGAGCGGTGAGGTAACCGTACATCATTTATTGTTAAATGAGCTTGATGTGAAAAACGATGCGAATTATAAAATGAATCCGCCGTTACGCAGTATATCGGATCAGGAAGCGCTGTTAGAAGGATTAAAAAGCGGGGTTATTGATTTGATAGCGAACGACCATGCACCTCATACGGCAGCGGAAAAGGCAAAAGGACTTGTCGATGCGCCCTTCGGCATTGTTTCACTGGAAACAGCATTTCCTTTATTATATACGTATTTGGTAAAGCAGGGAAAGCTGACACTGCAGAAGCTGTTGGAATGCATGAGCAGTAATCCGGCAAAGCGCTTCGGTATGGATAAAATGGGACAGCTTAAGGTTGGATATATTCCGGATCTTGTTTTAGTTGATTTATCTGAGCAACAGAAAATCAATCCCGATCAATTTTATTCCAAAGGAAAAAATACACCGTTTTGTGACTGGAAAATCAGCGGTATTATAAAAAAGACATTTGTGCAAGGGAAGCTTGTATATGAGGAGGAACGATAAATGAAAGAGCGCTTATTGATTTTAGAGGATGGCTGCGTATATCATGGCTTGGGTTTCGGATATGATCAATTTCGAATCGGTGAATTGGTTTTTAATACCGGCATGAGCGGATATCAGGAGGTCTTATCGGACTTATCCTATTGCGGACAAATTGTTATGATGACCTATCCCTTGATTGGAAATTACGGTATTAACCGTGATGATTTTGAAAGCTTGGATCCTGCGGTATTTGGCTTTGTCGTTAAGGAAGCATGCGATACTCCAAACAATTTTCGCAGCGATATGAGCTTGGATGAATATTTAAAGCTAAAGAAAATTCCCGGTTTATGCCATGTAGATACTCGTGCGATTACTAAAAAACTGAGATCAACCGGTACGATGCGAGCGGTTATGGCCGATTCGGGTTGTGATGTTGAGAAGATTGTGAAACAGTTGAAGGAAAGTGATTATTTACATGATCAGGTGAAGCGTGTTTCTGCTTTAAAACCGTTTCCGATTCCGGCTCGCGGGAAAAAGGTTGTTTTAATGGATTTCGGAGCAAAACACGGCATTATTCGTGAGCTGTCTAAGCGGCATTGTGATTTGATTGTCGTACCATATAATACAACGGCCGAAGAAATCATTGCACTTCATCCTGACGGTGTTATGCTCAGTAATGGACCGGGGGACCCCAAGGACATGAGGGAAGCAATCATTGAGATTAAAAAGCTGATTGAGCATGGTATGGTTATATTCGGTATATGTTTAGGACATCAATTAATATCATTAGCCTGCGGTGCAGACACGATAAAGCTGAAATTCGGACATCGAGGCTGCAATCATCCTGTTGTCGATTTAGAAAGCGGAAAGGTTAGCATCACCTCACAGAATCATGGTTTTGCGGTTTCAGAGGAAAGCCTTGTACATACGGATTTGATAATGACCCACCGGGCGCTGAATGATAAAAGTGTGGAGGGCGTCAAGCATACAAAGTATCCCGTGTTTGCTGTCCAGTATCATCCGGAAGCAGCACCGGGACCGGAGGATGCTAATTCCTTGTTTGATGAATTTATGGATTTGATGGAAAGTGAGAAACGATAATATGGCAAAGCGTACAGACATTAAAAAAATACTGGTGATTGGCTCCGGACCGATCGTTATCGGTCAGGCAGCGGAATTTGACTATGCCGGTTCTCAAGCATGTCAGGCCTTGCGTGAAGAGGGCTATGAGGTTATATTGATTAATTCCAATCCGGCAACGATTATGACTGATACAGCGATAGCCGATCGTGTTTATATCGAGCCTTTGACATTGGATTTTGCGAGTCGAATCATATACAAAGAAAGACCGGATGCAGTTCTCGGATCATTGGGCGGACAAACCGGATTGAATTTAGTTGTTGAATTGGCAAACAGCGGTATTTTAACTGAATATAATGTTGAAATTCTAGGAACGGATCTGCAGGCAATTAATCGTGCTGAAGATCGAGAGCTGTTTAGGGAATTGATGATGGAAATTAATGAGCCGGTACCCGAAAGCAACATTGTGCATACAGTTGATGAGGCAGTCAGTTTTGCGAATAAAATCGGTTATCCGCTTGTTGTCCGTCCTGCATACACACTGGGGGGGACAGGCGGCGGCTTTGCGAATAATGAAGAGGAACTGCGGATCATCGCTGAAAGCGGGTTAAAGCTTTCACCGGTGCATCAATGCTTGATTGAACAAAGTATTGCCGGTTTTAAAGAAATCGAATATGAGGTAATGCGAGATAATAATGATAATGCAATTGTTGTATGTAATATGGAAAACATTGATCCCGTCGGTATACATACAGGAGATTCTGCTGTTGTGGCTCCGGTACAGACTTTGTCCGATCGAGAACATCAAATGCTTCGTAACGCAAGCTTGAAAATTATTCGCGCTTTAAAAATATGCGGCGGATGCAATGTACAGTTGGCATTGGATCCCCAATCCTTCCGTTATTACGTAATTGAAGTAAATCCTCGTGTATCACGCTCATCGGCACTGGCTTCCAAGGCAACCGGTTATCCGATCGCAAAATTGGCGGCAAAAATAGCTGTTGGTATGACCTTGGATGAAATGTTGAATCCAATCACTAAGACAAGTTACGCTTGCTTTGAGCCGGCACTGGATTATATCGTTACCAAGCTGGCTCGCTTTCCCTTTGATAAATTCGTTCATGCCGATCGTTCTTTAGGAACACAGATGAAGGCAACCGGAGAGGTTATGTCAATTGGTCGCAGCTTTGAGGAAAGCTTTTTAAAGGCAGTGCGTTCCTTAGAAATGAAATGCGATCATTTGGAAAACAGCGAGATTGCTGCAGACAGTGATGAGGTATTATGGGAAAAACTGAAACATCAAGATGATTTACGCTTATTTGTAACAGCAGAATTACTCAGACGAAAGGCATCTGTTGATCAAATTCATGAGCTTACGAAAATAGATCACTTTTTCTTACATAAATTTGAACATATCATTGCGTTAGAACAGCTGATGTTAAATAATCCTAGGGATTTAAACACTCTGGCAATGCTGAAGGAAAACGGCTTTGCGGATTCCTACATCGCTCGAAAATGGTCAATGGAAGAGGATGATTTATATGCGCAAAGAAAGCAAAACGGGATTATGCCGGTTTATAAAACGGTAGATACATGTGCCGCTGAATTTGTCAGCGCTACACCGTATTTCTATTCTACTTATGAGAGTGAAAATGAGTCGGTCAGAAGTAATCGTCGAAAAATTATCGTCTTGGGTTCCGGTCCGATTCGAATCGGTCAAGGTGTGGAATTTGATTATGCGACCGTTCATTGTGTGATGACTTTAAGAGAACAAGGCTATGAAGCAATCGTAATCAACAATAATCCGGAAACAGTTTCTACTGATTTCTCAATTTCTGATAAGCTGTATTTTGAACCGCTGACGATTGAGGATGTCATGCATGTTGTCGATTTGGAACAGCCTCTTGGGGTTATTGTGCAATTTGGCGGTCAAACAGCGATTAATTTAGCCGACGCACTTGTAAAAAGAGGTGTTAAAATTCTCGGCACTTCTTTAGCGAATATTGATCTGGCAGAGGACCGTCATGAATTTGAAGCTATGTTAAGAAAGCTTCAAATTCCGCAGCCGCAGGGTGAAACAGCAATTGAAATTGAGGAAGCTGTAGCAATCGCAAATCGTATTTCCTATCCGGTTTTAGTACGTCCTTCCTATGTGCTCGGCGGACGAGCAATGGAGATTGTTCATAATGATGATGACTTGCGGATTTATATGGCAACGGCAGTTAAGGAAATCTCTCATGACGCACCGATTCTGGTTGATAAATATATTGTAGGCAAGGAGGTGGAAATCGATGCTGTAGCTGATGGAGAACATGTATTTATTCCCGGTATTATGGAGCACATAGAGCGCGCAGGCGTCCATAGCGGCGACAGTATTTCCGTTTATCCGGCTCCGACGATTTCACAAAAGGTGAAGGATACGATAATTGATTATACGATCAGAATCGGTAAGGGGTTTCAGTTTATCGGATTGTTTAATATTCAGTTTATCGTCGATAAGGAAGAAAATGTTTATGTATTAGAGGTAAATCCAAGATCCTCACGAACTGTTCCGTTTTTAAGTAAAATTACCGGTATCGCAATGTCACATGTAGCTACACGCTGTATTTTAAAAGAGAGCTTAGCAGAACAGGGTTATCAAGAGGTAATTCATCCGGAAGGAAATCGTACCTTTGTAAAGGCTCCGGTATTTTCCTTTGCGAAGCTGCGCAGTGTAGATACAGCTTTGGGACCGGAAATGAAATCAACCGGGGAGGCTCTCGGCAGTGATGTTACTTTGGAAAAGGCCTTATATAAGGCATTATTGGCAAGCGGGGTCAAGGTGCCGGATCGTGGTAATGTGCTGATGACGATTGCCGATGAGGATAAGGAAGAAGCTCTTTCCATCGCTCGACGCTTCTATAATTGCGGATACGGTATTTATGCGACAAGCGGAACGGCGAAATATTTAAGCGCCCACGGAATTGAAGTACATGACGCGATTAAAATCAATGAAAATGCAGATAAGAACGTCCTGCATCTGATTCGTATGGGCAGAGTAAATCTTGTGATTAATACAATGAGTCAAAATAAGAGTGTATCAAAGGACGGCTTCTTAATTCGTCGTACTGCGGCAGAAAATAATATCAGCTGCTTTACCTCATTAGATACCGCCAAGGCGATGATCAGAGTCGTTGAATCATTAAGTTTTACTACAATCTCAATGAATGAACTGGAGGCAGTCTAATGCAGTGTCAAAACGAAACAATTATCAGTAATGAGCTGTTGGCACCGCAGACTTATCGCATGGTATTGACATGTCATACTTGTGCGGAAATGGTGCCGGGTCAGTTTATCAATATTAAACTGAAGGAGTTTTCCTTGCGTCGACCGATCAGTATTTGCTCAATCGATGGTGATCGCATTACGATTATCTATAAGACAGTCGGACAGGGAACGAAAGCACTCAGCGAAATGAAGGCAGGGGAATGCGTAGACGTATTCGCACCGCTGGGACATGGCTATCCGATTGAATCACAGCGCGATCGAGTGCTGTTGATCGGCGGCGGTGTTGGCATCCCACCGCTGTATGAATTAGCGAAGCAGTATCGAAAGCTCGGCAAACATGTAGATGTGGTGTGCGGTTTTCCAAACGCTGAGGCTTGCTTTTATGAAGCGGAGTTCACAGAGTTAGGCGCTCATGTCTATATTGCGACGATGGACGGCTCTAGAGGCTGTAAGGGAACAGTATTAGATGCCGTTCGCCAATATCAGCTTACGACAACTTTCATCTGTGCCTGCGGACCGCTGCCGATGTTAAAGGCGCTTGAGGCAGTCTACAGCGACGGTTATTTCTCCTTGGAATCACGCATGGCTTGCGGCATGGGAGCGTGCATGGCTTGTGTTGCCAAGGATCAAAAGCAAGCCGATATGTATCATCGTATTTGTAAGGAAGGCCCTGTATTTCCGATCGGAAAGGTGGTGCTAGCATGAAGCAGGTAGATTTACATATTGACTTACCCGGTCTGAAACTGAAAAATCCCATCATTCCGGCAAGCGGCTGCTTCGGCTTCGGCAGAGAATATGCGCAGCTGTATGATTTGAGCATCTTAGGCGGAATAGCGATTAAAAGTGCCACGATTGCACCGCGTTTCGGCAATGAATGTCCGCGTGTTGCGGAAACGCCGAGCGGTATGTTAAATGCGATCGGGCTGCAAAATCCCGGTGTGGATAAGATCATTAAAAAGGAACTGCCGTGGCTGGCACAGTTCGATACGGAAATTATCGCCAATGTGGCAGGAAGCAATGAAGAAGATTATGTCAAGGTAATCGAAAAGTTGAATGATCAGCCGACAGTCAAGGCATTTGAATTAAATATCAGCTGCCCGAATGTAAAACACGGCGGCATCGGTCTTGGCACCGATAAGGAGCTTGCGGCACATGTGACAAGGTTGTGTAAGCAGGCAGCGAAAAAACCGGTATGGGTAAAGCTAACCCCCAATGTGACGAATATTGTGGAAATCGCCAAAGCGGTTGAGGAAGCAGGGGCAGACGGCTTAGTCATGATCAATACAATGCTGGGAATGCGCTTTGATTTAAAAAGCGGGAAACCGCTGTTAGCGAATATTACCGGCGGATTAAGCGGTCCGGCAATTAAGCCTGTCGCGTTACGCATGGTTTATCAGTGTGCACAGGCAGTCAATATACCGATTATCGGTGTCGGTGGAATTACCGACGCAGAGGATGTATTGGAATTTCTGTATGCCGGTGCCAGTGCGGTAGAGGTCGGTATGGCAAACTTTACCGATCCGTACTGCTGTGTGAAAATTATTGAAGCATTGCCTAAAGTATTAAGCCAATACGGTTATCAATCGATAAAAGAAGCAATCGGAAGGAGTTTTAAAAATGAGTAAAACAATGGTTGCGCTGGATTTTTCCTCACGTGAGGATGTAAGCAATTTTCTTGCGCAGTTTAAAGAACCGATTTATGTAAAAATCGGTATGGAGCTTACTTATGCTTTTGGTTTCGATATCATTCGTGAAATCAAAGCAATGGGACATCATATCTTTTTAGATTTAAAGCTGCATGACATTCCTAATACGGTAAAAAAGGCAATGAAAAATCTTGCGAAATTAGATGTCGATATTGTTAATCTGCATGCGGCAGGCGGCAGTGCGATGATGAAGGCGGCAATCGAAGGCTTGAATGAGGGAGCAATCAACGGTAAGCGTCCGTTATGTATTGCGGTAACGCAGTTGACCTCTACCTCACAGGAAGCGATGAATGAAGAATTAAAAATAGTCGGAAGCGTACAGGATTGTGTGCTTCATTATGCAAAGCTGGCAAAGGACAGCGGCTTGGACGGTGTGGTTTGTTCGGTTCATGAGGCAAAAGCGATCCACGAGGTATGCGGTAGCGAATTTTTGACCGTAACACCGGGGATTCGCTTGGCAGATGATTCAAAGGACGATCAAAAGCGCGTCGCTACACCGCAGTATGCATATGAGCAGGGCTGTGACTATATCGTGGTCGGACGCTCTATCACCACGGCACAGGACAGTGTCGCAACATATCATGAAATTGAAGCAGTCATGGAGGGAAAATAAGATGAGTACAGAAAGAGCAGTAGCAGCAAATCTATTAGATATTCAAGCAGTCTTTTTACGCCCTGAGGAACCGTTCACATGGGCAAGCGGAATTAAGAGTCCGATTTATTGCGATAATCGATTGGTGCTTTCCTTTCCTGAAAAAAGAAGCGTTGTGGTGGACGGCTTTGTCAAACTGATTCAGGAAACATATCCGGACGCAGATTGCTTAATGGGTACGGCTACAGCCGGAATTCCATGGGCGGCAATGACAGCGGAAAAAATGAATCTGCCGATGGGGTATGTGCGTTCTTCTAATAAGACACACGGCAAGGAAAATAAGATCGAGGGGAAAATCGCAGCGGGTGATAAAGTAGTCATCGTTGAGGATTTGATCTCTACCGGCGGTTCGGTACAGGGTGTTGTGGAAGCACTGCGTGATGCAGGTGCGGTTGTATTAGGTGTCGTTGCCATCTTTACGTATGAGCTGCCGAAGGCAACCAAAACCTTTGCGGATCTGAATACACCGTTTGCGACCTTATCCAACTACAGCGAATTAATTCAAGTAGCGTTGGAAAAATCCTATATCAAGGAAGCGGATTTAGCGAAACTGAACGCTTGGAAACAGGATCCGAACGACGAAACTTGGATGCAGAAATAAATAAACAAAGAAAAGCCAAGACAGCGTGATTGCCGTTTTGGCTTATTTTCTTACGGTATTACAATTTCTAATTCACTGTGCCATTGAATGGTGTCGTCATGGAGCTGTTTTTCTTTATCATCGATAAACCGCTTTTTTAATACTATTTCCGCACCCGCACCCTTCTCAATCTGAAAGGTAAATTGTTGTGCATATTTTGATTCACCGTCAATATTCTTTGATAGCTTTCTTGTGATTTTTTCTTCCTTTACAAGCTTGAGCGAATCACTGTAGGAAAAGGGAACCCATGAGTAACCGACGGCTCCTTCCGGGATACAGATCACAATTTTATCATCGAATTGATCCTTGGTTAATTCGATTTTTTGATAATCGCTGTGATTAGATGTATATTCTGTATCATTGATGATTATCGTATCAATGTCGATCTTCATCGTTGAGGAACAAGCACATAAAGTAAATACGGCAATAAGCAGTAACAGGCTTTTTCGCAAGGAAACAAGTTTTTGCATGGGTAACATCTCCTTTTTTACAAGATTCTTTATTGAGTTACTTTATTTTAACATACTTTTTTTCATTATGAAACCCTGCACTTATCTTTGACAGCGTTATCGGTAAAGTTTTTCCTTTGAATATGCCTATTATTTCTAAGTGATTTTTTGTATAATAGAAACAGAATGAATCATTGAAATAAAGGAAGTGATTATGTGAAGTATCAGGCACTGTTATTTGATGCGGACGGTACTCTGTTGGATTTTAAAAAAAGTGAAGAAAACGGTTTGCGAAGTGTATTTACATACTTTCCGGTACCAGATCGAAAGTCATGTGAAGCGTATTATAAGGAAGTGAATCAGAAGCTGTGGGATCGTTTTGAAAAAGGGGAAATCACCAAGCAGACTATTTTTGATACTCGTTTTTCAAAGCTGTGCAGCTATTTCAACTTACCGTATGACGGCATATTGATGGAAGCGTATTATCGCAAATGCTTAAATGAAGGACATGATCTGATTGACGGAGCATATGAGGTGATTAAAGAATTGAGCAAGCAATATTCCTTGTACATAATCACAAACGGTACTGCACAAACGCAGTATCGGCGTTTAAAGGACAGTCAGCTGTTGCCGTTTTTTCAAGCGGTATTCGTTTCAGAGGAAATCGGTTATCAAAAACCTGATCGTGCCTACTTTGATTATGTGTGTAAAAAGGTGCCTTGTAAACGAGAACAGATGCTTGTGGTCGGTGATTCGCTGAATTGTGACATCTTAGGCGCTCAGCGCTCTCAAATCGCTTCTGTTTGGTTTCATGCGGATAAGCAGCAAAATGCGTCTTCAGTCATTCCCGATTATGAGATTCATGCGTTGGAGGAATTATGGAGCATTCTGTAAAGAAGATTCATGAAATCACATGTAAAAAGGCATTTCGTAAACTGCCGCATCGTATCGGCCCGTATGAGTATGATATGAATGTTTATCGCGGCTGTGCGCACCGCTGTGCTTATTGTTTTGCTGTTTATTCACAGCGTTATTTGAATGATGACAGCTTTTATGATGATATATATGTGAAAGTAAATATTGCCAAACAGCTGGAAAAGCAGCTTGCTTCACCGCATTGGAAGCGACAGCTGGTGAATATCGGTTCAGTCAGTGATTCCTATCAACCGATGGAAGCGAAGTATGAGCTTATGCGAGAGGTGCTGCCGCTTTTAATTCGTTATCGTACCCCTTGTATTATTTCTACAAAGTCAGATTTGATATTGCGTGATATTGATTTAATCAATCAGCTTGCCGAGGTCACCTTTGTGAATATCGCTGTTACTATTACAACGCTTGATGAGAAGATGGCTTCGATTATAGAGCCGAATGCGAAAGGGATACAACAGCGCCTACGCGCAATTACCGAAATCAAGCAGCAGACAAAGGCAGTTACCGGAATTCATGTGATGCCTGTGATGCCGTATCTCAATGATGATGAGGCTTCGTTATTATCAATGTTGGAGTTGACAAAGCAGGCTAATGCTGATTATGCGACATTTGCGCCTTTGTATTTACACGGGGAAACAAAAGTGAAGTTCTTTCAGATGTTAAGACTCCATTATCCGCATTTGATTATGCCGTATGAGCAGCTTTATCGAAACAGAAAGCTTGATCCAGCCTATAAAAAGGCTTTTTATGAGCGACTTGGACCGTTAAGCGAGGCTCAAGGAGTGTGTATCGATTATATGAAATTTGCACGTGAGTTTTTTCAGAAGCAGCAGGTGGAGCAGCTGTCGTTGTGGTAGGGAAATGAGAACGTAATATATTTTTAGTTATATAAAAAGTACGGTACTTCACGTTGTTACCGTACTTTTTCATGTTATTTTAAAGCTAGTTCAAATGCAGCTGTTTCTTTAAAGCTTCTTGAAGCAACTGTGAAAAGTTAATATTTCTTTCTAAAGCAGCCGCGTTCAACCAAGCCGGTAATGTGACAGTACGATTAACTGCACGATTTTGATTAGCCATGCGGACTGACGGCATATAAACATCGATTAATACGACACGCTCATTATCTTGTAAAGGAATATCAGATAGTGGGGTAGGATCAGGGATATCAGCTTCATCTTCTTCCATGCCTGCCAGCACTAAACCAAGCAATTCACGGGCAGAAAGATAAGCATCCTTATCGTCTACACCGCTTGTCGCAGCTTTTAAATCGGGGAAATCCACCGCAATCTCTTTACCTTTCTCATACGTAAATACTGCCGGATAAAAATAACGCTCTGCTTTTTTCATATTGGCCTCCTATTTTAATAAAATTGGAGAATCAGGACTAACGAAATTTCAGTCTTGATTGTTCCTCAATTCTCCTTAAGGTTTTGATGGGGATATCCTTGTCAGGATGTTTAACAGTTGTACGTCCCTTTTTATGAGGGTGTTTAAACTGATGATGATCTCCTGCACAAGCTACTTCAAACCAACCGTCATGCTTAAGGAGCTTGATGATCTCCCTTGAGGAATAACTTTTCATTTTTCTTCCTCCGAGTCTAACATAACGAATATAATACTATTTGTCAATGGTAAAGACAAATATTTTTCTATTTGTTTAAAACATTTGCTCCCGATATAAAAAGAATATGCATACACAATCATTTCATTTTTTCATAATGAGTTAAGGTGAATTTTTTTATATTCCTGTTGACAAAACATTTATTTGGGTGTACTGTATTAGTACAACCAGTACAGAAAGTACAGAGGAGGAATGCATATGCTTGAACTATCACATGTATCAAAAACATATCGTACCGGAAAAGGAGTAAAAGTGCATGCTTTAAAAGATGTCAATTTAAAGTTTGCCGATCACGGAATGGTTTTTATTTTAGGAAAAAGCGGATCGGGAAAATCAACGCTGCTGAATATTATCGGTGGCTTGGATCAAGCGGACAGCGGGGAATTGATGATCCATCAAAAGAGTACCAAAAGTTTTTCACAGGCAGATTTTGATGCGTATCGCAATACGTATATCGGCTTTATCTTTCAAGAGTTTTATTTGATTGAGGAATATACGATTGAAAAGAATATTGCCTTATCCTATCAGCTTCAGCAAAAGGAAGCAGATCATGAACAAATTGCACAGATACTGGAAACAGTCGGCTTAAAGGGTTATGAAAATCGATACCCCAATGAGTTATCCGGCGGACAAAAACAGCGTGTTGCGATTGCACGTTCTTTAATCAAAAAACCTCAGATTTTAATGGCTGATGAACCTACCGGTGCTTTAGATTCAGCGACGGGTAAGGAAATATTTACAACCTTAAAAGAGCTTTCTAAGGAGAAGCTTGTTATTGTTGTCAGTCATGATGAAGAAGCGGCGAAAACTTATGCCGATCGTATCATTACCTTTTCCGACGGGGCGGTTGTAGAAGATACGAACGCTGCGGTAGAGGCAGACCAAAAGGAATTTATACCGATCGCGTCTCATTTACCGTTTAAAGACTGCTTTCATTTAGGCATTACCTGCTTTAAGCATAAAAAGCTGCGAATGATTTTTACGATCCTTTTAACCTCGTTTGCACTCTTATGTTTGGCTTTATCCGATTGTATCGGACAATTTAACGGAGCCAATGCACAATATAAGGCAATGCAGGAACATGATGAGCATTTATTGTCGATTCAAAGAAACGATATTGATGCGGACGGAAATGTTTATATCGGTTGGCAGGATCGTATGAATGAAATCAACAAAGCTGATGCGGTGAAGCTGATCAACGCATTGCCGCAAAAAACAGCGAAGCAATATGATTCAGCATTATATCAATTCAATTCAGTAGGTATGGGAATTCAAGTTAAGGAGCGAAATGCTTACTATGATTCCGGCTTAGATCATTTCTATTTGACGGAAGCAAATGACTTTAGTGCTGTCGGATATGACAAATCAAGCATCATCGGTCATTTTCCGAAAAACAATCAGGAAATTGCGATTAGTTCCTACTTGGCGGATTTAATCATCGAACACGGAATTAATGATCAGCAGGGAAAGCTTATAAAGCCTAAAAATGAAACTGAATTATTAGAAAAAGTACAGCTGCCGATTTTAGATCAATGGCTCAATGTCTCGGCAATCGTAAAGGAAAAGGATTATTCAAAATATAAGTTTCTGCATATGATTCCGGAAGGACAGATGAAAGAGGAAGAATACAATCAATTCAGAAAGTTTTATTCCCAGGTTCAACAAAACAGCAGCTATTTGTATGTAAAAGATGGCTTTGTTCAATCTGTTCAACCGGAAAAAAGCAATTATTTAAATCGTGAGACTTATCAATTAATGTATCAGGAGGAATCTTTAAAAAACGGCAATATAACATATGGGGACGGAATGGCTTATCCGAAGAAGACGCTCACTTACTATGACGGTAATCAGCTTCGACAGACAGATCATTTACAAAAGCATGAGGTCTTATGGAGTCTCTCTGAATTAAATAACTATCATTTATCCGCTTCAAGCAGCTTTCCGTCGCTTTATGATGATGCCTTTATGACGCTTCCGGCAGCTGAAAAGGAGCGTATAATTAAAGATATGGCAAAACAGGTGATCGGTAAAAAATTCACGATGAGGTATGAAAACTATTTTAATAATAGTGCGTTGATTGAGCAAAAGATTACAATAAAGGGAGTAATTCTGCCGGATAACTACGGTATGAATATGCTTGATGCGGTGGAACATACTTCTTACGTGAATAAGGAACTGCTTGAACCGCATATCAGCGACCCACTGTATTTGGGCGGCATTCTTATCAGTGCCGATGGCAATGAATGTCGTAAACTGTTGGAGAACTATCCGATTGATCAGGAATTTTATGCAAAAACAATGGCAACTAATGATGTTCAAAGTATTAAAAGTTTCGCTGAATTTGCGACTAAGGTATTCTTTATTGCAAGTATCGCATTCTTTATCTTTGCGGCTGTACTGATGATGAATTTTATCGTCGTATCTATCACGTATCGTCGCAAGGATATTGGCATTTTACGTTCAATCGGCGCAAGAAGTGTAGATGTTATTAAGATCTTTATCTGGGAAGCATTGGTGCTGGCAGTAATTGCTTATATTGTGACTTTGATCTTCTTGTTTGTAATCAGCTTCCTTGTAAATCAGTATGCGATGGAAACGGTAGGTATTGTGATTTCACCGGTGATTATCACCTTGAGACAGCCGTTACTGTTGATTGTCATCGTATTATTGATCGCGCTCATATCCGGGGCAGTGCCGATTTTAAGAATTGCTCGTCAGCGTCCGATCGATGCGATTAAAAAGGGCTAATATGAATTCCGTTCTGTTAATAAATAACTGGAACATAATCACATTAAAATAATATCGGTTCACTATCGTGTCATAATCGGTTCATTACGATTGACACGAATGAACCGATTTGCTACAATAAGACCATCAACAAGGCAAAGGAGATGGCAGAATGCTGTTTAGAGAAAGCGAAACCATAGAATTAAAAGAAAGTGTTTCAGATGAGATAAAAAAAGAAGTTATTGCATTCGCTAATTGCAACGGCGGTAAATTGTATATCGGTGTTCAAGATGACGGCGAAGTGATTGGTGTAGACAATCCTGACAGTGTGTCTTTACAGCTCAGCAATATGGTCAGAGATTCAATTAAACCTGATGTAACAATGTTTATACATTATGAAACGATTGAGAAGGCGGGTAAAAAAATTATCGCTGTCGATGTTCAGCAGGGAACGGATCGTCCTTATTATCTGATTAAAAAAGGAATGCGACCGGAAGGGGTATATGTGAGGCAGGGGAATTCCTCTGTACCTGCCAGTGATTTAGCAATTCGACGCATGATTAAAGAGACAGACGGTGATCGTTTTGAAGCAATGCGCAGCTTAAATCAAGAGCTTACTTTTGAAGCAGCGAAAACAGAATTTTCACTACGTAATATTGAATTCGGAACTCAACAAATGCGTACTTTAAAAATGATTGATCAGGATAATCTTTACAGTAACTTGGGATTGCTTTTATCCGATCAATTTCTTCATACTATAAAGGTAGCTGTTTTTCAAGGTACGGATCAATCAGTGTTTAAGGATCGGCGTGAATTCAGCGGATCGCTGCTGCGCCAGATGAATGATGTTTATGATTTTATTGATTTTCGTAATCAAACACGTGCTACTATAGAGAAGTTGTTGCGAACGGATGTCAGAGACTATCCGGAAATTGCTGTGAGAGAAGCCTTAATGAATATGTTAATTCATCGTGATTATTCTTTCAGTGCCGGTTCGTTTATCAGTATTTATGATAATCGAATTGAATTTGTATCAATCGGTGGTTTAATGTATGGGATTGAATCCGAGGATATTATGTTAGGTATTTCTGTATGCAGAAATCAAGATCTTGCGAATGTATTTTATCGATTGCATCTGATTGAGGCATACGGTACCGGAATGGGGAAAATAATGCAGGCATATGAAGGATATGATGAAACGCCTGTCATTGAAACTACAAAAAATGCTTTTAAGATTATTTTACCTAATATAAATGCGAAATATGAAGCAGCAAACAATTCTGCCTTGTATGTTGAATGTCCAGATAATTTTTCTGTCAGATACAAGAAACCGTTGTTTGACAAAGAAGAAAAGATTATGGAGTATGCACGGTTACACGGTGCTGTCACAAGGAATGATGTTATTCAATTATTAAAGACGAGCATCTCTACCGCTGCTCGAATCCTTAATAAAATGGTTGATAACGGATTACTGAAGCGAAACGGAAAAGCGAGAAGTACTTATTACACGATTGCAGAATAATCTATGCTTTACGATAAACAAAAAAATGCCTCTGTCTGAATAACAGGGGCATATTCATTTTATTCCTTTTCAGTTGTTTGCGAATCGCTTTCTTTAGGCTGCTTGAAGCTGTAAACATTATCTTGTTCATCAGCAGTGATCATTTCTGTATCGGTAATACTGATTTTACGCTTCTTTAAGATTTCATTGATATAATGTGTAAACATTGCGTAAAAGAATGCTGTAGTCGGCACTGCCAAAAGCATACCGATAATTCCGAACTGTGCTCCGAACACAAAGATACTGAGCAGTACCCAAAGACCCGGAAGACCGACGGAATTGCCGACAACTCGCGGATAGATGACATTATCCTCAAATTGCTGCATCAGCTGATAGTAAATGACAAACAGTACCGCGGTTGAGAAGTTTTCCGACAGAATCAGAATTGCACCGACACTCATCGCAAACATGGATCCGAATACGGGAACTAACGAACAAATCGCAATCAATGTGGAAATCAGCTCGGGATAGGGGAATTGAAACAGCTTCATCGTAACGAAATAAAGAACCCATAAAATACCTGCTTCAACTAGCTGTCCGGTAATGAAGCCGGTAAAAATCTGATTGGCACGTGTTCCCCAATAAAAGATTGTTTTAGAACGATTTGCGCCGCAGGCTGCCACAACAACTTTGCGTGTTTGGCGAATAAAGCTTTCTTTGCCGGATAATAAGTACAAGGAAAACATAAAGCCGGTAAAGATAATCGCAAAGCGAGCGGTAAAGGACATCGCGTTGTCCCAAATACCCCCGGCACTGTTGGATAAGAAGCCGAGTACCTGTGAAGAAATTTTAGCCCAATCCATACTGCCCATATTTAACAGTTCACGAATTTGACCGATATCGGTCAGCTGATAATCAATATTCAATGTAGTCAACATTTTATCAATGTTTTCGACAATACCCGATAATAATCCCGACAAGTTATTCAACAGCTGCACAAAACTCTCTAAAATACGCGGTACGATAATTGAAAACATCAAAATCAAAATACCGAATACAATAATCAAGGACAAGGTAATCGCAATGCCGCGTTTGAAACGATGCAAGAAGGAGCCTTCTTTGATCACATGCTTCAGCAGCTTCTCTACTCTTACCATAACGACATTGATCACAAAGGCGAAGCCGATCGCATATAAAATAGATTGAAACATACCGATAAAGCTTGAAAATACCGATGTTACAACATCAAAGCGAAATACAAATGCCGCAAACAGAATCGTATAAGTCACCAGCAATATCCACGGACGTATTTTCTTTAAATCTTCTTTATTTTTATTCATCATAAAATCACTCCCGTAATTGATATAGCTACTATTGTATGCTTATCAAGCGAAAAATTCAAGCACAATCCTATAAATGCAGCTGATAGACAAATATATGAATCAGCACATTTATTACGTGATCAGCTTTTGTTTCTGATTCAGCTTGTTTTAAAATAAAGCAAGCATTGATTAATTCGACAGTTAATCATACAGTAAGAAAGCTTCATCAAGGCATATCAATTACAAGCGCTTAACGGTTTTATTCCCTTTGCAGCATACAGGATTATTTGCACACCGCTTTACGGTTATGTTATAATTGAGTAGTAAGTAACGATTACAAGTAAGGAATCGGTGATACTATGGCATTAGAAAATTTATACCAATGCACACCATCACAACTGCAGGATTTACCTGAAAAGCTGGCAGAGGCCTTTTACTTCAGTCCGTTATTTCAGATTGCTTTTCCCGATGAAGCAAAGCGTAAGGAATGTATGGTATTTTACTTTAAACAATATTTATATGCAATAGCGCCTGAAGCGCTGTTTTTGGCTGACAGTGAGGATATGCACACCATTATGATCGTATGTGATTCTCGCCGTTATCAGCAAAAGGAATATTATAAGCGCTTATGTAAAATGAATCTGCGCTTTGTTCGCTTTGTGAAAAAGCTCGGTGCAAAGCAATGTCTTTATTTAATCAAGCACTGGGATATGTTTTCCAGCCGTTGGATGAAGGATTTTAAGCGGAAGCATTACTTTCATCTCGATATGATTATTACCGATACCACGGCACGTAATCACGGTATTGCCGAGCGTATGGTACGAGAGTTGATCGATGAGGGTGATATCATGGATATGGATGTCAGTGCCGAAGTCTATCAAAAGGATATGGCACTGTGGCTTGAAAAAATGGGCTTCATACTAATGAATACAATCGTAGATGAAGAAAACGATCTGCATCAGTATTGCTTGATCAATCAGCAGCATAAGGAGTAAGCTATGGATACAAGATATCGTGTAAAAAACTTTTGGAAATACTTTATGGGGGTATATCAGGAAATCGAACAGGCCTTCCGCAATCAAGACGAGGAGCTGCTTGCGGAACTTCGCAAGGAGGTCAATCTACAGGTACAGAGCGTTTGTGATGCGAGTGCGGAATTGGAATGGCAGGACGGCTTTTTTGAACTGACCTTCAACGGCGGCATGAATAAGACAAAACAATATATTTGTGCGCTGTTAAAAAAGAGTGCGCCTAAGGAATTGATCGATGATTGGATCATCAGCGGTTATCGTCAGCCGTTATCTCAAAGTGCGCTTCATGCGCAGCTGAAGCTTGATGATGAAATCTACAGCGGTACTGATTTTACAATCTATTATGAAATCAATCATGAGGCAAAATGTATCGATACGGCAATTTACAGTAAGGCATTGCAGGGACTTGAGGAAACAAAGCAGCATCAAATTGCGACTGCGATGCTGGAGCTTTTTATCGGCGAAATTGAATTAGAGGCACGAATCGGTGACCTGCAGATTTTGAATCAACCGAAAGAGGATGCCGAAAACTATTGTTTATTGCCTAATTTCTATGAGGATATCTGTGATATCGTAATCGATGAGGAATGGAGCGAATATCAAGAGCCGTGCGCAATCTATGCAGCCTATAAGTTGGATCAATGCATCAGCGGTGATACACTGCGTAAGGACATGAAGCTGATCATTACTACGAATTCCTTATTACAGAATGAATTACTGAATCAGGAAAACGACAGCTGTGAGGAAGCAAAGCGCTTCGGCAGTGAATACGGTTATCTTTATTATGAAATCGAACAGGAAAAGGAACAGATCGCATTGGTACGGCAACAGCTGGAAAAAGAGCTTCAGGAGCTGTTTTATGAAAACAATATCGCTCGCATGATCGGCGGTGCTATAGGAACGGTCTATGCTTATGTGGACTGTATCGTATTTGATACTGCAGCATTTGAAATTTTATTGGAAAAGCTGAATGAGCACTTAAGCTTTCCGCTTTATTATCGAAGCTTTATGTAACATGACCTCATAGTTTCTGAGGTCTTTTTTATATCAAAATGATTCAATCGTTTTACTGAATTGCTTTTCATTCGTGATTAAAAATGTTAAAATACTAATCGTATATAGAGAAGGAGCAGTCTACGTGAAAAAACTATTTACTCCGGATTGTTATATTCGCTCATATCGCGAATTAAATATAAAGCGATTGATTTCAATGGGAATCAAACAGCTTGTATGTGACATAGATAATACACTGGTAGCTCATGATGTGGCGGTTGCGGACGAATCGGTGAAGCAATTTATTCAAAATGTAAAGGACAGCGGCTTAAAGGTCGTTTTAGTATCCAATAATGTTAGGGAGCGAGTAGAAACCTTTGCGGACGGACTCGATGTTGAGGTATATCCGTTTGCGCAGAAGCCGTTGAAAAAAACATATAAAAAAATGATGCGGGACAGCGGTTTAGCGGCTAAGCAGATTGCGGTATTGGGTGATCAGCTGTTGACGGATATGTTAGGGGCCAACAGACTCGGCTTTTATACGATTTTAACGACACCGGTAGCACAAAAGGATTTGAAGTGCACCAAGGTAAATCGCTTTTTTGAAAATATGGTTTTTCATGTACTTGCTTTACAGGGCAAGCTGCACAGAGGAGAATATGATGAACAAACGATGTAAGGGCTGCGGAGCAATTCTGCAATATGAATACAGTGATAAGCTTGGCTATTCGCCGAAGCATGATGCTGATTATTGTCAGCGCTGTTTTCGCATATCACATTATGATGATGTGACGATTTCAATGAAAACGGGAATCGATCCCGATACGGTGCTGCGCAAGGTTTCATCCTTAAACGCATTAATTTTATGGGTCGTTGATTTATTTGATTTTGAAGCAAATCTGATTGCCGGCTTGAATCGGCATCTGCAGGGTAAAACGATCGTGCTTGTAGCGACAAAGCGTGATCTGCTTCCGGAAACGACAGGAAATCAAAAGCTGGCTGATTTTATGATGCAGCGTCTACAAGATTTCGGTATTGCGATTGCAGGTCTGGTTATCTGCGGCGACTTGGTCAAGCATGCGTTTGATAAAGAGAATCATTCGCTGCAAGAGGTAGAAAAGGCCATCGGATATTATCGTGAGGGAAGGGATGTAGCGGTCATCGGTATGGCAAATGCCGGTAAGAGCACGCTGTTGAACGGCTTATTGAAAAAAAATACACTGACAACCTCAAGACATCCCGGTACGACGTTAGACCTTGTGGAAATGGATATGGGCGATTACACGCTGTATGATACTCCCGGATTGACACGCAAGGACAGCTATTTAACGGTCGGTGATGAATCACTGTTGAAGCAGCTCATTCCCGATCGTCGCTTAAAGGCCAGAAGCTATCAGCTGTACGAGGATCAGTCATTGGCTGTCGGCGGCTTGGCTCGCTTAGATCTGCTCGGCGGGAAAAAGGTAACCTGCGTTGGTTATTTTGCCCCGAGCTTAAAGCTGCATCGAGGAAAGGCCTTAAGCGCCGATGCTTTATGGCATACTCATATGGGTACGTTATTAGCTCCTTCACTGAGTGAATCCTTTGAATCAATGAAGCGCTTCAGCTATACGAAAAAAAGTAAGGAAAAGCTAGATGTGGTAATCCACGGTCTCGGCTGGTTTTGTATCAGCGGTGATGTAAAAGATATTCATATTTATGTAGATAAAGCGGTATCCGTAACATTCAGAAAGGCGATGATTTAATGCTGAACAATAAAGAAAAACAAAAACTGCGTAAAATTGCACAGGGACAGCGTGCGTTATTTCAAATCGGAAAAGATAATATTAGTGATAATTTGATCAAGACGATTTCCGATTCCTTAGAGGCTCATGAATTAGTTAAAATCTCATTGTTGAAAACAGCGAGTATTGCGGTAAGAGAAGCTGCTTATGATATTGCAGCGGCAACTCACAGCGAAATCGTAATGATCATCGGCAGAACGATGGTGCTGTATCGTCGCAGTAAGAAAAATTTAATGGAGCTGTAATATGAAAATCGCTGTGATCGGCGGAAGCTTCGATCCGATTCATCTTGGGCATATCGCTTTGGCACGCCATGTGTTGAAGCATCATTTGGCACAAGAGGTTTGGTTTATGGTAAGCAATATAACGCCGTTAAAAAAACGCGGTCTGAGTGATAATCAACTGCGTAATGAAATGGTACATGCGGCAATTTCATACGATAAGCGGTTTCGGCTCTGTCTGTTGGAACAGCAGCGTGAAGGCTATTCCTATACGATAGCTACGGTAAAAGAACTGAAAAAACGTTATCCGCAGCATCACTTCGTATGGCTGATCGGAAATGATCAGGCGATGCAGCTTTCCAAATGGAAGGATATCGAGGAATTGTCAAAGCTGATCGAATTTTATGTATTTCCGCGCAATGGCGAGACGATTACCTGCGCTTATCCGCATCAAAAAATGAATCGAAAGCTGATCAATATTTCAAGCAGTGAAATACGTGAGGGACACGGTCTTTGGCTTTTGCCGAAAAGCGTTAAGGCTCTTATGGCAAAGCGTTACTTATATTTAGACAGCTTTGCGAGGGCGCGTATGAGTGAGCGGCGCTTTGCGCATTCGCAAAGTGTTGCCGCACTGTGCGCAGAACTGGCAAAGTGCCATCACGTATCGACTGAGGAGGCCTATTGTGCCGGGATTCTGCATGATGTCTGCAAAGAATGGGACAAGCAGCGCCTTAAGTCATATTTATCGCATTTGGATCCAAATTGTTTGACGGAAGCAGCTGCGATATGGCATGGCTATGCGGCTGCCTATTATGTCAGTCAAGCCTTCGGTATTCATAACAAGAATATTCGCAGGGCAATTTATCATCATGTGAAGGGAAGCGATATAAGCAAGCTTTCCATGATTGTTTATGTCAGTGATAAGCTGGATCCGTCACGCGGCTATGATTCTTCGGCAGCGATCGCTTTATGCAGACAGAATTTAAAGGCCGGATATCGTCTTGTCGTAAAACAACAAGCAGAATATTTAATAAAGGAGAAGCAGAAAGCAAATGAATCATGAATTAACAATTGTAATCAACGCATTGTCAGAAAAGAAAGCGCATGATATCATCGCTTATGAATATCAGCCGTTGAATCCGTATATTGATTATACGGTGATTGCATCGGCAGGCAGTGTAAGACAGGCAGCTGCCTTGGCTGAAAATGTAATTGATCGTGCACATGAGGCGGGAATTGCCGTCAGAAGCAAAGAGGGCGATAAGGAAAGCCCGTGGATTTTAGTCGATCTGCATACGATCATCGTACATATCTTTTTAGATGAGGAACGCTCTGTTTATCGCTTGGAACAGCTGTATGCGGATTTAGTGAGTGTGGATATCACATGCTGATGTATGAGAAGCTGGCCGCCTATTATGATACGTTAGTACAGGATGATGAAGCAACTGCTGCATGGGTGAAGCTTGTGAAGCAGCATGTAAGCGGCAGACAGCTGTTAGAGGTTGCATGCGGCAGCGGTGAAATTACACTGGCTCTGGCGAATGAAGGCTATCATATGACGGCGGGCGATATCAGTCACTCTATGCTGAATCAGGCACAGGCAAAAAAGGGCAGTGAAGCTGTTGACTGGCATTGCTTCGATATGAGATGCATGAAGTCTTTTGCATCTTATGATGCAATTCTCTGTTTTTGTGACAGTATCAATTATCTGACTGATTTTAATGATTGGCGCTTATTTTTTACTCAAGCGTATGAGCATTTGAACGAACACGGATTCTTGTTGTTTGATATGCACACACCGGATCGTTTAACGGAATTTTCACAGGAATATTGTGAAGCCGGATATATGGACAATACTGCATATGAATGGACCATCAGTGCACAGGATGATTGTATTTATCATAATTTCATCTTTTATGATGAAGCAGCCCGCCCGATGCTTGAGCAGCATGTTCAGCGAGTATATGAGCCGCAGCGTGTGCTTGAATGCTTAAAGGAAATCGGCTTTGCGGTTGAGATTTATACCGATTTTACCATACCCGGTATTCAAAGCGGTGAAAAATATTTTTTAATCTGTAAAAAGGATAGTGCAGGAGGTAAGCAATGATAGCGTTAATAGCGGCAATGCAGGCTGAGGTAGATGAAATGCTGAAGCTTACAACTGATTCTAAAAAGGTAATCAAGGATTCATTTGCCTTTTGGGAGGGAAAGCTTGAAAACCAAAGCATCGTAATCATGTTGAGCGGCGTCGGGAAAGGCAATGCGGCTATGGCTGCGGCAATGCTGATTACCAATTATCGTCCTCAAGCAATTATTAATATTGGTACGGCAGGCGGTCTGTGTGATGCTCAAGAGGTGCTTGATGTAGTAATCGGCACGCGTGTGGTTCAGCATGATTTCGATACAAGCCCGGTTGACGGAGATGAAGGCATAGGCTTGTATTTTGACAGCGATCAGGCTTTGTGCGACAGCTGCAAACGAGTATGTGAGAAAATGCAGGTGCGAAACCACAGCGGTTTGATTGCCAGCGGCGATCAATTTATCGACCTTTATATAGTAGATTCCTTGCTTCACCGATACAGCGGTGCGCTTTGTGCCGAAATGGAGGCCGGTGCAATCGCTCAGGCATGTACGCGTTTTCAAGTTCCTTTTGTGATTTTGCGTTCCTTATCGGATATTGCCGTTCATGATAATAACCATTTGACTTATCAGGAATATGTTGCGCTTGCGGCATCTCGCAGTGCCCGTATGTGTAAGGAAATAATCAATGAAATTGCCTGTGGATAATGGGCTTTTCTTTTTTTATCACAAGACAAATAATTAAAAATCATGTATAATAAAGAGAGAAGCGGAAGTGAAATTATGGAACATGAACGAAAGGGATTCTCATTTCGTCAATTCATCTTAACGATTGGCTTATTTTGTATCCTGCTTACGGTGATATGGTTAGAAATCAGCGTATTTATCAGCGGACCGGCGATTCATTATGATGAAAAAATCGCGGTGCAACAGGAAACAATACTGAAATCACATAGGGAAATCAAAGAGCTGGATCGTCATGTATTTGCATATGTGATTTACAGCGGTGCCGATCAAGAAAATTATTATTGGTTTAATGAAAACGGTGAACAGCTGACAACGCGTTCCTTGGCACAGCTTGATTACGATAAGGCGATCGCTGTTGCCGAAGAAAGTTATGGCATGAAGGATTGCGAAATCAGTATCGGCTATGGCTATGAGCGACCTGTTTATCGAATTGAAAATGCTTCCTTTGAATTGTATTTGGATATTGATTCATTGGAGCAGGTGTTTTTCCGCATGAAGGAAGAGGGAAGATAATGAAGTGGTGGAATGAAAAATTTATTGATCGCAGAGCTTACATATTAGATCGTTTTGATAAACTCAGCTTGTCTTGTGAGGAATGTATGCTGATTTTGCTGATTGATTTTATGAATGAGCATAATATACCGATTGCTCATGGTATTTTAGCTAATAAAATGAAGCTTGATGAAGCTCAGATCGATAATTTATTATCAAGATTGACGCAAAAGGGATATTTGAGCATTGCATATGACAATAAGAAAATTGCTTTTTTGATTGACGGTGTGTTTGAAGATCGCTTAACTGATAAGACAATGAGCTTTGATCGTTCCTTATTTGAGGTATTTGAGGAGGAATTTGCGCGTCCGCTTTCGCAACCGGAAATGCAGCGCTTGAGTGATTGGTTGAAGCAATATGAGCAAAAGCTGATTTTATATGCGCTGAGAGAGGCGCTGATGTATAATAAACGAAGCTTTGATTATATTGAACGGATATTGATTGAATGGAAAAAACGTAATTTTACGGCACAGGATTATGAGGATGGTAAATAATGACGACAGATGAAATTTTGGATGAGCTGGAACGGCGCTTTCCCAATGCGCATTGTGAATTGCTTCATCGTAATGTGTTTGAATTGATCGTAGCGGTCGTATTGTCGGCGCAAACAACTGATGAAGCGGTAAATAAGATTACGCCGGCATTGTTTGAGGCTTTTCCGACACCGCAGGCGCTTGCGAATGCGGATATTAAAGAAATTGAACAAAAAATCCGACGAATCGGGCTTTATCGCAACAAGGCAAGAAGCATTCAGGCATTGGCAAAAGCGATTGCAGAAAAGAACGGTGAAGTACCGAGCGCAATGAATGAATTAACGGCTTTGGCGGGAGTGGGGCGCAAAACTGCCAATGTCGTTCGCAGCGTTTGGTTCGATATTCCTTCCTTTGCGGTGGATACGCATGTAGAGCGAATCGCAAAGCGCTTAGGACTTGCGAAGGTGTATGATAACGTGGAAACGGTAGAGGAAAAACTGAAGCGTAAAATAAAGCGTGAGCGTTGGAACAGAGCGCATCATTTATTTATCTTTTTCGGTCGTTACAGCTGTACGGCACGTAATCCGCAATGTGAAGGATGTGCCTTTGCGAGCTTCTGTAAGAAAGATAAATTAGCTGCCTATAAGGAGCAACAAAAAATAAAATCATTATAAAGTAAAAAAGGGGCTGTAACGCATAAGAAAGCAGCCCAAAAATAAAAAACCAGAGAAATTCATAATGAAAGAACTCTGGTTTTTTAGTATAATTAGGTTATGGAAATCACGACATTTACAGAACCTAATTACGGTAATTATTATACCGCAATCCAGTTGATGTTGCCAATGGATATTTCAAAAAAAA